>DIMS01000063.1 GCA_002425685.1 Synergistaceae bacterium UBA5560 | reverse complement strand
AAAGATGCAAGAGGGGTTCCCACTCAAGGGAACCCCTCTTGCATCTTTTGTCTCCCGAAAACCGCATCGGGCCCGCAAACACGCGGGAGTTCCCCGCACCGCCCGAGGAAGAGACCCGCGGCGTCCGCGGCTCAGTCCGCCGACGCGGGAACGGATTCGCCCGATTCGGAGGGCGTGTATGCCCCTTTTCCTTTTTTCGAAAAATGGGAGGTGAGCAGCACCGCCCCGAGCATGAGGCCGTTGTCGAGTACCTCGAGCAGGATATGGCTCACCTGCGGCTCGTAGATCCGAATCTCGGCCAGGGCAAGGCCGAGAAGGAAATAGACTCCCCAGATCCCCGTGATGAGATAGTTCTTGCGCAGAAACCGCGGATGGGTCCACAGCTCCTGCGGCACGTGCAGCTTGGCGTAATCGATCGTGAAGGGGCGCCTGCACAGCAGCGATCCCCAGGCGATGACGTTCAGGTTCAACTGGGCGAGAAGCCCGAGGTGGGAGATGACCCACATGTTCGTCAGCGCCACCACCGAGACGAGGCTGAAGGCGAAGAACGCGATGGTTCCCCAGAAGATGAATCCCCGGACGGAACTCCTCAGCGACTGATACAGGCTGATCATGGCCGCGAGGGAAAGGGCGATTTTCAGCATCGTCAAGGGATCCGCAAAAGGCAGGTTCGAAACGAATTTCAGCACCATCCATGGAGCGAAGGAAATAATCAGACTCAGCGAACTCAAACGCAACACCTCCAGCATATTTTGCGAAAACTCCTCCGTCTCGGATTTTCCGCCGCCCCGGACCGGACCGCGATCCTCCGAAGGACAGTTCATCCTATCGCTCCCCATCGAAGCGCGTCAATCCCTTCGTATACATTTTCCGTAACACGTTCCCGAAACAACGGACCATTTTCCGGCGCGTTGCTCCGGAAAGCGTGCTTTTTTCCTCGCAGCGCAACCAACGGGCATCGCCGTTCCGAAAAACAAGTCGGTATGCTACACTCTTTTTAAAAGCGATCAAAATACGACACAACACGCCGGAACTGCCGGCGAGGAGGAACCGTATGGCGGTACGAGTCTATCTGGGCTTCGACGACACGGACATGCCCGACGCGGATCGGGGTACGGGAAAGCTCGTCCGCTGGTTCGGCGATGCGCTTCCGGAAGGATGTACCCTATGGGGGGTGGTTCGCCAGCAACTTCTGGTGGCACCGGAGATCCCCTACACGTCCCATAACAGTTCCGCCTGTGCCGTCGTTGACGCCCCGGGGCGGGGCATCCTCCCCGAACTCATCCGGCTCGCCGTGGTACATCTGGAACACCTCGCCCTTCCCGGAAGCGACCCGGGGCTCTGTGTCGCCTGTGAAGACGACCCCGCCCTCGCCACCTTGGCGGCTTTCGGAGCTCTGGCAACCCGCTCCGTCGTGACCCAGGCGGAAGCCTATCGGGCGGCAGGAGAGGCGCACCTTTCCGGACACGGCGGCACGAACGGAGGCGTCATCGGCGCTGCGGCGGCAGTTGGGCTCACCGCCCGGGGATGGAACGGACGCTTCATCGAATTCGGTCGCCTCCGGTCGCTTCCCGAGACAACCTCCGTGGGGGAACTGGAAGCCTCAGGCATTCACGTGTGTCTTCTCGACCGGGATGCCGCGACACCAGCCCCGAAAACTCCTGTCGTCACCGGGGGATGGCTGCGCCCCATGCTTCTCGGTGGCTGCGCAGTCCTGCACATCCTTGAGGACGACGGCATTCACCGTCCCGCCCTTCGCCGGGAAAGGCGGACAACGGCGGCGAAGCCCGGCGACACACCGGACGAGCACGTTCCGGATTGAAGGACGAGAGAACCAAGGGGGGATTACCGTGGCAGGAAAAATTTTCTACAGGGAACGGCGGAAAATCGAGGAAAAGGAGCGACGCCCCCGCTTTCGCGTCGTCGCGGCCCTGGGGGCGGATGTGGCGTTCTTCGCACAGCATCTGCGCAGACAGGAGCTGGAGCAGATCGCCCGGGAGGCCGGCGCCGAACTCGTGAAACTTGAGGGTGGTTCCGGCGAAGGATGCGGCGGCGGCCCCAAGGACGTGGAATAACACCACCGCATTGACACACATCGCGGGCGGCGCGCGGAAGCGCTCCGCCCGTCGCTTCTGTCGAGAAAGGAGATCGACGATGGCTTTGCAGCGGGACCGAGACGGCAAACGTCTTCATGTGAAGAGCAAACTCATGGGGGAAAGCCTCGTGAGCAAACGTTTCGTGGAATCTCTCCCCCTGGCACCTCAGGTACGCCTCTTCCCCGACGTGCACGTTCTCAAGGTCGGCGGGCAATCCATCTGCGACCGGGGAGTGAAAGCCCTGCCGGGCATCATCCGGGAAATCACGGCCAACAAGGCGAAACACAAGATGCTTCTCACCACCGGCGGAGGAACCAGGAGTCGCCATATCTACGCCATCGGCCTCGAGCTGGGCATGCCCACGGGGGTCATCGCGAAATTCGGCAGCTCCGTCTCGGAGCAGAACGCCCTCCTCGTGGCCATGCTCCTCTCTCCCTGGGGAGGCATCAAGATCGGCCACGACGAGATCGTGAAGCTCTCCACCTATTTCAGCCAAGGATGCATTCCCGTCATGCACGGAATGCCCCCCTACGACTACTTCGCCATCCCTCCGGAGACGGGACGCATCCCCATCTATCGCACGGACGTGGGAACGATTCTCCTGGCGGATCTTATCGGGGCACGCTCCTGCATCTTCATCAAGGACGAAAAGGGGCTCTTTACGGACGATCCCAAAAAGGACCCCAAGGCGACGTTCATTCCTGAAATCGGCGCGAAAACACTCCTCGACAAGGACCAGGACGATCTGGTGGTGGAACGCCCCTGCCTGGAAATTCTTCAGCGCAGCGAGGTGCTGGAGCACATCCAGATCGTGAACGGCATGGAGGAGGGAAACATCACCAGAGCCCTCACGGGAGAGCACGTGGGCACTCGAATCTTCCGGGAGTGATTTCCCGGGCGAGGTTCGCCGATCCGGCTCCGGAAACCCGCGACACCGAGCGAAGACGAGCGGGAGATCGTCGCACGATCTCCCGCTTTTCCGGTCACACCACGAGAGGGCATCCCGGAATGTAGAGGTCGTGTGCGCCATCTTGTTTGTGTGAAGAAGCCGCCAGGGACAGACAGATCATCCCCTCGCAACAGTCGAAGATAAAGGGAGTGAACCAAGACACCGTATCGGAAAACAAGGCGGACCGCCCCAAATCATGGACGCGCTCTTTCCGTAAAAACGTTTTCCGGCTCTTCGGAAAAACGGGAAAAAAGGCAAGATGCCCTGACATTCCGATGCGAACACAAGGCTTGACAAAGCCCTGTCGTTTCCGGTAAGGTACGCCGTGAGCAAAAACGATATCGTAAAACCTCCGAGCTCGCATTTCCTAAAGGTGACGCCCATGGAACGCGAGCCAATAGGGTATATCCGGAAACGGATATGCCTCCCGCTGGAAAGGAGGACACGATGTGGGCATGCCCACTTCCTGCGCGGGGAAGTGGGCTTTTTTTGTTTGGTGCCCTTATGCCACTGGAGGCTGCGGCATCCGCAACCGCAGCCTCCCCCCTTTTGTCGTAACGATGACGACGCCATCCTGGCCTGAGTACTCCCCTTGAAATGCACATAGGGCATGTAAAAGCATTTCATATGCCTCCACAAGGCCCGAGACCTCTCCGGGGCATTGGTGTTGCCAACAGATCCCCGTCGAATGGGATGGGTCCTTTCCCGGCGACAGGCCAAAGGCAAGGGAGTGCTTCGACTTGCCCACAGCGAGACACACCCGAATCGGACCTGGAATCCACTTCACACCACCGCTCCACGTACAGAAAGAGGACTGCCTTCCGCACGAACAGAGAACCCTCTCCATGACGTCCTCCACCGGAACCTCTATTCCCGACACACCACGCACTCCGAGAGGCACGCTTCTCCCGAAAAATTCTCCGAGCCACATATGGAACCGATCGGCCTCGTGTCACTCTTCCCAGGCTGGGGTTTCCCAAGTCATGATCCGGATAAACTCCTTTGTTTTTCAGATATTTTGGATGCAATGCAACTCACTTGCATTTTTTGCAGACCCGATGTATCATCCTTCCCGGTACACGGTTGCCCACATTGCACTCTTTCGGAGAGAGAGTGTGCCGATACGAAAAAACTGGGAGGTCGGAAATCTCATGAACGGAGTTATTGTCGTTCCGCCGCCGAAAAATGAACCGGTCCTTTCCTACGCGCCCGGCTCCCCGGA
>DIMS01000034.1 GCA_002425685.1 Synergistaceae bacterium UBA5560 | reverse complement strand
CCCTTCTTCATCCTCGCCGGGGTCATCATGGAGAAGGCGGGCATCGCGGAACGCATCATCGACCTCATCGACGAGCTTGTGGGCTCCGCCACGGGAGGACTCGCCCTCGCCACGGTGGGGGTAGCCACCTTCTGGGGCGCCGTGAGCGGGTCCGGCCCCGCCACGGTGGCGGCCCTGGGGCTCATCCTCATTCCCGGCATGGCCGCGGCGGGATACGACAAACCTTTCGCCACGGCGGTGGTCTCCGTGGCCTCGGGCCTGGCCATCGTCATTCCTCCGAGCATCGCCTTCATCGTCTACGGAGACATCATGCAGCAATCCGTGGGGGCGCTCTTCGCGGCGGGCGTGCTGCCGGGCATCGTGGTGGCCCTCTTCCTCATGGGAGCGGTCTATCTCATCTCGCGGCGCCGCAACTACCGGGGCAAACCCCGGACCTCCACCGCCGCTCTGTGGCGGGCCTTCGTCCGTTCCCTCTGGGGGCTCTTCACCCCGGTCATCATCCTCGGCGGGATCTACGGGGGGATCTTCACCCCCACCGAGGCCGCCTCGGTGGCCGTCTTCTACGGGCTTTTCGTGGGGGTCTTCATCTACCGGACCATCACGTTCCGGACGCTCTACGAGATCCTGAGCGCCACGGTGCTCTCCACCGCGGTGGTCATGCTCGTGGTGACCTGCGCGGGGCTCTTCTCCTGGGTGGGTTCCGCAGTGGGACTCATCGACAAGGCGGCGAACCTTCTGCTGGGGGTTTCCTCCTCGCCGCTGGTGGTTCTCCTGATGATCAACCTCATTCTTCTCTTCGCGGGAATGCTTCTGGACGCCATCTCCATCTTCTACGTCTTTCTTCCCATCCTCATGCCCATCATCGCCCACTTCGGCTGGGATCCCGTGTGGTTCGGCGTGGTCATGACCATCAACCTCGCCATCGGACAGGTGACACCACCCGTGGCGGTGAACCTCTACGTGGGGGCCAACATCAGCGGCCTCACCATGGAGGAACTCACGCCTCCGGCCCTTCCGCTCATCGCGGCCTCCGTCCTGGCCCTGGCGGTGGTGTCCCTGGTCCCCTCCTTGAGCACCTGGCTTCCCTCGGTGCTGGGGCTCTACGGGTCGCCCTGATCCGTTCCGCAACAGCCGGACGCCCGAACGCAACGTGGGGAGGAGCGCGCCCTTTGCGCGTTCCTCCCCACGTCTTTGCCGCAAAAAGGAGAGAAGATCCTGCGGGGATTCTTTCGGAAAGTCTCTCCGCGTCTACGCCTGCTCGACCTCCGGGGCGTCTTCCTTTCGGGCCTTCAGCCGTTCCAGCACGTGGAGCAGGCCATCCGTCCCGTAGTCGAGAGCCTTTTTGGTTCTGCTGATGGTCACCGAGCTGGCGCCGGAAACCCGGGAGATCTCCCCGTAGTTGAGCCCCTCGTGAAGGAGGCGGGCCACCTCGAGCCGCTGGGCCAACGCCTTCAACTCGCCGATGGTGCCCACATCCTCGAGAAAGCGGTACATCTCGTCCCGTGTCTTGAGGCGGAGAATCGCCTCGCAGAGACGATCCGTGGAGCTGTCCTTCCATTTCATCGACATGCCTTTTCCTCCTTTATACCCACTGCCGTTACATTCCGGAGCGCCGCACCCGTTGCGGCATTCTCCCGGCAGTTGCGTTCATCCGTCCGGAAAAACCATCTTCCGTCCGACCTCCGCGCATCGCGGAGCACAGCCGGAAAAACCATCCCGGCTTCCCATCGGAGCACCGGCGGGCCGGATTCCGACACTTGTGCAGTCCTCCGTCGAGCATGGGTCCCTCCTCCGCGTTCCCTCAAGGGATTCCCTCTTTTCAGGGGCGCACTTCCTCTCGGGCTGACTTTCCGGAAGAAAATCTCCCCTTTCCCCACTCCATCAGGATACCATGAAACGGGAGAAAAGCACAGGTGTCGTTCCTTGTATAACGAAAAAATGCCGCCATGCCCGTCAAGGAATTCTTCGGGCAACAACGAAACCTGACAGGGAATTCCGTTCAGGAACAGGAGCGGTGCCTCAGCGCCCCGAAGGCAGGGCCGCGAGGGGAGCAGCGCCGGCACTCTTTTCCCCGCAACGGCGGATCACTTCTTCCAGCTTGCGCGTCAATGCCTCGCTGACGAAACGTGCCTTTCTGTGCAGCTCCTCCATTTGTTCCGTCCTTCCGCTTCGTCCGGCGTCCCGCACGGCATGCCCCAGATGGTGCAGTTCGTCGTGGAGTCTGCGGATTTCTCCCCATTCCGCGGACACTGCGGGAGGCGTGTCCGTCACGGCGAGAAAGATGCCGAAGCGGCAGCGCGTCGGATCGGTTTCGAGGTTCCAGAGCCCGCCCCGGATATAGTCGTCGAGGCGTCGCATCCACGCCGCGTGACCGTCGATGGCGATGCGGCAGACCTCTGTAAACTCCTCGCAGGTGGTGATGGAGAAATGCGACAGGGCATCGAGGACGGAACGCCCCGTCTCGGCGCCGTCGGCGATCTGTTTCCGGAGCAGAACCACCGAATCGCCGAGACGGAGAACGCTCTTCTCCACGCTCCCGATGACGGCACCGAGCTCCAGTGCGAACCGGGAGACCGACTCCGCTCCCGAGGCCATTTCCTGGGAGGAGGCGCTCAGTTCCTCCGCCCCGGCGGCGACGCTCTGGGAGGCCTCGTTCACACCGGCCATGCGGCGGAGGATGGCGGAGATGGAGTGCACCACTTCGGAAATCTGCGTACCTACCCGCTCCATTTCCCGGGCCATGCCCTGAATATCCCCGGACGTTCCGGAAACACCCTTCATGAGCGTGGACAGGTTTTCGCCGATCCGTGCCGCCGCTTTTTTGCTTTCCTCCGCGAGAGTACGCACCTCCTCGGCGACGACGGCGAAGCCTCTTCCTGCCTCGCCGGCTCTTGCGGCCTCGATGGCTGCGTTGAGAGCGAGAAGGTTCGTCTGTTCCGCAATACCCGTGATGGCCTGCACCACCGAATTGATGACCTTCGCCTGCTCCGCCAGGGAGGCGGCGTGCTCCGCAACGCCCGAGACGTTCTCTCGTACGCTGGTGAGAGTGACGATGGTGGCGTCCAGAGCAGCCTCGCCGTTCTCGGCCTCTCGGGCCACTTCGGAGACGACGCCGTTCAGTTCCTCGGCGATGCGGGCCAGAGACTGGGCGGTGGAGGCGATTTCTTCCGAACTGGCATACTGCTGCTGCACCGCCCCGGTGATTTTCTGCACCGCTCCGGCGCCCACGACCGTACGCTCCCTCACCTCGCCGAATTCCTCGCTGAAGGCATCGAGGGAGCTGTTGACGCTGTAGAAGGTGGCGAGGAAGTGCTGCACTCCCTTGGAGAAACGCCAGAAGGCGCTGCGGATGAACTCCGCGAAGACGTTGAAGGCGCCTCCGAGACGGCCGATCTCGTCATCGGTCCGCACGGGAAGACGCCGGGTAAGGTCGCCTCCCGAACCGGCGAAGTCCTCCATGAGCAGGAGCATGTTTCGCGTGGGCGCCAGAATGGCCCGCAGATAGAAGAACACGCAGAGCAGGGCCACCGCGACGGCGATGACGAGCGCCAGCTCCTGGGACCGTTCGAGAAGAACGACCTTCGCCTCCGCCTCCGTCTGGAAAACGGACACGGCACCGTCCATGGTCCTCAGAATTTCCGGTTCCGCCCTTCGGATCGCCTCAAGGGCGTCTTTTCCGGAACCGGACGAAGCCGTATCCCGAAGGGAACCGAGAATATCCCTGAAAGGGTTCCAGAGGGAACGCACCGCTCCCAGCGCCACCGCCGCCTCCGGCGAGGGAACGGGAAGCGCGACCAGGGACGTGCCCTTCACATCCAGCGGCGCGTCGCCTCCCTCGGCGAGGGCCTTCAGGGTCCTGTCGAAGGCGGTGACGGACCGGTCCAGCTCTGCGAGAATCGACGCATCTGAGGTGAGCAGATACAGGTAGGCCTCCTTGGCCATCTTCTGGGAGAGCATGCGCTGACGTCCCGCCAGATTGATCACGGCGCCGTCCCGTTCCTGCCCGGAGGTGACGAAGAACGTCACCGACAGGGACACGACGAAAAGTACCACGAGGATTCCCAGTGGAAGGAGGAGCTTTGCCAGCAGACTTCTTTTCATGAATACCGCACCCTTTCTCTTGTCCGTCTTCGATCGTGGTTCCGCGAAAAGAGCAACGCAA
>DIMS01000024.1 GCA_002425685.1 Synergistaceae bacterium UBA5560 | reverse complement strand
CGGCCATCATCCGCAACGGCGGCGCCTGGTACGCCGCCATCGGCACGGAAAAATCCAAGGGGACCAAAGTCTTCGCCCTCACCGGAAAGGTGAAGAACACGGGACTCATCGAAGTTCCCATGGGCATCACCATCCGCGAGGTGGTCTTCGAACTCGGCGGTGGCATCATCAACGACAAGAAGTTCAAGGCCGTCCAGATCGGCGGTCCCTCCGGTGGCTGTCTCACCGAGGCGCATCTCGACACGCCCGTGGATTACGAGTCGCTCACGGCGGCGGGGGCCATCATGGGGTCGGGCGGGCTCGTCGTCATGGACGAGGAAACCTGCATGGTGGACGTGGCCAAGTTCTTCCTGGAGTTCACCCAGCGGGAATCCTGCGGCAAGTGCGTGCCCTGCAGAGAGGGCACGAAGAAGATGCTCGACATTCTCACCCGTATCACCGAGGGGAAGGGAAAGCCCGAGGACATGGACAATCTCGCCTACCTCGGAAACCAGATCAAGAACGCATCCCTCTGCGGACTGGGACAGACTGCGCCGAATCCGGTGCTCACCACGCTGCGTTATTTCCGGCACGAGTACGAGGCTCATATTCTCGACAAGAAGTGCCCTGCCGGAGCGTGTCAGAGTCTTCTTCAGTACGTCATCGACGGAGCGAAGTGCATCGGCTGCACCAAGTGCGCCCGGGTGTGCCCCGTCGGAGCCATCGCCGGTGAGGTGAAGAAGCCTCACGTGATCGATCCCGCAAAATGCATCAAGTGCGGGGCCTGTGAGGCGGCCTGTCCCGTGAAGGCCATCTCCAAGCGATAGAAACAGGGAGGATGCGAGTCATGCAGACCATAAAAGCCATTCTCGACAACCGGGAGATCACGGCCCGCCCTGGACAGACCATTCTTCAGGCTGCCCGGGACAACGGCCTTCACATCCCGGCGCTCTGCGATCATCCCGCCATCACCCCCTTCGGTGCGTGTCGGGTCTGTCTCGTGGAGGTGGAAAAAAATCCCAAGCTCCTGCCCGCCTGTACCACGCCCCTCGTGGAGGGAATGGTCATTCATTCCCGCAGTCCCAAGGTGCAGGAGGCCCGAAGAGCGGTGGTGGAGCTTATTCTCGTCCGGCACCCTCTGGACTGCTTCTCCTGTCCCAGCAATGGCAAGTGCGAACTTCAGGACATCGCCTACGAGCTGGGTATTTCCGAGTCCCGGTTCCGGGAGGAGACGGATGTCCAGAAGGGAGAACATCGCCTCGAAGACGCCAACCCCTTCTACGTGCGGGACATGGACAAATGCATTCTCTGCGGTCGCTGCGTCCGTGCCTGCGATGAGCTTGCCCGCTATCATGCCATCGATTTCCAGCAGCGCGGTGTGAAGACCATGGTGCATCCCCCCATCGGAAAGGATCTGGAGCACTCGGACTGTGTTTTCTGTGGCCAGTGTGTGCAGCTCTGCCCAGTGGGTGCCCTCTACGAAAAAGCCTCGGTCGGACAGGGGCGCCCCTGGGAACTGAAGAAGGTCACGACCACCTGCTCCTATTGCGGTGTGGGGTGCGAGCTGACCATTTCCGTGAACGAGCGCACGGGTCGCATTGCCAACATCACCACCGACTACTCCAGCAAGTCCGCTCTCAATGAAGGGCGCTGCTGCGTGAAGGGGCGTTTTGCCTGGCAGTTCGTCCACAGCGATGACCGTCTCACCAAGCCCCTTATCCGCGAGAACGGAAGCTTCCGCGAGGCCTCCTGGGATGAGGCGCTCGGCCTTGTCGCCTACAAGTTCGCCCAGATCAAAGAGCATAACGGTCCCGACGCGATGGGCTTCTTCTCCTCTGCCCGGTGCACAAACGAAGAGAACTATCTCTTCCAACGATTGGCAAGGGAGGTGGTGGGCACACACAATGTCGATCACTGTGCCCATCTCTGACACAGCGCCACAGTTGCGGGTCTCGGCGAGACCCTCGGAAGCGGTGCAATGACCAACGACTTCGCCTCCATCAAAGAGGCGGATGTGATGCTTGTCATCGGTTCGAACACGACGGAGGCGCATCCCGTCATCGGCTCCTGGATCAAAGAAAACAGACAAAACGGGAAGAAACTCATCGTTTGCGATCCCAGGAAGATCGAGCTTGCGAAATATGCCGACGTCTACCTTCGTCAGCGCAGTGGCAGCGACGTTGCCCTGCTCAACGGGCTCATGCACGTGATCATCGCAGAAGGGCTCTACGACAAAACGTTCGTCGAGGAACGGACCGAGAATTTCGAGGCCCTCAAAACGCTAGTCGCAGCCTACAATCCGGAACGTGTAAGCGAGATCACCGGCATAGCACCGGAAGATATCGTCAATGCGGCCCGACTCTACGCGAAGGGCCCCAACTCGGCGATCTTCTACACCATGGGCATTACCCAGCACACCACAGGAACGGACAACGTCCGCTCCGTGGCGAACCTTGCCATGCTCTGCGGCCATCTGGGGCGCCCCGGCACGGGTGTGAACCCCCTCAGGGGTCAGAACAACGTTCAGGGTGCTTGCGACATGGGCTGTCTTCCCAATGTGCTTCCGGGATACGCCAAAGTAGCCGACCCGGCGGTGCGTGAGAAGGCCAAGAGTCTATGGGGAGTCGAACTCCCGCTCAGTCCGGGCAAGAGTCTCGTAAAGATGCTCGAAGCCGCCGGAGAAGGAGAACTGAAAGGCCTCTTCGTGATGGGCGAGAACCCTATGGTGAGTGACGCGGACACCAACCACGTCCGGCATGCGTTGGAGGCCCTCGATTTTCTCGTTGTGCAGGATATCTTCCTCACCGAGACGGCACAGCTCGCGGATGTGGTGTTCCCTGCCGCCTGCTGGGCCGAGAAGGACGGCACCTTTACCAACACCATGCGGGCCGTCCAGAGGGTACGGAAGGCCGTGAACGCGCCTGGAGAAGCCAGGGCCGACTGGGAGATTCTCGTCTCGCTGGCGAGGAAATGCGGTGCGGACTGGAATTTCTCGTCCGCCTCGGAGATCTTCGATGATCTTGCCCGTTTCGTTCCGAGTTACGCGGGGATGAGCTACACGCGCCTTGAACAGGGCGCCATCTGCTGGCCCTGCCCGAATACGGAGCATCCCGGAACCCCCATTCTCCATTCGGCGAAATTCGCCCGTCCCAACGGCAAGGGATTCTTCTCCCCCTGCGAGTGGAAGGCTCCCCATGAATGGCCCGACGAGGAGTATCCCTTCCTCGCAAGCACGGGACGTTTGCTCTATCACTACCACACGAGGAGCATGACCGGACGGAGTGCTACGGAAAAATTCGTGGATGAACTCCACATCGAGATCAATCCCGTCGATGCGGAACAGCTCGCTATTCGGGAAGGAGAGCTGCTGTGCGTCTCCTCCCGCCGGGGTGAGGTGCGTGGCAAGGCGAAAATCACCGAGAAAGTGCCGCCCAAAATGGTCTTCGTTCCTTTCCACTTCGGAGAAACGCCGGCAAATGCGCTCACCGCAGCGGCTATAGACCCCACTTCGGAGACACCTGCGTTCAAGATCAGTGCGGTACGGGTACAAAAAGGGTAGAGATCCGTGCTCCGTAGGTCAGAGATCATCGAAGAATACGGTGTCACCCGAACCGAAGGGCAAGAGAAATCGAGCGATTTGTGACGATACGGAAGGATCGGAACGGAGGATCATGTGTTCCGGTCCTTCCGGGACTTGCGAAACATTCTTTTCAAGATTCGAGGAGCGCCCCGCGAAACATGGAATAATGCCGGATCCGTCTTCGTGCCGGATCGACAACTCAAGGAGGTATGGAGGGACATGAACTTCAAGACTCCCGTGCAGCTTGCTCAGGCGGCATGTACCACCGCAAAGGCCAAGGCCGCCTGGTCCGTTCCCCAGATGCTGGTTCTCGGAATCCTCGCCGGAGCGTACATCGCCTTCGGGGGATGGATGATGACCGTCGTTACGCACGATCTCGCCGATCATATAGGTTTGGGTGGATCCCGCTTCATCGGCGGCGCCGTGTTCGCCGTCGGACTCATCCTCGTCGTCATCGCGGGGGCGGAACTCTTTACGGGGAACTGCCTCATGCCTCTCGGAGCCCTCTCCGGATGTGCCACGATGAGCCAGATCGCCCGGAACTGGTTCTGGGTCTACGTGGCCAATCTGCTCGGGTCGATTCTCGTAGCCTATCTTATTTTTCTCAGCGGGCTCTGGAAGGGCCCCATCGGTGCCTACGCGCTCAAGATCGCCGCGAACAAGATGAGCCTTCCCGTGGGCGAAGCCTTTTTTCGGGGAATCCTCTGCAACTGGATCGTCGTCCTCGCGGTGTGGATCAGCATGGCCGCTCTCGACGTGGTGGGAAAAATCTTCGCCATCGTCTTCCCCATCATGACCTTTGTCGCTTCCGGATTCGAACACTCCATCGCCAATATGTACTTCATGTTCCTGGGTATCCTGCTCAAGGGGAATCCCGATGTCGTCGCCGCGGCGGCGCTCCCCGAGGCGAAGCTCGCCGCCGTGAGTGCCGGGGGATACCTGCACAATCTCGTTCCCGTGACGCTCGGCAACATGGTCGGGGGTATCCTCTTCGTCGCCGTCTTCTATTTCCTCGTCTTCAAGACCAATCTTCAGAGCATCGACTGAGTTCGAAACGAGGCGTCACTGGCTCCTCTTTTTCGAACACGCCGGACGGAGAGGTCACAGGCGCTCTTCTCGGGCAAACCCCATCCCCTTTCGCACGAAAGGGAGATGGGGTTTGCGCTATGATATGGATGTGTGAGCGACGTATTCTTGAAAGGAGATGGGCATGAAATCCGATGATCCGTTTCCTTCCGTGTCCGCCCTCATCCTCGGAGGCGGTCGGGGGCGACGCATGGGAGGGAACAAACTTTATCTGCAACTGCCGGAAGGACCCCTTCTGGAACGTGTTCTCCTCCGCCTCTCCGTGTGGACCGAGGAGCGGCTTCTCGTGGTTTCTCCCGGTGAGATGGACCGGGTGAAATCCCTTTTCGGAGGACTGCTCCGCCGCACGGGAACCCGCCTGTTCTGCGACACGGAGGAAGGCGGAGGTCCCCTCTGCGGCATGGCCGTCGGGCTTGAGCGCATGTGCACTTCCTGGGCCTTCGTGGTCGGTTGTGACATGCCCGACGTGAACGAGGCCGTGGTGCGTCTTCTTTGGAAAACGGGGATGACATTGGAGAAGGAGATCCCTTCTCGTGCAGCCGATGTGTCTGCTCTCTCGGGAGAAGCCATCGTTGCTCGCCTGGACGGCTATCTTGAACCTCTTCATGCATTCTATTCCCGCTCCGCCCTGTCGGCGGTGCAAAATGCCCTGTTCCGGGGGGAACGAAAGATCACCTCCTTTTACGAGAGCCTTTTTCTGCGGATTGTGGAGGAAAGCTCCCTTGCGCTTCTTCCCGGATACCGAAACTCTTTCCGCAACGTGAACACGCTTTCGGAACTCCATGCCTGGTGGTGGAGAGCCGCCTCGGAAAGGTGAGTGTTCCGACCTCCATCTCGGCTGCGATAGGGAGCGATATATCCAGGGAAGACGTTCTCTGTGCGGTTATGGAGATTCTTCATGATCTCCCGGAGGAGGCTCATTCCGGATTCTTTGTGGCGTTTTGCGTGGAGCACATCTTCGGAAAAAGTGAGAGGAGAAGGGAAGACATTTATCGGAGGGATTTCTTTTCTATTGCCATCATGTCTGTGTGTCTCTTTGCTTGAATAAGAGGATGTCAGTTTTAAGGATGTTCTCAAAGAGCTTCCCCTCGGGGTGGCTTCCCGTGAATCCTTGCGACGGCGAAATTCGCCTTGTTGCGGAGATGTAAAAGTGCTATACTGGGTCTAGGAAGAGCATTCCTGCGGTGTTCGTGAATACAGCGTAGTGCCTTGAGCCAACACTCGAGCCTTCGGAGGCGGACATCCCCGCCGGCGGCGGAGATGCGCGAGCATTGACAAAGCTGAGGCAGGGTACGTCTCCACTTTGATAGGATCGGGTCAAGGCCTAGCTATCACGGCACTGCGGGGCTTTTCGAATGCGGGTGGGGAGAACGGTTATTCG
>DIMS01000085.1 GCA_002425685.1 Synergistaceae bacterium UBA5560 | reverse complement strand
CAGAGACTTCCGAGAGGATTGTTCGGATTGGAGATCCACACCAGCTTCGTCTTCGCCGTCACGGCATCAGCCATGGCATCGGGATCGACCCGCCAGTTCCGAACCGGGACTTCCACCACCCGGGCCCCCATGAGACGGGAAATTTCCTTGTACAGGCCGTAGGTGACCCCCGAGCGGATCACCTCGTCTCCCTCGTCGAGAAAACACTTGCCGAGGTTCTGGAGCATGCCCTCCGCGCCGTGACTGACGGCCACCTGCGCGGCATCCAGCCCGTGCAGCCCCGCGAGCAGATCCTTGATCTCCGTGAATGTCGCGTCCGGATAGCGGTGCACCCGCCGCAACTCCTCCGTCATGGCCCGCAGCGCCGTGGGGAACGGGGCGTAGGGGTTCTCGTTCGATCCCAGCTTGATCACGTCGGTGAGCCCCAGTTCCCGCTCCACCTCGGCGATGGTCTTTCCCGGGACATATCCTTCCATGGCGATCACAGCCTTGCGCAATCCCCTCACGTCATGCAGCGCCATACCCTACACCTCCCTGCCGGCATCCACGCGGATAAGCGTGGGCGTCTCCCGTCCCAGCGCAGCCGCGACCGCTTCGGCCAACTCCGCCCCGGACGAGGCGACAACCCCGGAAATGCCGTAGGATGCGGCCAGAAGCCTCAGATCCGGCCCGAACAGATCCACCCCCAGATATTCCCCGGGATGCCGGGCCTCCTGGTTGCGTCGGATCTCTCCATAACCGCCGTTGTCCCAGATCACCACGGGAAGGGAAAGTCTCTCCTGACAGGCCACGGCCAGCTCGGACAGGGTGAACTGAAACCCTCCGTCCCCGGAGAAGACACAGACCGGGCGATCCGGAGCGGCGAGCTTCGCTCCCACCGCTGCCGGCAGAGCATAGCCGAGCGTTCCGAACCCGACGGGGTGCAGGAAGGAGCGGGGGGATGAAACAGGAAATTCGCTGAGCGCCACATAGGCGGGACCCGTCATGTCCATGACGAGAAGCCCTTCGTCGGGGAGTCCCATGCGAAGCCCCCGGAGCATGTCCAGCATGAAGGGAAGTGCCGTGCCCATGCGCGTTACCGCAGCAAGTTCGTTTTGGGAACACTGGAGCAGGGCCTTGACCGCCTCCGACCGTGGAGGGAGGGAGACATGCAGGTCCGCGAGAAGGCGGCGCAGCACATCTCGGGCGTTTCCCTCAAGGGAAACGTGGGCGGGAAGGTTGCGCGAGAGTGCCGAAGGATCGGTATCGATGCGAATGAGATGCCCCTTCGGGCGAAGCGGAGCCTCCCAGAGATCCGTGGGTGCCAGTTCCGTTCCGACAGCGAGAAGAATATCCGCCTCCTCGACGGCGTTGCGGACCGACGGAAAATGCAGACGTGTGCCAAGGGAGAGCGGGTGCTTTTCGGGGAGCAGACCCTTTCCGGCCGTTGTGGTGACCACGGGGGCACCAAGGCGTTCCGAGAGTGTTTCGATCTCCGGGGCTGCCGTCACGGAGCCGCCTCCGGCGAGGAGCATCGGGGTGGAAGCATTGCGAAGCAGGGAAATCACTGCGGCAAGATCGGTTTCGGGAGGGGGTGGGCCCGGTGGAACAGAGAGGTCCCGCATGCCCGGCGGCGCGGTTTTCGGATCGCGCCCCGAGGCGGTGAAACCGGGCCACGCAAAGGACGAGATCTCGCCGATCTCCGTACCCAGCACATCCAAAGGAATCTCCAGATGCACCGGTCCGGGGCGCCCGGAAAGGGCGGTCCGCATCGCCTGCGCCACGGCGCAGGGAATCTCTTCCGCAGCATGGATGCGACGACTTTCTTTGGCCACCGAGGCGACCATGACCGTGCTGTTCCGCAGCTCGTGGAGAAAACCGCTTTTTCCGGCGAGAAAGGCCCGTGGCACCTGACTGGAGATCACAAGCAGGGGAACGGCGTCGGCAAACGCCTGCCCCATGGGGGTGAGAATGTTCGTGAGCCCCGGTCCTGAGATTACCAGGGCGACACCAACCCTTCCAGTGGAACGGGCATAGCCGTCGGCCATGAATCCGGCCCCCTGTTCGTGTCGGGCCGTGACGACCCGGAGAGCGCTTTGCAACAGCCCGTCGTAGATATGGAGCGTGTGCAGGCCGGGAATGCCGAACACCGTATCAACACCGCACGTTTCGAGGCTTTGCACCACGAGATGTCCGGCGGATTGCTTTCTCATTCCACCAACTCCTTCCTCCGTTCCACCTTCTTTTCGTTTTTTCCGTGTTCTTAGATCCATCGAGGCGGCAGCGCACAAAAAACCTTCTTTTCCCCCTCTGCCGGGGAAAAGCCTCTGCGGCACATATTTCTGCTCCTTCGTCTCCCACGATGCTTCTGCGAAGTGTCCGCCGGTTTCCTCGTTCGGAACGGGAACGCTCCGGCACTTGAATGGAACTGAATGAAAAGAGGGAACCACCTACGGAGACCTCGCAAATTTACCATGCGACCACAGCACAATAAGATCACTTTTAGATGAGAGCACTGCGAAAAGAACCATTTTCACCCACAACGCCAAGATAGCATACCCAAATATGGATCAGATGTCAAACCGAATGGATTTATTCCATTCCAGAAAGTGATGGAACTCCTCGAAAAACAAAAAGCGGCACACCCTGACAGGTGGTGCCGCTCGAAAAGGAGGACACTTTCTTGAGTTCCTCCACCGCTCAGGTCACTGTTCCGGGCCCCCCGATTCCGTTCCACCCCGAGACATTGCCCCTTTCAGAAATGCCGGCAACACCTTCGAAGCGGTCCGGCATTCTTCAGACGTCCCTTTCGTCCCTGAAACGCTCGGCAACCTCCTGAAATTCCTCCTCAAGGGCCACAAAGGCACGCACCACTGCCGGATCGAATTTCATTCCGCTCTGAGCACGGATGAAACCCGATGCATCCGCGTGCGTCCAAGGCACCTTGTAGGGACGACGGCTCCGCAACGCATCATACACGTCCGCCAGGGCCACGATGCGCCCGTTCAGCGGGATGGTGGAACCGGCAAGTCTTCGGGGATATCCGGTACCGTCGTAGTTCTCGTGGTGGGAGAGCGCGATCTCCGCCGCCGCTTCGAGGCTCGAATGGCCGTGGAGAATGTTGTACCCTATGGTCGTATGGGTCTTCATGATCTCGAACTCTTCGGGCGAGAGCTTCCTTGGCGCAAGGAGAATGCCGTCGGGAATGCCGACTTTGCCGATGTCGTGAAAAGGAGCGAACGTCTCCAGGTCCAGAAGCTCCTTCCCCACGAGCCCCAGATAGGCACCCACGATGCGGCAATAGGCGCTGACCCGCAGGAGGTGTGCCCCGGTCTCCATATCCCGCGCCTCGGCCGTTTCCGCAAGAGCTCTGTAGAGGTCGAGCCGCGTGTTCCGCTCCTCCTCCACCCTCCGGGTAATGTCCATGGGAGTTCCGAGAAAGGCCGCCAATTCACCTCTCTCGTTCCTCACCGCGCTGATATAAAGACGAACCCACAGAAGTGTCCCGTCTTTGCGGCGGTTGACGAGTTCTCCTTCCCACCGCCCCTTTTCCGGATCGACGATACTCTCCCACATTTCGCCGAAAAGACGGTCGTACTGCTCCTCCGTGTATCCCAGATCCCGATAGACCTTTCGTCCAGGGTTGAGAATGCGCGGCGTCTTCCCCAGCGCTTCCTCCTGGGAATAGCCGTAGAGTTCCTCGAAGGCCTGGTTCACGTAGAGAATTCTGCCTGTTGTATCCGTGACGGTCATGCCGTGAATGGCGCCCTGAAAAGCCCGGTGGAGAAGTTCCTTTTCTCGGCTGATCTTCCGGTATTCCGTGACGTCCGTCACATTCGCCATGCATGTTCCCTGCCGGGAAAAGGGGGAGAGCTTCACGTCGTAGAAATGGCCCTTCCAGGCGATGTCGAAGCTCAGGACATCACCCGAAGCGAAGCTCCTTTCCAAAAGTTCCCTGTAGTTCGGCGGCAACAGGTTCTCCAGACCCCGGAGATCCTCGAAATCGTGTTCTCCGAGCCATTTCCACGCACTGGGATTGGCGAAGGAAATGTTCCCCGTGGTGTCGATCTGAAAAACCATGTTGGGGTTCGCGAGTGGGAAGAGTGCCATGCGCTGCAGTTCCCCGGAAAGACGGTACTCCTCGGAGACGTTCCGCCCGAGGCAGGTGAATCCCTCCACCTTCCCCTCCTCGGAAAAATGGGGGATCACGCTCCAATGCACGTGAAACTCCTTTCCCGCGGTAGTAATGTGATGAAGCCGGAACGAATCCGAAGCGGAACGTTCCCCGGCGATGGCCCGAAGGCGTTCGCCGAGAAAGATCCTTCTCGATTCGTGCACGAAATTTTCGAAAACCACGTTTCCCGCATTACCCGAGGCAACACCGAAAAGATCTTCCGCCGCAGGATTGAGGAAGGTGAACCGAAGCGCCGCATCGATCTCCACCAGAAGGTGTCCCGTCCTCTCCACGAGGGAGCGGAAATGAGCCTCGCCTTTCCTGGCCAGACGTTCCAGGCGCTGCCATTCCGTCATGTCCCGGAATTGTTCCGCTACGGCCACGACCCGTCCCTCTCCATCCCGGAGGGGCGAGGCAAAGACGAGACAGGGGATGTTCTCCCCCGTCCTGGCGGGAACGTTCATGCGGAATTCCAGCGTCTCCTCCGCAGTGAAGGAACGCTCCAAGGGACAATCGGGACCGTTGCAGAAGGGTGCGCGAAGGATTTCGAAGCAGGCCTTTCCCTCCACCTGTTCCCTGGGAAAACCAAAGGTCCGACAGAATGTGTCATTGGCGCGAAGAATGCACCGATTTCTTCCGAGAATCAGAATGGCCTCCGCGGAGACGTCAAAAAGCTGCTCCAGATTCCACCCGTTCTCTCCGGAGAGGAGCACTGCTTCTTCAGGANNCCGGGGTTCCGCATGCTCCTCCACCTCCTTTTCTTGGCCGAGCATGATCAAACACGTGCGTTTTCTCTAGGATACCCCATCTTCTTGGGAATAAAAACAAAAATTCCGCCCGCAAAACTACCGGTCTTCTTCCTTGAAAACGTTCCGGAGC
>DIMS01000031.1 GCA_002425685.1 Synergistaceae bacterium UBA5560 | reverse complement strand
TTTTCGCGCCTCGGCCCCGTTTTCGTTCCGTCTTCTTGCATCCCATCTTGTTTCGCCTCGTCTTCTCCGGACCCATCCGCTCCCATTCCACCTCGGAAAGAGAATGCTCCGTAACGCAGTTCCCGCTCGCCCCTCTGGGGTTTTCCCTTCACGAAAGGAGGCGGAATGCTCCGTAACACCGTTCCCGCTCGTCCCTGCCGGAAACAGGCAACCGGTTCTTTAGGGAATCGCCGGGTTTCTTCTGAAGCCTAGCAGGCCGTTCCTACAACGTCGTTGCGATTTTTCAAAGGAAGTGTAAAGGGAAGGCGTCTGAACGACGGCAACCTGAAGAAGGGGAGTGACCCGATTACATTGGTTTGAGAACCGGCAGGCTGGGGCATGTGAAGGAACCCCCGACGCCACCGGAAGTTGTCCGGGCCGGGAAGGAGGCGCCATTGTCGTCATACCGGACGCGGTGCCTTTTTCCGGACGGACGGTTTACCTCGTTGCCGCATGTTCCGTCCCTGCGGTTCCATGCGTGAGGGGAGTGTGAGGGTTTTTTCAGGAGACCGGACGGGGTGCACGGGAGGAGTTATACTTTGCACAGGAAAAATCACGAGAAAATGAAGAAAAAAGAACGTTGCGCGAGCTGCAACCGTTCGGGAGAAAGAGGGGACGCACCATGGGTCCGAAAAAACGGACACTGAGTTCGTCGCACCTTTCCATGCATTCCGCGCTCATTCTGGCTTTTGCCGCCGTCACCATTGTCGCCGCCGGCGTGGTGGGGTATGTGGCCTTTCGCGCGGGCTTCGCCGCCGTGGAGGAACTGGCGGACAAGAACGCGAGATCCAAAACGGAGATCATTGCGCATTATGTCGATATGTTTCTGGAGGCGCCGCAGTTGATCAACGCCTTAAACGCCGCGAGCCTCGCCGACGGGCTTGTCGCGCCCGACGACGTTTCGTTTCTGGAGCGGCTTTTCCGGAGCCGTATCGGCCTTTTCCCCACCGTGTCGAGCAGCTATTTCGGCAATCTCGACGGAGGTCTCGTCAACAGCGGCAGGGATCCCGTGGACGATTCGCGCTATGTCATCGTCACCGACGACTTCAAGGCAGGCACGTTTCGAAAATACCTTCTCGACGAGAACGGTCGCCGCACGGACACGGTTCTGGCGACGGTTCCCGACTTCGACGCCCGCACGCGTCCCTGGTTCATCGAGGCCAAGGGGCAAGGTGGGCCGACCTGGAGTTCCATCTACCCCGTCTTCACCGGGGACAATCTGGCCGTTGCGGCCTCCCAGCCCGCCGTCGACGAGACGGGCCTTTTTGTGGGCGTCTTCGGCGTGGATGTCTTTCTCGGGCAGATCTCGGCGTTTCTCAAGGGACTCGACCTCGGCACGGGAACGGCCTTTCTTCTCGACCGCGAGGGCTTTCTCGTCGCCGCCTCCCAGGGAGAGCTGCTGGCACGGAAGGAAGAGGGAAACATCGAGCGCGTCGCCGGTGCGGAGAGCCCCGTTCCGTTCATCCGGGAATGCACCAGGGAGCTTCAGCACCGGCTGGGCTCTCTGGAGCGTCTCGCCGAACCCATGACCTTTACCCGACAGGGCGACTCCGGGCGGTCTTTCTTTCGGGCATCGCCTATCCAGGTGGACGGCATCGACTGGATCGTGGTCGTTCACGTCCCTGAACGGGATCTCTCCTTCAACGTGCGTGCTCACCGGAGTACGGGTTTTCTGCTCGCTGCCCTCGTACTCGCCCTTTCCGTGGTCCTTGCGGCCTTCGTGGGTAAGCTCCTCGTCGATCCCCTCGAGGACCTGGTGGAGGCGGTGCAATCCCTCGACCGGAGCGACACCTTCTCCTTCAAGCGGGCTTCCCGGCAGTCCCGCTTCGCCGAGACGGAGCTTTTGACCCGGGTCTTCTCGGAGATGCACCAGAAACTGCAGAAGACGCTCCAGGGGCTCCGGGAGGAGATCGCCCGCCGCAAAGCCGTCGAGGAGGATCTGCGCTACCGGGCCACGACGGACCCTCTCACCGGCCTGGCGAACCGGCGCCATTTCCTGGAGCGCATGGAGGAGGAGCTTGTGCGGGCCCGTCGCTACGGGCGGAGCGGTGTCGTCCTCATGGCCGATTTGGATCGTTTCAAGAGCGTGAACGACACGTACGGGCACAAGGCGGGCGACGTGGTGCTCCGCGCCTACGGCCGTCTTCTGGCGGAAACGGTTCGCAAGAACGACGTGGCGGGGCGCCTGGGCGGTGAGGAGTTCGGACTCTTCCTGCCCGAAGCGGACCTTGTGGAGGGCATGTCCTTCGCGGAGCGCCTCCGTCTCCGGACCGAGGAGATTTCCGTTCCCGTAGAGGGGGGAATGCTCTTCGTCACCGTCAGCATCGGACTCACGGTTCTCCAGGACGGTGACGACAATGCGGACGCCCCGCTCGCCCGGGCCGACAAGGCGCTCTATCTCGCCAAAACCCGTGGGCGCAACCGCGTGGAGGCCTGGGAGACGCCCCGGATCACACCGAGTGGAGCGAACGACGCACCGAGTGAGCCGGACGAGCCGGACAAAGGCCGCGGCGACGGAGACTGCGGCCTTGAGTGAGGCCATGGCCGAGCTGGGGCTTGCCGCCGGAACCATCGTGACCCGGAACGAGGACGAGCGGATCGTGGCCGGTGCCGGGACCATCGACGTGGTCCCGGCATGGCGGTTCCTCCTTGACCTGTCGGAATCCACGGAATAACTGCTCGCTGGTTCGGAGCCGGGGCCGCCCCCGGTGCGGGTTCTTCCGCCGTGCGCTGCGGACGCACGCGATGAGCGGCCTTCCGAGAGCGCATTCCTTTCTTGAGGGAAGCTTCTGAATAAAGGCCTTGGAAGCTCTAAATAAAGGCCTTTCGCTTTCCCTTGACTCGGGTCGCAGCAGGAGCTTCGAGGCGCCCTGCGGGGTTGACGCAGCTTTATTCAGAGGTTCCTTAGTTTCGTCAGCTCGTTTAGTTAGGGAGATGTGGGCCGCCCAGCCGGTCCAAGACGAAGCCCCGCTCCTCCCGTGCGTCGTCGTGACCGTAGTGACGAATGCGGGCCCAGGTTACGCATGCAGTGCCGAACCCAGCCGGTCCAATACGAAGACCTGTTGTTCCCGTGCGTCGTAGTGCCCGTAAAGGCGCTTTGCATCCCTGTCCGACCAGGCGTCGCATTCGTGCGTGGAGGGCGGCGAGGGGTTGTTTTTGAGTTCCTTGAGATCCAGCCGTTTGAGCGGTGCCTTGCGTTGCCCGGCCCTGTTGTCCTCCAGGTGGCTGGCAAGATCCTCGACGCGCAGATTGACCAGGTAAAGTCGATCCTTGGGAAGGCCCTTCACCGTTTCGGCGAACTTCGGGCCGAAACGCACCAGGTCCGACGGCGGGTCGAGCAGCTCCGTTTCGTAGCGTTCCCGCTTGTACTTTGCCCAAAGCATGCGGCCCCAGGGAGAAAGCTCGCATTCTCCGTCCTCGCCGCTTGCTCCGCCCAGGCAATACAAAAGCGTTTCCGGCAGGGCCGCGCAGTCTCGTGCGGGCAGCGCGCCACGCACATCGAGTCTGTGCAGAAGGGAGAAATGCGTCTCCATGGCCTTGCGGATCCCCGCGTCCAGGTCCAGGGGCAGGCGCGGAATTTGCAGCAACGGCGCATCCTCCGACTCGAACACATAGAGACACGTGTCCGCATGGAGCATCCCCAGGGTCTGCAAAAAACCCTGGAGACTCTTGAACCCCCCCACCAGATTGAAAACGATTCCATAGCCCGCCTCCCGGTAGCCCGGAACCGTTTCCGTGCACCATGTAACCAGCGAACAGAGTCCCTCGCGGAAATTCTCGAACCGTCGGGTGTTCAATCCCTCAATGCACTCCAGCGAGCAGTTGAGTCCCCGGGCGGTCAGCCAGTCCCGCACCATCGCCGCCGCCGCCTCGCCTTGAAACGTGTCCGAGTGGAGCGACACATGGTGATCCCGAGTCCTTCCCGAGAAATTTCCCTCGTAAAAGCCCGCCAGCCCGTTCAGCTCCGCCGACAGACGCCGTGCCGTCGCCACGTCCGCCACCTCCGGGCCGTCCGCGCCTCTCCTGCCGGTGGAGGGTGTCCCTTTTCCGAGAAGCCGTTCCCGCACGGTTTCGATACGGCGGCGGATCGCCTCGCGGTCCGCGTCGTCGTATTCCTCCTCCCTCAGATTCGCCGTTTTGCGCAGCAGCGCCTGTTCTTCCGGCGACGCCCCATTGGTCAAAAGACTCGTCCCGCAGGACGACACGACAAAAACCTTCTCTCCGTGCATCTTCCCATCACCCCCGTGCATCTTCCGTGTCTTTCCCCTCGTCTCCGGATCGTCTCCGGGCCGTTTTGCGCTACCTTTCCACAGCCTGCACCGCGAGCTCTTTGCTCCCCTTCGCTCGGGATCAAGGCTATTCACGGCGACCGCTTTCCGAAGCGAAAGGCGCTCCGGCAAAGGGTCCTTGAGTATGCGTCACCCACAACCGCGTTCGGCGTCACGGCGCCATCGGGAAGGCACGTTCCGCACCCTTCGAGGCGATGCTTGCCGCTCCGCCGTGTGTCCACGATCGGTGGGCACGATCAAGTGGCCGTCTGTTACGGCGTTTGGGTCGCCAAGTCGTTGGCGATACGACACACGATCTTCTGCAATGCGCCCGCAAACTCCATGAGGGAGTTCTTCCGGATCATCACGCCCGAGTCATCATGCATGTCGTGACCGAGGAGGGCGCACGGCAGACAGAGGGAGAAACAGTTGAGGTCGTATTCATCATACTGCCACGACTCATCTGCTTCAGCATTTTTTACGAACGTCGGATCGCCGAGTATGCCGCGCAGATACCTCTTCAGTTTCCGCTTCCGAGAGAAGCGGAGCAAGGAATCGTCATGTCGCGACGTGACGAAAGAGTTCTCGATCGTGAAGTGACTGCTTCCATACGCCTCCTCTGTGAGATCAAGAGTGATGACGAGTTCAAGAGCCCTGAACGCCATACCTTGCATCCTCAGAATTTCCATCGTTTGATCCGCGCCAGTGCTTTCGTCTTCCTCGTCACCTGTAAAGGCAATGAGCGCTTGTGGCGCGAGCATCCCCCGTACCATGGACGCCACAGCAACCGCATTGCACGCGGAGTTGTCGAAGGTGCCATGAACTACGTTGTCCGCATCATTGGTGAAATAGTTGCTGTAGAGTGAGTCGATATGGTTGGAGATCAGGATCGTCGGTTTTTCGGCGTCATACTCTTGGTGCCGATAGACATATGCCAGAGGCCGACTATCGAGCAGGACGTATGGCGAGCGATTGAGCTCCGTGACTATTCTGTCGAGTCGGTCGCGAGAGGTGAACCGGTGGCCGTCGTCGGCACATGGCACCGTGAGGTGCACTATTTGCTGGAGAAGCTCATCGAAGAAACTCATTCATACACCACCAATTCTTCATTAAAAATTTTTCTTTTGCGCGACAGGGCTATCGGCCCGATTTCGGAGTTTGCCTTGAAGGCGGACCATCCCTCCACCAGCATCGACAGCCGGATGTGTTGCGAAGAGACCTACGAATCGAAAGTCGTCACACAAGCGACCGTGACCGGCTGATGTTTTTCCCTGGAGATGGATGCGGCTCTGCCAAGGCTGACCTGGCCTATTTCGATTCGCCCCTGCGCCACGGAATGCTCGATCAGCGGCGACGAGAAGCCTTCCCACCGCATGGAAGGATCGATGACCTAACACTCCGCCCGGTCGTCCACCTCCTCCTGCCAGAGGTACTCCACGCCACGACGGTGCGATTTGAACTCGACGAGAGTTTCTGTATAAAGGGACACCGGTCAGTTTTTCACACCGCAACGTTGTGATTTGAACTTCTTCGAGATCTGGCAGTTCTCATTCAGGCGGTTTCCATACCGCAACGGTGTGATTTGAACGAACTTGAAAGCGGTAAAAAAACGCCCAGTGTTCAGTTTCCACACCGCAACGGTGTGATTTGAACAACTTGCGCGGCTCGTGATCGAGGACACGTGTGACGGGTTTCCACACCGCAACGGTGTGATTTGAACACTACCTGATAGAGAAACTGGAAGACTCGAAGAGTTTCCACACCGCAACGGTGTGATTTGAACTCAATGTCAGCGAAACGTCCGGACCCAACCAAAGTTTCCACACCGCGACGGTGTGATTTGAACCGGCCCGGACCCGGGTGGCTCATCACCACCCGGGTTGGTTTCCACACCGCGACGGTGTGATTTGAACGCAATTAGGCGGCGGGCGGTTTGTCGCCATGAGTTTCCACACCGCGACGGT
>DIMS01000026.1:40520-74985 GCA_002425685.1 Synergistaceae bacterium UBA5560 | reverse complement strand
CTCGGGCGAGCCGATGCCTTGGCTGCCGCTGGGGAGAACCTTCAAGCGGCCGCCCTTTACGGAGAGGTCGCGGAAGGGCGCTCGGACCCGCTTCTTTTCGTCCGCCAGGGGGAGTTGTTCTCTGCTGCGGGAAAAGAGGCGGAGGCTTTGCATGCGTATGAACGGGCACTGAAATCCGCGCCGGGAGATCGGGAGATAGCCCGGCGCGTGGAGACGGCGCGGAAAGCCCTGGAAAAGGCCGAAAGGAAGCGACGGGTGGAACAGTTGCTCCGGAAAGCCGGAGATGAGGAACGCCAGGGCCGTTCCCGGGATGCAGTGAAGACCTATCGAGCTGCCCTTGCTCTTTCGAGAGAGGCCGGGACGGAATCCGGCACTGAGCACGGGGAGGTCTTGACCGGACTGGGAAGGGTGCTCGCTGCTTCCGGTTTACTGCAGGAAGCGGAGAACGTTCTTGTCGAGGCGATCCGAACGGCTCCCGGCAGGGATGCCGAAGCCAGGCGACTTCTCTCCGGCGTGCGCTCTCGTCTCGAAGCCCAGCGGAAGCGGAGAGAAGCGGCGGTGTTGGCCGAAAAGGGGAAAAACCTCGTCGCTTCCGGACGGGTGTACGAGGGAGCTGTTCAGTTGCGGGAGGCGGTGTTGCTGGTTCCGGAAGAACCGGATCTCCGCTTTCGCTTCGCCGAGGCGTTGAGTGATCTCGGTATGTACGGAGAGGCCGCGGGGGAATATTCCTATGTGCTTCGGAAAAGTCCGGAACGGACGGATGTGCTGAACAGCCTCGCGTGGTCCTATGCTAAACTCGGGCAGTATGACGAGGCATTGCAGGTTCTGCTTTCGGCTCGAAACAAGGCGCCGGAGAATGTGGTTCTCCTGGAGAACGAGGGATATCTCCGTTTCCGGAAGGGGGAGTTCGATCAGGCGCTTCGTGCTTTCGAGAGTTCTCTGCGTCAGCCTGAAGCCGCTCGCCCGATGGAATATCGGGAGATGGGGACCTTGTGGGAGTCGGGCGGATCTTCCCTCGGAGAAAATGCGATGATGACGGAGGAAGGGGGGGAGCCCCTCCCTCAGGGAATTCCCTTCTGGCTTCCGTCCCCGGCGGGAGCGGGTGTTTCTTCTGCCGGATCCTCCGGTCTCTGGCACCTCTCCTTGTCTCGGGAAAGTCTTCCCGAGGAACCTTTTTCGGAGATGCTGCAGCGGGCCATTCGCCTTGATCCGCAAATGAGAGCACTCTACGGAAACGCCGCGGTGGCTTCTTCGTATGTGGGACGCGGGAGAGCGAACCCCGCGAACCGTATTGCTCCCGTCGTCGGAGTTGCGAGGGAAGACGGATTTTCCCGTGTCCTCCTTGGGCACGCCCTTCTTCGCAGGGGCATGGTCGATTCCGCGATGGAACAACTTGAGGAAGCGCTGAGAATCGATCCTTTCGACAGTACCGCCTATACCCTTCTGGGGCACGCGGCACTCCGAAAGGGACAGAAAGCTCTGGCGCTGGAAGCATACAAAAACGCTCTTCTCTTCGACCCCGAAAATGACCAGGCGAAGCGCGCTCTTTCCGGACTGTCCCGCTGAAGAAAACTTCTTTCGAGGTTCTGCGGGCAACCGGCGGGTATTTACGCCCAGTTGATGGTGCGCGCATTTTTGGGTACACTTATCTCTTGGTGGGGTGTGCGTGGGGTCATGGAGGAATGGAGGGCCAAACTCGATCACGGGTGGTGATTCGTGCATGGATGTCCGAAGCGTCGAGGAATGGAAAGATCTCTATATTCGAGAGCACAGCCTCTACCAGGGTTTTACCGAGCGATTGGAGCATCTTGTACAGGATCTCCTGGAACAGGTGGGGATCGAACTGTTTCATGTGGAGAGCCGAACCAAGAGCATCGAGAGATTCATGCAGCGCATTGCGAATCCTTCGGCGTCTTTTCGGGATCCCGTCAACGAAATGTACGACCTCTCCGGTGTCCGGGTGGTCTTGTATTTCGCGGAGGACCTGGAGAAGATCGCTCGCATGGTGGAGGAAGAATTCACCGTCCACAAGGACTTCTCCGTTCCCTACGATGCCCTTCAGGATCCCGATGCCTACGGATACCGATCGATTCACTATGCGGTATCCCTCGCCCCGCACCGGGCGACACTGCGGGAATGGCGCCGTTACGGAGAGATGAAGGCGGAGATCCAGGTCCGGACGATTCTCCAGAATGCCTGGTCGGCCATCACGAAAAAACTTCCTTATGATGAGGTCGTTCAGTCGAAGAGCCTGCTGAAACGTAAACTGCTCCGCATGAGTGCCCTTCTCGAAGAGGCCGACGAAGGTTTTCTTTCCGTGTGGGATTTTGTTCGCCAGGGGCCTCTTCCTCCCGATTCGGGAGGCGCAGGNNTCACGCTCCGAGGAATACGAGGAGAAAAGCCTGGAAAACCTCGTCGCGATCCTTTCTGCGGCGGACATCGCCTCCATGGAGAATTTTGAAACCTTTCTGGGAGAGATGGAAGACGGCGGAATCGGACGGCAACATCTGCGCACGATTTTTCGCTCCTTCGAAAAAGAAATTCCTCAATGGAGAATCGATACCTATTCCTTGTTCTTCCTTTTGGTTCTCAATGCCAAATGGGATGTGCTGCAGAAGAAGGACCTCGTGCAGCTTGGTATCAAGGGTGCTACGGATCGGATCAAGGGCGCAGAGTGACCTTCCTCCGGGAGGAGGAACGCAAAGGTGTATATCGAGGGTGAGAATCTTCTCTCCCTCGTTTTTTTTTACGAATCGGTCCGAATGCGGGGAGGGTTTTTTATGGAGCGCGGAAACTCGGCGGCTTCCGGAAAAACCGCACGTGTCGTTGCGGTGCGTGAGATACGCAAGGATAAAGCGGTCCTTGTCCTCGAAGGAGCCCCGTTTCGACCTTCCGGAGGGGGGCAGCCGGGAGATTCGGGAACGCTTCGGGGGGAGGATTTTCTCGCTCGCGTTGTCGATTGCCACCGCGAGAACGGATTTCTCGTCGCCCCTGTGTGTATCGAAGCGGGAATCCTGCGGGAAGGTATGTCCGTTGAAACCGAAATCGACATGGAGCGACGGTCTCTCCTTTCAAGAATGCACACGGGGGAACATCTCCTTTCCAGAGTGCTCGAGGATGCCCGGGAGGGGCTTCAAATCTACAAAGTCGCCATCGGTGAGGAAGAGTCCACCGTATATGTGCGCTACGACGGGATTGTGGACTGGGAGATGCTCTTTGCGGCGGAAGAACGAGCGAATGGGCTTGTTGCGTCGGGACTTGCCGTCGAAATTTCCGAACTGACGAGGGAGGAGGCCCGTTTTCTTCCGAGACTCAAGGCGAACTGGGATCGGTTGGAGGATGATCGTATCCGGGTCGTCTCCATCCCTGATGTGGACGTCATTGCCTGTTCGGGTACGCACGTGGAGCGCACGGATCAGGTGGGACGGCTGTTCGTCACCGGATACGGAGGGAGTGTGCCCGAATGGGAGTTTACCTTCACTGTTCACGGAGAGTCCAGACTGGCCGAGTGCGGAAAGGTTCTTCGGAGACTCTCCCGTCGGATCGGTTGTCCCGTCGGTGAAATTGAGAAGGTGTATGACAGAGTCCAGGAGGAACGGGGAACTTTGGCGAAGATACTCGACAAAGTCAAACCCTATCTGGATTTTCCCTGGGAAGAGGAGTCGCTTCAGGGAATTCCCTTCTGTCATGCCGCTGTTCCCGCACTTCCAAGGGATCTCGCCACTGCGCCCGTGAAGCGTTTGGTGACGGAACGTCCGGACAGTCTCGTTCTTGCGCTGCTTCCTTCGGGGAGCGATGCTCCCTTTCCTTTCGTCCTTGCCCGGGGGAGCGTGTGTCCCGTCGATTGCCGCGAACTGATAAGGGACGAGAGCGTGATGGCAAAGGGTGGAGGCTCCGCCGATTGGGTGATGGGCGTGACGCGCTGTGCGATCCCTGCGGTCTGGCGACGTGCGTTGACGGTGCGAATGGTGTCTCGGCACAATTGAACTGCACAGGCGAGGTGCGAATATGAGAGAGACTATGCCGCAACTCGAAAAACTCTTCCTTCCGCGTTCCGTGGCTGTGGTCGGGGCGTCTCCCGCGTCGGACACCATTTCGGGAAGGCCCCTCAAACTCCTGAGAGAGTTCGGTTTTTCCGGGAATGTTTTCCCCGTCAATCCGAAATATAGAACGGTGGCGGAGTACCCATGCTACCCCGATGTGGCCTCTCTTCCGGAGACCCCGGATGTGGTGCTTGTCGGAGTCCGGGCGTCGCTGGTTCCCTCGGTGATGGAAAGTTGTGCCGCACGGCGTGTCCCCTTTGCCGTCATTTTCAGTTCCGGATTCGCCGAAAGCGAGGACCGTGGTGCTCAGGAGCGGATCCTTGCCATTGCCCGTGAGGGTGGAGTGCGCATCTTGGGGCCGAACTGTCAGGGCATGGTGAATCTCGTGTCCCGGGTTCCTCTTTCCTTCTCTGCATCCCTGGAAGGCGGGCGCATACTCCCGGGGCATGTGGCCTACGTCTCCCAAAGCGGCGCCTTCGGCTTCGCAACCTTTGCCATGGGGAATGACCGCGGTGTCCGGTTCCGTTACGTGGTCACAACGGGAAATCAGGCCGATCTCGACGCCATCGACGTGGGGCGCTATGTCCTGCAGGATCCCGAGGTGCGACTGCTCCTCATGTATCTGGAGGGAGTGAACGATGGCGAGCGCTTCCTTCGCATGATCCGGGAAGCGCACGAGCGGCACGTTCCCGTGGGGGTTCTCAAGGTGGGAAAAAGTCCTTCGTCCAGGGCTGCGGTGCGGAGCCACACGGCGGCGCTGAGCGGGGACGATGCGGTATGGGACGCGGTGTTTCGGCAATACAGCATCATTTCCATGGAGGACGCAGAGGATGTCGTGAATTTGGGGCTTGCTTTCAACGCGCCCCAGCGCCCGAATGGAAAAAGGGTAGCCATTCTCACTACCTCCGGAGGCGCCGGAATCGTTACTGCGGATCGCTGCGACGACATGGGGCTTGCCGTACCCCCCCTCTCCGAAACGACGCAAGAGGAGGTGCGACGCCACATCCCCCCCTTCGGCTCCTCGCTCAATCCTGTGGACATGACAGCTCAGGTCATCAACGATCCCGAGGGATTCCCAAAATGTCTGCAGGCCGTCCTCGATTCCCCGGAGGTGGACATGGTCGTCTCTGTGCACTCCATGATCACGGGCGAGGCAGGATGGAGCATGGCCCGAAGTCTCGCAGAAGCCTGGAGAAAGAGTACCAAACCTCTCGCGTGCTGCTGGCTCATCGACGAGGCGCACGGCGGACCCTTCCGGGAGTTTCTCCGCGAACAGGGCGTTCCGCTCTTTCAGAGCCCCAGGGAATGTGTTCGTTCCCTGGCGGCGTTGGCCCAATGGGAAAGCGCCGCGCCTGGAAAGATTTTCCTGGAGAAAGGTTCTGACGGGAAAGAGGAGAGCGCATGCCCCTCTCCTCTCCTGCCATCGTTCTCCGGGACACTCACCGAGTACGATGCCAAGAGACTCCTGAAAACCTACGGGGTTCCCATTACGAGAGAAGTGCTCTGTGCGTCCCTGAGCGAGGCCAGAGATGCCGCGGAAACTATGGGGTATCCCGTTGCACTCAAGGTCATGTCAGGCGATATTCTTCACAAGACAGAAGCCGGGGTGGTCGCCCTTCATCTATACAGCGAGGAAGAACTCCGGAATGCCTACGGCAGGCTCCTGGAGCGTGCTCGTACCTTTGCTCCTCATGCACACATCCAGGGTGTCCTCGTACAGGAAATGGTCGAGGAGGGGCTCGAATGTCTCGTGGGCGTGAAACGGGATCCCCTTTTCGGCCCTATCGTGGCGGTGGGACTCGGTGGAATCTACGTGGAGGTGCTCAGGGATCTCGTTCTCCGGAAGGCTCCCGTGGACGAGACTACCGCGCTGAACATGATCGAGCAGCTCAAGGGTTACCCACTCCTCGCGGGAGCGAGGGGGCAGAAAAAGCGTGATATCGTCGCGCTGGCAAACCTTCTCCGAATCGTCTCGGAGTTCGCCTGTGCGGAGCCCGATCTCCTGGAACTTGACGTAAACCCGGTCTTCCTGCGTGCCGAGGGGGAGGGTGTCGTTGCGGCGGATGCGCTGGTGCTTCGGAGAGGAGGGATATCATGAATCCGATGTGGCTCCTGGCGGGGTATCTCTGCGGATCCGTTCCCACGGGGCTTCTCGTGGTGCGCATGGTGAAGGGTGTGGACATACGGACGTACGGTTCCGGCAATATAGGGGCCACCAATGTGGGGCGTGTTCTCGGGAAACCCTGGGCTGTCGCCGTGGCTCTTCTGGACATGGTCAAAGGCGGTGTGGCCGTCACTGCCGCCCGTCTTGCAGGAGTGCACGACCCCTGGCTGCTTGCGGGCATTGCCTTCTGCGGCGTGTGTGGGCACAACTTTCCCGTCTGGCTCGGGTTCAAGGGAGGCAAGGGAGTCGCCACGTCCTTCGGCGTGGTGTTCTTCATCACCCCTTTTGCCGCGCCCGCAGGAGGCGCTCTCTGGTTCGCACTCATGAAAGGAACCGGGTATGTCTCCGTGGCGTCCATGGTCTCCCTCTGTACCATGCCTCTGACCATGTGGCTCGTCGATGCCGCTGGGAGTGCTCTTGTCCGGGCAGGAACGTTCTCCCCCGAAACGGCACGCTTTCTTTTCGGCACCTCTCCGGCGACGATGCTTCTCGGAGGTGCCCTGGGACTCCTCACGGTCTTCCGCCATCGCGCCAACATTGGCAGACTCCTTGCAGGAACGGAGAACAAGGTGGGGCGTAAGCCCTGAGCACGGAGAAATCGGAGTGCCGACTGAGGATGCCGTTTCTTGACGTATTTTGACCATATGGATATAATGACCCGGAATCAATAATGGTCAAAGGAGGGCCTCCTGTGTCGAGTCTGACGCGCGACATCGAAAGCTACATCCGGGAATTGTTCGAGGAAGCCCAGGAGCATCAGTTGTCCTTGAGGCGGAAAGAGCTGGCGGAACGTTTCGGTTGCGTTCCCAGCCAGATCAATTATGTTCTCGCCAGCCGGTTCACGCCGGAGCGGGGGTATCTTGTGGAGAGTCAGAGAGGCGGACACGGGTACATCCGTATCATGAAGATCCGTTTCGCAAACGCGGAAGAGCGCATCTCCCATCTGGACGATCTCGTGGGAAACGCCATCGGCGAGCAGGACGCCCGCAGGCTGCTCACAAGCCTTCAGGAGCGCGGTCTCCTTACCCCCAGGGAACGACTTCTTATCGAAGTTTCACTTCGGTATCTCGACGAAATTTGTCGAACACCTTTCGATGTGTCTCCCTATAAGCGCGACGTGATGCAGGCGGAACTGCTCAAGCGCATGATCCGAGGTCTCGTTTTGGCCTGAAGGTGGGAAGTTGTCCCGTGTTGTGCGAACATTGCGGCGGAAGCGAGGCGGAAATCCATCTCCGCGAAATGCGGGGAAAGGAAGTCCGGGAGCATCATTTCTGTAGGGAGTGCGTCCGGCGTATGGTCGAGGATGAATTGCTCCCGGAGTTTATCCTGGACATATCTGCGGGAAGCGTTCCCCGGGGCGAATTGACCGTTCGGTTGCGGAATATGGCGCAGGAAGTGCAGCCATTGCGGGGACAGAGGAGGAAACCATCCATGTGGCAGTTCTTCACGGAACGTGGGAAAAAGGTTGTGCAATTGGCCCACCGCGAGGCACTGAGCATGGGGCATGACGTCATCGGTACGGAACATGTTCTGCTCGGATTGCTTGTGGAGGGAGAAGGAGTTGCGGCCCAGGTGCTGCACGCTTTCGGGGTTGAACTCGATGAGGTGCGCCGGCGCATCGAGGATGTGGTGGGGAGGGGAATTCCCAAGAACAGGCCGGTGGACCTGCCTCTGAGCCCTCGGGGGAAGAGGGTGCTCGACCTCGCCATGCGTGAGGCCCGGAACATGGGCGTAAACTATGTCGGAACCGAGCACATTCTTTTGGGGCTCATCTCCGAAGGCGAGGGGATTGCCGCCCAGGTTCTGACGAGCATGGGAGTCGATCTCACGAAGCTCCAGCAGGAGGTGATCGGTGCCGTTTCCGGAAACGACACCGTCCAGGAGGGGGGCGGCGAGGGGCAGACGACCGGCCAGAAACGTGGCCGCTCGAAGGCACCTACGCTCGATCAGTTGGGGATCGATCTCAGCGAAATGGCCGTCCGTGGTGAACTCGATCCAGTCATCGGCAGAAGCAAGGAGATTCGACGGGTTATCCAGATCCTCTCACGCCGGACGAAGAACAACCCCGTTCTCATAGGCGATCCCGGAGTGGGTAAGACTGCCATTGTGGAGGGGCTCGCCCAGAAGATCGCCTCCGGGGACGTTCCCGAAGTGCTGCGGGACAAGCGAGTGGTTCTTCTCAACGTGGCCAACCTGGTGGCGGGAACGAAGTACCGGGGAGAGTTCGAGGAGCGCATGCGCAAGCTTGTGAAGGAGCTCCGGGAGGTCAAGGATGTGATCCTCTTCATCGACGAGGTGCACACCCTCGTCGGTGCGGGAGGGGCGGAAGGTGCGGTGGATGCGGCGAACATCCTTAAGCCGAGTCTCGCCCGGGGGGAATTTCAGGTCATCGGTGCCACGACGCTCAACGAATATCGAAAGCACATCGAGAAGGATGCTGCCCTGGAACGCCGTTTCCAGTCGGTTCTCGTCGACGAGCCCGGTCTTGAGGATGCCATCGCCATCCTCAAGGGACTTCGGGATCGCTACGAGGCACATCATCGGGCGAAGATCACCGATGGGGCCATCGAGGCGGCGGCCAGGCTCTCCGCACGGTACATCACGGATCGGTTTCTTCCAGACAAGGCCATCGACTGCATCGACGAAGCTGCGGCGAAGGCGCGTCTGAAGACCATGGAGGCTCCCGAGGCGATCAAGGAACTGGAGCGCCGTTTCGAAACGATCCGAAAAGAAAAGGAAGCTGCCGTGGTTGGCCAGGAGTTCGAAAAGGCTGCCCGGCTGCGGGACGAGGAGCGGATGCTCTCGGAGGAACTCGAGACCGCCCGGAAGAACTGGCAGGTCTCCCGCAACCAGGAGGAGCCCGTGGTCGACACGAACGAGATCGCCCAGATCGTCTCGGAGTGGACGGGAATCCCCGTCGTGCAGATGACCGAGGAAGAGGCGGCCCGGCTGCTCCGCATGGAGGAAGAGATCCACCTGCGTCTCATCAACCAGAGCGAGGCCGTGAGCGCCATTGCACGGGCGATCCGCAGGGCTCGAAGCGGTCTGAAAGATCCACGGCGTCCCGTAGGCAGTTTTCTCTTTCTCGGCCCCACGGGAGTGGGAAAGACCGAACTGGCGCGGGCTTTGGCGGAATTCCTCTTCGGCAGCGAGGATGCCATGATCCGCCTCGACATGAGCGAGTTCATGGAGCGTCACGAGGTGGCGAAACTCATCGGAGCTCCCCCCGGATACGTGGGTTTCGAGGAAGGGGGCAAGCTCAGCGAGGCCATCCGGCGTCGTCCCTATTCGGTGGTCCTCTTCGACGAGATCGAAAAGGCGCATCACGACGTGTTCAACATTCTGCTCCAGATCATGGAGGACGGGCGACTCACGGATGGTCAGGGACACAGCGTGGATTTTCGTAACGCTGTGGTCATCATGACCAGCAATGTGGGCGCCGAAAACGTCGTCAAAGGGAAAGGACTCGGTTTTGCCGCTCCGGACATGGAGGCTGCTGCGGACTGGACTCGAACCCGAGGGCAGATTCTCGATGCGGTGAAACGAACCTTCCGGCCCGAATTCCTCAATCGCGTGGACGAGATGGTGGTCTTTCGCCCCCTCGAGAAGGAGGAGCTCCTGCAGATCGTGGGAATCATGCTCCAGGATCTCCACAGCCGGCTCAGAGAACAGGGTGTGGCGCTCACCGTTTCCGAAGAGGCGAAGTCTCTCCTCCTGGAAAAGGGATTCGACCCCAAGTTCGGCGCTCGCCCTCTGCGCAGAACCATTCAGCGCATGGTGGAGGATCACTTGGCGGACTTACTCCTGGAGGGACGGATCGGGCGCGGAAGCGAGATCTCCATACACATTCACGAAAAGGAACTTCATTTTTCCTTCGGAGAGGAAAACGACGTGTTTTTCCCTTCGGATCAGGAGGCGGCGGAACTCCGGAGGTGACACGGAGCGGGAGGCGGTCCGGTTCGCGGAAAGGACGGGAATGCCGTGACTTTTCTTCCGAGTTCTGTTAGCATGACCGCGGCACAGTTCGTTTCCGCCTGTTTCCGGAAGCGGCCTTGTTTCATGTCCGAAGCAGAAGGGGGAACTCGCGTGGGGGGAAAGGTTCGGCTGTCGTTGGGATTCGTCCTGTTGGTCGGGTGTCTTGTCTTCGCAGGGATGGCATGGGGTCGGACCGTTGCCGTGATCGGGGACGAGGCCATTGAGGAAGAGGAGGTCCTTTCCCTTCTCCGTCAGTACACCGAGGGAAGCGATGCCCTCGCGGGAGTTCTTCTCTCTCGCATGTCCGCGGAAGAGCGAAGGACGTACATCGAAAGTCTCGCGGACTGGTTTTTACTGGCCCGGGAGGCGACACTCCGGGGGTTGCGTTTGCGTCCCGATGTGGCGGTGTTCCTCAAGTGGAATGCCATCGGTATTCTCGGTCAGGCGTATCTGGCGGAACTCCGGAAAGAGTGGGATTTCTCCGAAGCGGCGCTCCGAGCCCAGTACGAAGCGCACGCGGAGCGTTATGCGGACGAAGAGGCCGTGCGACTCCGCTGGTGTGTCGCTCCCGACGAAAACAGGGCGAAACGGATGCTCCTGGATCTCCTCGGTGAGCCGCTTCTGTCTCTTCCGCGAGGTGAAGGCAATGCCGGTGGAGTGCGCTGTGTAGATACCGACTGGCTACGAAGGGATGCGTTGCCGCAGGGTGTCGTCGAAGAGATTTTTCGTGCCTCTCCTGGAACAACCGGTGGGCCGATTCCCACCGAAGAAGGGTATGTGGTTTTTCGTCTTCTCCAGCGAAGGGAAGGGCGCCGTCTCTCTTTCGAGGAAGCGGGGGATCGAGTGCGACAGGATCTCCGGGACATCTATCTTCAGAGAGAAATGGAACGTATTCGCATGAAGGCGGATATTTCCATGGATGAGATGGTGCTTATGGACTTAGGCAATGTTCCAGCACGGTGAAAAATAAGTCGGGGAGCCGAAAAGGCTCCCTTTTTTGTACTTAAGTAAAGACATGAGTATGAAATGGAACCAGAAATTGCTGGACAGGTTCGAAGAACCGCGTATACTTTTGATTGAAATGTCAGAAAAGGCGAAATGGAGGTGGTCTCCGGGGCGGGGGTGAAGTTGAAAGGAAACGGAAAGACGGGCGTTCTTTGGATGTAGTTCTTGAGACGGAAGGGGGAATCTGCTCCAATGACATCTCAGGAAGGTCGCAAACCCACGTTTGCAGAAGCACTGATCATTCTTCTCGTTTGTGCGGGCATCATCAGTTACGGTGTTCTGAAGCTCGGCGTGGATGCGCATATTCCCATCATCACTTCAGGTGTTCTCGTTGCTCTCTGGGGCTGTTTCGGGCTCAAATATCCCTGGAAGATCATTGAAGAAGGAATGCTTCAGGGTATCACCATGGCCCTTCAGGCAATTGTGATCCTCATGATGGTGGGTCTCGTCATCGGTTCCTGGATTCAAAGCGGCGTTGTACCGAGCCTCATTTATTACGGGCTCGACATCCTCTCTCCGAAAGTCTTCCTCTTCGCTACGCTGCTCATCTGTTCCGTGGTAAGTCTTGCCACGGGAACCTCCTGGGGAACGTCCGGCACCGTGGGTATCGCCCTCATGGGAGTCGGCGCAGGGCTTGGCATCCCCGCCCCTCTTACTGCCGGCGTGGTTATCTCCGGTGCTTATTTCGGGGATAAAATGTCTCCTCTTTCGGATACGACCAACCTCGCACCCGCAGTTGCCGGAACGGACTTGTTCAGTCACATCCGGGCCATGATCTGGACCACCGGTCCCACCTACCTCATCGTCACTGTTATCACCGTCTTCCTCGGCATGAAATATGCGGGTGGAAGTCTCGATGCGGGCAAGATCGACGCCATCCAGGCGGTCATGAAGAGCGAGTTCTCCATCAGTCTTCTCGGTCTCGTTCCGCCTCTCATCGTTATCGGTATGGCCGTCGCCAAGATTCCCGCTCTTCCGGGCCTCTTCGCCGGCATCATCTTTGCCTGCGGCATGTCTCTCTCTCAGGGATTCGGCCTTGCCGACATCGTCGGTGCGCTGCACTATGGCTATGAAGCGACGCTCTCCGCGGAAATCGCCGGAACGGAGGCTCTCGAAGCGGTGGCGCAGCTCATGGCGGATCACAGCATAGCGGGGGTGACGCCGGAGCTCGTGAAAGACGCGGGAAGCATGCTCTCGGAGCTGCTCACCCGGGGTGGGTTGGATTCCATGATGTGGACCATCTCCCTCATTCTCGCGGCACTTTCTTTCGGCGGTATCATGGAACGCTGCGGTTTTCTCGAGGTTCTTCTTCACGCCATCTTGAAGAGCGTCAAAAGCGTGGGGGGACTGGTTACCTCCGTCATCGTCTCCTGCTTCATCTCGAACCTCTTTCTTGGTGACCAGTATCTTTCCATCGTCATGCCGGGACGGATGTTCAAGACAGCCTTTGAGGAAAAAGGACTGCATCCGCGTATGCTCTCCCGTTCCCTGGAGGATGCGGGGACCCTCGTGTCGGTCCTCATTCCGTGGAATACCTGCGGTGCCTACAACAGCGGGGTGCTTGGCGTTCCCACCCTCGAGTACGCTCCCTATGCGTTCCTGAACTACATCAATCCCCTCGTGGCGATCGCCATGACCTATATGGGCATCGGTGTGTTCTGGAAAAAGGAGGGAGAGAAAACCGCGTCATAACGGAACCAGGCGGGATATATCGAAAAAGTGGGAGGAGCGAAGAACGTTCGCTCCTCCCTGTCGTTTCGTCGGAGGTGTGGATGGAATGGAGATTCTCTGTCTTTCGAAGACGGGGCAACACCCCAGATGGATGCGCATGGTTTCCTTCGCGGTCGGGCTTTTTCTGCTCGCCGACGGGTTGCGTCTCTATCTCAGTGCCACACTGGAAACGGGATTCAATCGTTTTTTCCCCTACCTTATCGTAGGTGGAGCGCTTCTTTATTTCAGCGGTTTCAAAAAGAGGATCTTCCTCTCTCCCGAGGGGCTTGTGCGGGAAAGCAAATCCTGGATGGGAAGCAATTCCCAGATTCTCGCCTGGAAGGATGTGGCCCATGTCACATTGGCGTTCCGGAGAAACCAGATGATGTGTTTCTTTGAACGTAGGGAGAGTGTAACGGGCATCAAGGTCCTTTTCGATCGCGACCAGGAATGCGCAATTCGGAAGGTCCTGGAAACATACTGCCCCACGGTGGAAGTGAATACCCTTTCCTAGTGATAGGGCATGTCCGACCCGAGAACAACAGCGTAAGGCAGAGAGCGTTCCTGTCCATCCGAAGGCGTGTTGATGAGCTTGCCCCGCCACCAGAGGGTGCTTGAACCGCCTCCGTCCAGATTCAATGCGTGGGTCAGACCGGCGGCGGCAGCCAGGCGTTTTGCCTCTTCAAGAGTCACTCCGGTGCTTCTCCAGGAGTTTCTTCCATCCACGACCATCCACCACATGCGTTGGCCGTCGTAACCCACCAGGGTTCTGGGATGGCGGAGCGCGGTGAGGGAGGGGGGAAGTCCTTCATTGCCGAGAGCCGGTTGCCCCTCCAAGAGCAACAGTGGTCCGGCCTGGAGGACGAATTCCATCCTTCCCATCGTACCATCCTGCCATGTGATCTGGAGTTCTGCCGGTGTTTGGAGAGGAAACTCCATCATGCGTTTTTGAAGCCCCCCCCGTACCACAAGAAGAAAACCGTCCCCCGGAACGGGGTGCATCCCTTGGGCGAAGGAGCGCCAAGTCATGACGCCATTTCGTACGTGGATCTTCAACCCGTCTCCCATTTTTGCGAAAGCGCCGGAAGGTGCCGTGAAAAGGCCGGCACTTTCTGGTGGTACCTCGCCATTGAGCTTGCTCACGGGAAGAGACTGCGCTCCCGCGAGGACCCATGCCCGGTAGGCCCCGTTGCCGAAATGCACATCCCCGGAACGGTTCCACCCCACGGCGGATCTGTTCCCGTGGGGAAGTGCGACAGGGACGCCTTCCACGAAGAGGCTTCCTATGGGAACGGCACCGTCGAAATAGCCTCCATTGATGCCCCCCTCGCCGCCGAAACCATCGGCGAGGCGCGAAAGGGGGAGCCGTTTTCCTCCGAGAAGCGGAGCCGGAACAATGCGAGGGGCGAGACGTTCCGGAGATCCGACGATGGCCGCCCAGAACAGGGCATTGCTCGCGCTGCCGCCGTGGGGAATTACCGTGGGGTTGAATCGTTTCGGCAGGGAAACGGCGGCCTTCCATGCCTGAAGATAATGGTTGTAGGGACCAGTCCGAACCGACCAGGACGAGGCGTTCTCCACTATCAGAGCGGTGTGGCCTGCGGAACGAAGCTCTCTGGCACACGCCTCGGCGGCCCCCTTCTCAGGAAACTCTTCCACGGCAACGGCCCACGCGCCGGGAGGTGACCCCACATTTTCTCGATGCACGACAAGATCTCCCGTCTCTCCGGGGAAGGTCTCTTGCCAGATGACACGACGGCGCTTGCACTCCCGGAGCCATGCGGCGAGAAGGTCCGCGTCGCCGGGAGTACAGTTTTTCTTTGCTTCGGAAAGGAACTCCTCCGGTGGAGGAACGGTCATGGAGCGGCCGATCTTGACGAAAGCGGCAAAGTGCGGAGGGAGTTCGGCGTCGAGATCGGTGGCGAAGGTGCGGACGAGTTCACCCTCTCGGCGCCATCCCATGGCGAGAAAGGCGAAGCCCAGCGCTTCCGCTCGTGTCGCTTCGATGTCGGGGTGAAATCTGTCCCCCGGTAAAAGAATACCCAGGGCCGACGCCGTTTCGATGGCCTTCGCCCGGGGGTGGGTAGAGGGGACATCGGCGAAACGTTCTTTCCCTCCCCAGAGGGGGAGCCCCAAGGCATCCACGACAATCTGTACCACGTCACCTCTCGTGACTGCGGTGCAGTAAGTCGGGGAAAGAAAAATACCGGACAGCGCAAGAAAAAGGAAGCACACGGTTTTCCTCGTTTGTCGTCGTGTCATGACCCTTGCCTCCTTTCGAAAAGAAAATCGTTCCTGCTGCGAGTATAGCGTGTCTTTCCCCTCCCGGGGAGAGGGGAGCGGGAAGATCCGGGCCTGCCGAGACGTTCTATTTCCCGGCGGTTTTTCAAAGCAAGTGCCGGTTGACAGAATTCCTCAGGCTCCCTATAATGTGCTTCGTTCCGCGAGTGGGGCTGTGGCGCAGCGGGAGCGCGCTTCCTTGGCATGGAAGAGGTCAGGGGTTCAATTCCCCTCAGCTCCACCACTTGGTACACAAGGAGCTTCGGCGATTCCGGCCGAAGCTCCTTTTTTGTAAGAAAGCGCTCACGAAGGGCGATTTTCACCTTTGCACTCTCCGCCCTTCGAGTTCCCCGAAGGGATGTTTCGCGGAGCGTGTGTTTTCGGAGACGACTGTCCTGATCTGCTCCCTTTGGTTCATTTTAGGGTATGATTCAAGGGGAGAAATCGGACCGAAAAAATGTCGGGAAACATGAAGGAGGGAACGACGTGGAGTGGTTCATGAGAGCCGGCATGGCGGAGCTGGACCCTGAAATCTACGGTCTGGTGTCATCGGAATTCGCTCGACAGCGGGATGGCATTGAGCTCATTGCGTCGGAGAATTTTGTTCCGTTGGCGATCCTCGAAGCCCAGGGATCGATACTGACGAACAAATATGCAGAAGGGTATCCGCACAAGAAATATTACGGCGGTTGCGAGTTCGTGGAAACCGTCGAAGAGGTGGCCATGCGCCGGGCCTGTGATCTCTTCGGCGCCGAACATGCGAACGTGCAACCCCATTCGGGAACGCAGGCGAACATGTCCGCCTTTTTCACCTTCATGAACCCTGGGGACACCATGTTGGCCATGAGTCTGGATCAGGGCGGGCATCTGTCTCATGGGCACCCGTTGAACTTCACGGGGAAGCTCTATCGTATCGTTGGCTATGGCGTTACGCCGGAGACGGAGACCATCGACTACGAAGCGGTGGAACGCCTTGCGAAGGAGCATCGTCCTCGGGTGATCGTCGCCGGAGCGAGCGCCTATCCCCGTTTCATTGATTTTGCCCGCTTTGCAGCCATTGCCGCCGAAGTGGGAGCGGTCTTCATGGTTGACATGGCTCACATCGCCGGTCTTGTCGCGGGGCAAGTCCATCCGAGTCCGGTGCCCCACGCGGATTTCGTCACCACGACGACCCACAAGACTCTCCGGGGGCCCCGGGGAGCGCTCATCCTCTGTAAGGAAAAATACGCTCAAGAGTTGGATCGTTCCGTTTTTCCAGGGACGCAGGGCGGTCCTTTCATGCATGTCATTGCGGCGAAAGCCCTTTGTTTTAAAATGGCGGCCACCGATGAATTTCGAACGTATGCGGCGCGTGTCGTGGCAAACGCGAAGAAGCTTTGCGCCGCTCTCGGCGAGCGAGGGTTCCGCATCGTCTCCGGCGGAACCGACAATCACCTCATCCTCGTAGATGTCAAAGGTTCCCGAAATGTCACGGGAAAGGATGCGGAGAAGCTTTTGGAAGATGCAGGCGTCACGGTGAACAAGAATATGATCCCCTTCGATAAGGAAAAACCCTTCGTGACGAGTGGCGTTCGTCTCGGAACGGCTGCGGTGACTACTCGTGGTATGGGTGAGGCGGAGATGGAACGGATCGCGGAGATCGTCGACAGGGTGCTTTCCGCTCCCGAAGATGAAACGTTGCGGCTCGCCGCCCGGAAAGAGGTCAAGGAACTGAGCGAGGCGTTTCCGTTGTACCCGGAGCTTTTACAGGCGCCTTCGGGGGTCCGTGTTGCTTCATCGCCTCTGGGGGCAAATCCCTGATACCTGATACGGGAAGAACCTTTCGGAGCGCGAAACGACAGCGGATGGAAGAGGGACCCCCAGAGGGTCCTTCTTTCGTCGAAAATGAGGGAGGAGTGCGCCATGGACCGTCTGCATGCCCTGGAACTGAATTTCGAGGAATGGGTTTCGCTCCTGCGGGACGAAATGGGCGAGCCCGACTATCGGGCGGGGCAAATTTGCGACTGGATCTACAAAAAGCGTGAGTTCACCTTTGAGGGAATGACGAATCTCTCGAAGGAATTGCGGGGAAAGTTGAATGCTCTCGTTCGTTTCACCATGCCCGCGCTGGAAAAAGCGGAGATGTCCCCTCTTGACGGGACCCTGAAATATCTGTGGCAGCTTGAGGATGAAGAACGGATCGAGTCGGTCTTTCTTCGGCATCCTCAACACACTACGGCCTGCCTTTCCTCCCAGGTGGGATGTCCTTTGGCCTGTACCTTCTGCGTTACCGGCCAGGGAGGATTCGTGCGGAACCTTTCCGCAGGAGAAATGCTCGCCCAGTTTCTTGCCATCGAGGCACACCAGAAAGGGCCGATTCAAAACGTGGTGTACATGGGCATGGGTGAGCCGCTTCTCAACACAGAGCAGGTTTTTCGAAGTGTTCGCATGCTCCGGGACCCTCATATGCGGGGACTGGGTCAGCGGCACATCACCATTTCCACCGCCGGTGTCGTTCCGGGTATCGACGCCCTTGCGGCGGAATCGCTCGGAGTCGGACTCTCCGTGTCTCTCCATGCGGCGAACGATTCCCTTCGCTCCCGTCTGATGCCGCTGAACCGGAAGTATCCCCTTGCATCGCTGCGAAAGGCACTGCTCCGTTATCAACGAGTTTTAGGGGATCGCATCACCCTCGAATACATGTTGCTCCGGGACGTGAACGATTCTTCCGCCCACGCGGAGGAGCTGGCGGCGTGGATCGGCGATCTCAAGGCCTATGTGAACCTCATCCCCTACAATGCCGGAGCGGGCAATTTCGAACGCCCTCCTCGCGAGCGGGCGGAGCGTTTCAGAGATCACCTGCGCGCCTGGGGAGTCAATGCGGAACTACGCCGTGAACGCGGAGGAGACGTCCGTGGTGCATGTGGTCAACTGCGAAGCCGGGAAAGCACTCCGCCTCCGGCAGGGACTTCCCGCGAGACACCACCTGTGAAACGGTACGGTGGCGTTTCCCGTGTCCCCCTTGACGGTGTGGGCGATCGGCGTCCGGGACGCCGGGAAATACGGGGTTCCGTCGAAACACCGCAGGGGAGGCGGCGGGATACGGAAGAGACGTCCGGGAAAGGCGAAAGACGTGCGAGTGAGGGGCGTTCCCGCGGTGAATCGGGCAAATTCGGAAAGGCGGAGCGGGAGAGGTCGGGGATGTCCGGTCGGTCCTCCCAGCGGAATCGTCCTGGCGGGCGATCCGGAGGAACGTCCTCCGTTGAAAAAGAGGCACGGGAAGAAAGGCCTTCGTCCCGATTCGGAAAGCAGACCCGCGATGGCGAGGGCTTTGCGAAAGAACGAAGTGGTGCGGCGAGGCCCCCGCGGAAGGATTTTTCTTCGCGTGTGCCTCGTGCCGATTCGGGAAGCGGTCTGTCGGAGCGGAAAGAAAACCGTGGTCCTTCCAAATTTCAAGCGAGAGGAATGAAACGGAACGAGGAAGGTGTTTCCCGGAAGAATGAGAAGCGTGCCCCGGGAGAGCACAGTCGTTTTGAGTCAGGGGGTATTCGAAAAAGCGGACCGAGACCTGCCGAAGGTGGGGAGCGGCGTCAGGATCGGGGGCGCATGGCGGCAGGTGAATCGAAAAGAAACGTTTCCCGCGGCTCGGAAGCATCGAAACGCACTTCCCGGGAGAACGGACGTCCGAGTCGGAGACGCAACGAGCGAAAAGCGTGAGTCCTTGTCTTTTACGGCCTGGATTGTCGATTCAAACGCAACCGACGTGGAGGCAGGGTGCCCCTACCCCTTACAAGACCGGGCAGGGGCAGATGTGATTCAAGGATTCCATCGTCCGGTGAGAAGCTGCTTCCAGGAGAGGTTCATGATGCTTTCCAAAGAGACTTGTTCGCTCTTTGCCAGTGCTTCGAAATCCTGGAGCAGAAGCGAATAGGCCTTCCGTCGGCCCTTGTCGGTCTCATGGGATGCGACGAGGGTTGTCACGGGAAGGAGTTGCTGGTACACATCGGGTACGTTGACGAAACAGGGGCCGTTTTCGGTAAGTGAGATCGTGTAGATGAAGGAAAGGGATGCGCCTTCCGTGTCTTCGCCAGCGGCCTGGTAGGCCGGAGTGGAGGGAGAGACGTAGAGGGACGTTCCCAGTGGTGCCGTGATTTTCAATGGAATGGTGTCCCACAGGCTTGTTCCTGCGGGGCTCGCGACGAGCCAGAATTGAGAGGAGCCGGAGAGCGCGCCGAACCACAGGAACTGTCCTTTCTCCTGGTGTTCCGGATCGACAAAGCTCAAACGCCACAAGACATCCCGTCTCCAGTCCAGGTCTGCGTGCCACACGGTCAGATGCTGGGCGGAATAACGAAGCCCTTCCACCTCAGGAAGACTCCTGAGGTAGCCCGGTGCTCGGAAAAAGGCTTTTACAATGCGTCCGTCCTTCTCGGTGAAGACGATCCTGAAGGGATACTCCGGAATTGAGAGAACTCGTGTCGTGCTTCCCGCGGCATATGCGGGAAGCACGGAGAGGAATGTTCCGAGAAAAACGAGAAGTGCCGTGGTGAAACGACGGATACACTGCTGCATGACATACCCCCTGAAGGATCGCAGGCTTTTGTCGCCGTCAGAGAAACGAGATGAAAACGGGGTCTTCCGGTTCGGGGGGATTTCCGGGACTTCGTTCCGGAACGTCCGCTGTCGGCAACCATTCGGGAAGGACCTCAAGGAAGGGGATACGTGGAAAAGCGCCCTTTCCGGCGGAACGGATCAAGAAGCCTTCCCTGTCCGACGAGGCCAAAACGGAACATTTCGGGGCGCAGGGCAAACCGCGGACTGCCCGGTCAAGAGCGGAAAAATGCGCTTCAGCTCCCTCCGGGGCGGTTACGAGAAGACATACACCCAATGCCAAAAGGCGGGGCGTTTCAGAGAGATCTATCTCGTAGACACCGCTCGTTTTCTGAATTTCAAAACCCGAGGCCACCAAGAGATCTCGAGCGCTCCTCAGCGAGCCGAGACGGTTTCCCGAAGTCGCTTCCAAAAACACGATCCACTCTAACACGGCACAAAACGGCGCCGGAAGCGCGAAACTACTGTCCTACGGATCATGACCAAAACTCCCGGGCGACAGAATTTCTGTCGAAAGATGAGGGGCAGTGGCGCGCCCGGTTCATCTTAGTCGGTGCGCTGGGCAAGGTCAAGAGTGAAGCATCGACCCAAAACACCAGGGACCGCGGAACGGGATCGATCGGGCCGGAGACGGGTCTCTTGCGAGGGACGGGTGGTTTTGGATGCATCAATGATGCGTTCGCGCTCACACCCATTCGGAGATGTACTCCGCGAGATGTCTGGTTTGGTTGAGCAGGGTGCAGCAATATCCCCTCCGAGGGTCGTGAGTGAGGAGACTGTACGAGGCGGTATCCGTATGAATTCTCCAGAAATAGGGCTCGGCGATTCCAAGTGCTGCGGCGAGAAGTGGTTTAAGGACCGCCCTGTGGGTGACGATGGCGATGGTGTCTTCCTTATGCAGGTGCACCAGGTGTTCCAGGTTGGAAAAGGCTCTTCTCTGGACATCCGCAAGGCGTTCCGCGCCGGTAATGCGAAGTCGTTCGGGGTTTGTCAGCCACAATTCCCATTCGACAGGGAAGTTCTCGCGGATGGTTTCCTTGGGGGCGCCCTCCCACGGTCCGAGAGCCATGTTGTTGAACCCCTCCCGCACGTCCACGAGAGCCCCGCAGGAGTGGGCCACGGCTTCGGCGGTTTCCGTCGCCCGAGAGAGCGGGCTGGTGTAGATGTACTTTGGAACGAAGGACATCATTTCCCGGGCAAGCGCTTTTGCCTGCGCCTGCCCCGTTTCGTTCAGGGGGAAATCCCTTCTTCCCCGGAAGAGCCCCTCCCGGTTTCCGGCGCATTCTCCGTGGCGGATCAGAATGATCGTCGTGTGGCCTTTCTGTTCTTTCACGAGCGTTCAGCCTCCCGAACCTGATGGAATTGTGACGGATACGCGGACGATTCGCCTTTTTGCCGGTCGATCCTTTGTCGCTCGGCGAGCGGATCCTTCCGGGTGTTTCCTGCATTCTATCACGGGATCCGGCGGAGGGCCGTCACAAGGACGAGTGCGGAGGGGCACGCTCATCGAGAGGCATGAAAGAGTGCGTGAAACGGTGTGTTTTTCTGCAAGATTGTTTGACCAGTCTTGACAATCCCGAGTTGCGTTGGTACGCTACGGTGCGGATGATTACGGAGAATTGGCACTCGTCGCCAATGAGTGCTAGCAATTCAATAGGAAGGGGGTGGGGAAATGTTGTCCGAACGCCAACTGGAGGTTGTCCTCGCTGTCGTCTACGATTATATCCAGACGGGAGAGCCTGTCGGTTCCCGAACGCTTTCGAAAAAGTATCTCACGGGACGGAGCGCGGCGACGATCAGGAATGAAATGTCCGATCTCGAGGAGCTGGGGTATCTGGTCCAACCCCATACGTCGGCGGGAAGAATCCCCACATCCAGAGCCTACAGGCTGTATGTGGACACCATCCTTCAGCGTCGTCGTGCACCACATCCCGAGGCGGAGCGGTGGATTTCGGACCTGCGTGAGCAACGACGCGATGTGGAGGGTGCTCTTGCGTACATTTCCCAACTCCTGACCAGAGTGACGCAATATGTGAGCGTCGCCACCCTCGCGCCTTTTCAGGAGATCCGTCTGCTCCGGGTGGATTTTCTGCGCATGGACAGCACGCATGCGCTTGCGATCGTCGTCGTCGAGGGAGGGCTTGTGCACCACAAGATGATTGCCTTTCCCTGCGAAATCCGGCAGGAGGAACTCGAAACGCTTTCGCGGAGAATCAATGCGGTCATGGTGAGACGGACATGGAACGAGGCCAGGAATGATCTTCTCCAGTATGTGATGAGCGAACTCCGGGAAAAAGAGGGGAACTGCCGCGCCGCCATTTCCGAGATGGACGGGCTCCTCTCGGCTCAACCCTTTCGTTTCTACCGCGGAGGTGCCCACCATTTGCTCGCAATGCCTGATTTCAAGGATCTGGGACGACTCCATGCGGTGTTTTCTCTTCTTGAGGAAGAGTCGGCTCTTGTGGAACTTGTGGATAACTGCACGCTGAACGGAACGCTCACGGTCACCATCGGTGAGGAGAATCCCGAGGAGCGCATGCACGACTGTTCGGTGGTTCTCGCCACGGCAAACGCGGGGGGGCGGAAGGCAATCCTCGGTCTCATCGGTCCGGTGCGGATGAATTACGAAAGCTCCATCGCCGTGCTCGAAACGGTTCTGGAAGGACTGCGCGAGGACGATGGAAGTGAGGAGGAACAACGGCATGTTCACTGACGCGAAAATGCGCGACGAGGCTCTTTTTCGGGAATGTCGTTCTCCCGGGGAAGAGCGGGGGGAAGGAAAGCCCAGAGAAGGAACGGATGTCCACGGAAGGCGGGGCGGCGGTCCCACCAGGGCGGAACTGGCTGCCTGTGTGACGGGGCTGCAGGAAGAAGCGGAGGTGTTACGGCGACGCCTCGACGAGGCGGAGGCCCTTGCGGAATCGAGAAAGGGTCTCCTTGAGGAGATGGAAAAGGAACTTGCCGAGAAAAACGAGGAAAGCGCACGGTTCCGCGCTGATTTCCACAATTTCAGGCAACGGATGGAACGTGACGCGGCGCGCCTTCGGGAGCTTGCGGGGGAGCGTGCGGTGGCGCTTCTCATCCCGGTGCTCGACAATCTTGACAGGGCGATTGCCGCCGCTCAGGCTGACGACCCCCTTCTGAAGGGCGTTTCCATGGTGCGGAAGCAGTTTTTCGGCGCTCTCCAGGAATTGGGAGTGAGCTCCATCACTTGCGACGGTGCATTCGACCCGGCCGTGCACGAAGCCGTTGCGCTCGTCCCCGTGCAGGATCCTGCGATGGATGGACAGATCGTACAGGAACTCCAGATGGGGTATATTCTCGGCGGAAAAGTCCTGCGGGCCGCGCAGGTTCGGGTGGGGCGCTTCCAGGCGGAATCCGCTCCGGAGGGAGCATGAGGCGAAACGAGAAAGGCGGGAACGCCGGTCCGGAACGGCTGCGTTCCCTTGGAAGTTCATTTCAAAGGACGACGAGGTGATCCGAAATGGCAAAGGTCGTAGGAATAGACCTGGGAACCACGAACAGCTGTATCGCAGTTAAGGAAGGCGATGCCATCACGGTGATCGCCAACGCGGAGGGCATGCGTACCACTCCTTCCGTCGTGGCGTTCACGAAAGAAGGGGAACGGCTTGTCGGACAGCTTGCCAAGCGACAGGCCATCGTCAACCCCGAGCGCACGGTGATCTCCATCAAGCGGAAAATGGGTACCGATCACAAGGTGCGCATCGATGACAAGCACTACACGCCGCAGGAGATCTCCTCCATGATTCTCCAGAAGATGAAGCGCGACGCCGAGGAGTATCTGGGCGAGCCCGTCACGAAGGCGGTCATCACCGTTCCCGCCTATTTCACGGACGCGCAGCGCCAGGCGACGAAGGACGCCGGTGCCATCGCCGGGCTCGAAGTGCTCCGCATCATCAACGAGCCCACGGCGGCGGCCCTTGCCTACGGTGCCAACAAGGAAGGGGAGCACAAACTCCTGGTCTTCGATCTCGGCGGCGGTACCTTCGACGTGTCCGTTCTCGACGTGGGAGAAGGCGTCTTCGAAGTCCTCGCCACATCGGGGGACAATCTCCTCGGCGGCGACGACTGGGACATGAAGATCGTGGACTGGATGGTGGAGGAGTTTCGCAAGAGCGACGGCATCGATCTCCGCAAGGACAAGATGGCCATGCAGCGCCTTCGGGAGGCTGCGGAAAAAGCGAAGGTGGAGCTGTCCTCCATGCCCGAGACCTCGGTCTCTCTTCCCTTCATCACGGCGGATCAGAACGGTCCCAAGCACCTGGAGCTCACGCTCACTCGGGCACGTTTCGAGGAGATGACCGCAGGTCTTCTGGAGCGGGTCGTGGAGCCTACTCGTAGGGCCCTCTCCGATGCAGGCCTCACCGCGCAGGAGATCGACAAGGTGCTCCTTGTGGGAGGTGCCACGCGCATGCCCATGGTGCAGAAGAAGATTCGGGAACTCCTCGGGAAGGATCCAACGAAGGGAATCAACCCCGACGAGTGTGTTGCCGTGGGCGCCGCGATTCAGGCGGCGATTTTGGCGGGAGAACACAAGGACATCGTTCTCGTGGATGTGACACCCCTTTCGCTGGGGCTTGAGACACTGGGTGGAGTTTTCACGAAGATCATCGACCGGAATACGGCCATTCCTGCCTCCAAAAGTCAGATTTTCACCACCGCCGGGGACAATCAGACTCAGGTAGAGGTGCATGTCCTGCAGGGCGAACGCGCCATGGCCGCGGACAACGTGAGCCTCGGGCGTTTCTTCCTCGACGGTATTCCCGCCGCGCCGAGGGGAATCCCCCAGATCGAGGTGACCTTCAACATCGACGTGAACGGCATCCTCAACGTGACCGCCAAGGATAAGGCCACGAGCAAGAGCCAGCACATCACCATCCAATCCTCCCGGCTCTCCGAGACGGAGATCGAGCGGATGAAAAACGAGGCCGAGAGCAACGAGGATGCGGACAAGAAAAAGAAGGAACTTGCCGAAGCCAGGAACGAAGCGGACAGCACCGTGTACAACACGGAGAAACTTCTCCGCGACCTCGGCGACAAGGTGACGCCCGAGGAGAAGGGCAAGATTCAGGCTGGTCTGGAGGCGCTCAAGAGTGCCTCCTCGGAGAGCGACCCCGAGGCGATCCGGAAAGCCCTGAGTGTGCTCACTGCGGAGGTGCACCCTCTGGCGCAGCGGCTGTATGCCCAGGGAACCTCTCAGGACGACGCGGCGAAGGCGGCGCCGGAACAGGGTGCCCCCGAGTCTCAGGGGGATACGGTGGACGCGGAGTTCTCGGACAAGGGCGAGGCGTAGGGAGTGACGGAAGATGCCGGGGCCTGGACAGACCAAGGACTACTACAAGATATTGGACGTGCCCCGGGAGGCGAGTACCGAGGACATCAAGAAGGCCTACCGCAAGCTTGTCCGCAAGTTCCATCCCGATGCGAACCCGGGAAATCGGGAGGCGGAGGAACGGTTCAAGGAAATCAACGAGGCCTATGAGGTCCTGAGCGACCCCCAGAAGCGGGCTCAGTACGATCAGTTCGGTTTTGTGGGTGACATTCCCCAGGGTGGAAGCCCCTTCGACGGAGCGAGTCCCTTTGGCGACATCTTCGGGGATATCTTCGACAGCTTCTTTGGCGGCGGAGGGCGGCGGGGCCGCTCCTCCACCGCTCCCCGGAGAGGTTCCGATCTGGAGATGGAATTGGAATGCACGTTGGAAGAAGCTTTTTCCGGTGCGGTCAGAGAGGTCTCGATTCCCCGGTGGGAGGGATGTAAGCGGTGCGGAGGCACGGGTGCGGAGCCGGGAACCTCCCCCGAGACGTGTCCCGCCTGCGGAGGGCGGGGCCAGGTGGAGCACGTTCAGAGGACTCCCTTCGGGCAGTTTTCGTCCGTAACGCCCTGCGCCCGGTGTGCGGGAAGGGGAAAAATCATTTCTTCACCGTGCAAATCCTGTAACGGCAACGGTATGCTCCGACAGTCCCACCGGCTGGACGTGCGCATTCCTCCCGGGGCGGACACGGGGCTCCGACTTCGCATTACCGGAGAGGGAGAGGCGGGAGTCAACGGTGGACCTCCCGGGGATCTTTACCTTCTGATGCGTGTGCGGGAGCATCCCCGTTTCGAACGCGACGGGGACAGGCTGCACACCCGGGTTTCTGTACTGTTTCCCCAGGCCGCCCTGGGGTGTGAAATTCCCATCGAGACTCTCGATGGTGAAGAACTGCTCGACGTTCCGTCGGGGAGTCAGCCCGGAGAGACCTTCCGGCTTCGCGGAAAGGGGATGCCGAGGCTGCGCGGCAAAGGACGAGGCGATCTTGTCGTTCACCTCTCGGTGGAGGTTCCCCGGGATTTGACGGAGCGTCAGAGAACACTCCTCCAGGCACTTGCCCAGGAAATGGATGTCTCTGTCAAAGAAAATGAAAGTTTCCTGGACAAGCTGAAATCCTTTTTCGGATAGGCAAACAACACCCTGGTGGCGTACCGTTGAAATTGTGGTACACTTGAAAAAAGAGGCAAGAGGGAGGCTTGGCCTCCCTCTTGCGGTTTGTGGAGGTTGATGTCATGTCGATGACGGGCGGAGACGGTTTCTGGTGGTACGTGATCCTCGAGGGCAAAGACGGGGATGAGGACGTTCTCGCCTCTCTGGCGGAACTCTCCGGCAGCATCGGCGCGGAACAGCAGCAGGGAGCGGAGAGGATTCGACTCCGGGCTTATTTCCGGAATTCCCACGATCTGGGATTCTGGCTCGGGCGCTTGGGAGAGGCCCTTGAGCCGTGGCCGAACATTTCCATCGTAGATATGGGAAAAATCGAAAATCGACAGTGGCACACCGCATGGAAGGACGCCTTCCCTCCTCTCGACGTGGGACGCAGCCTCGTCGTTCTCGCTCCGTGGCACCGCGGCAAAGAGCCCGTGGGTCGGATTCCTCTGTATATCTATCCCGGAAGCGCTTTCGGAACCGGCTATCACGAGAGTACCCAGATCATGCTGGAACTTTTGGAGTCCCACGCATTTCCCGGCATGACCGCCGTGGATATCGGCTCCGGATCGGGCATCCTCTCCATTGCAGCGGTCAAACTCGGCGCGACGGACGTGACGGCCAGAGATCTCGATCCTGCGGTGATTCCGGAGATCGAGGAGAATTGCCGCCTCAACGATCTTCCCGCCGGAAAGGTCCGGGTGGAAACGGGAGATCTGCTTCGTGGATTTGCCTCTTCCGTGGATTGCCTGCTGGCGAATATCGTGCTCGAACCGCTTCTGGAGATGCTCCCGTCCGTGTGTTCTCTTCTGGGGGAAAAGGGGGTCGCCTTGTTTTCCGGTCTTGTGGTGCGGGAACGGGAACAGTTCCTCGCCGCGCTCTGCCGGGCCGGGCTCGTTCCCCTGCAGGAGCTTGAGAAAGGAGACTGGTGGGGTGTCGCTGCCGCGCCTTCGACTCGAAACGAGTCTGCGAACGCCTGAGGGGCGGTGGATTCTCGATGCCGACGAAGTACACCATCTCGTTCGGGTTCGCCGGTGTGTCGTTGGTGACAGGGTGGAGGGGTTGCTTCCGGGATGGCGGGTGATACTTTCCCTTGAGAAGAATCAGGAGCAATGGGAGGGTGTCGAATGCGAGCGGATCCCCTCTCCGGAAACCTCGCACCATCTTCTCCTCCTTGCGGGGATCCTCAAGGAGGATGCCTGGAACGCGCTTCTGCGGAACGCCGTCGAGGTAGGCGTGGCACAGATCCTGCCTCTTCGGTGCGAACGGAGTGTTCCCAAGGGCGCGATACTTTCCGCGCCGCGACGGATGGAACGGTGGCAGCGAATCCTTCTTGAAGCCACCAAGCAGTGCGGTGCGTCGTCACCGCCCCACCTCTTCCCCCCTTTGGATGTCGAGGAGATCAATCCGACTGTACTCCCTCCCGAGCGTTACGCGGCGATTCTCGACGGAGGCGCGCATCCTCTGGGAAGTGTTCGGTGTGGTGCCAACGTTGCCTTTGCGGTGGGCCCCGAGGGCGATTTCTCCCCGCGAGAGAAGGAACGCTTCAGGGAAATGGGTTTTGTTCCTGTTTCGCTCGGCCCGAGAATTCTGCGTGCGCCTACGGCGGTGACCGTGGGATGTTCCTGGTTTTCCCTGACGAGAGAGGGGCTGTACCGAACCGATGATGCCCTGTCTCTCTGAACGGCCGAGGATTCTGGTGCGTGCCCTCGGTTGCCGCACCAACCAGTACGAGGGAGAGGCCCTCGCCGCGGCGTTCCTCGCCCGGGGATGGCTGTTGGTCGAAAAAGCTCCGCTGGATGCGGCGATCGTGGTCTCCTGCACGGTCACCGCCGAGGCGGACAGAAAGGTGAAGCAGCTTCTCCGGCGTCTCCGCCGGGAGAATCCCGGAGCATGTCTCGTTCTCTGCGGTTGTCTGGCCCAGCGCGTGGGCGACGCGGAAGGGGCGGAGGCGCTCGGGGTGAATCTCCTCGTGGGAAACCGACGTAAGCACCTCATTCCGGACCTGGTAGAAGAGGAGATGGCCCGGCGACGTGGAGGAAAGGATGTCGCGGCTTTCGCGGCATCACGGATTCTCGTGGACGATCTTCGTACCGACGAGTCCTGGGATGCCCTCTTTCTCCCCGCTCTCACCGCGCACACCAGGGCATTCGTCAAGATTCAGGACGGATGCGATCACTTCTGCAGCTACTGCATCGTCCCCTTTGTAAGAGGCAAGCCGGTGAGCCGCCCTGAAGCGGACATCGTGCGCGAGGCCGCAAGCGTTGCGGAAGCCGGATGCCGTGAGGTTGTCCTCACTGGTGTGCATCTCGGGCGATACGGTGCTTCCGGAGATGTCGCCGATCCATTCGCATTGGGAACCCTGGTACGCAAACTCGCCCGGGTTCCGGGGATTTCGAGGATTCGTTTCGGCTCCCTGGAGCCGTTCTCCGCGAGCGAAGAATTGCTTCGGATGCTCGCGGACATTTCCGCGTTCTGTCCTCATCTGCACATACCCCTTCAGAGCGGGGATGAAGAGGTGCTGCAGCGCATGGCGAGAGGATATACGCCGGGGGATTTCGCCCGAATCGTCGAGAGAATCCGTCGTATCCTCGGAGAGGATGTGCACATCAGCACGGATGTCCTCGTGGGATTTCCCGGAGAGGACGAAGGTGCGTTTCACAGAACCTTGCGCTTTCTTGAGGAGATGCGCTTTGGCCGCCTGCATGTGTTTCCCTTTTCGCCCCGGGAAGGAACCGCCGCGGCTCGCTTTTCCGGCAGAGTGTCCCCGGGAATCCTGAGGGAGCGGTGCGAGGAGACACTCGCGTTGGGGAAGGATCTCCTGCGGCGTATCATGGCGAAATGGGTAGGCAGGGATGTCCGGGTTCTCGTGGAGGACGATGATGGCCTCCGCGCCTCGGGCCTTACGGAACACTTTCTTGCCGCCTCGTGCCCTTCCGGAGTGCTTCCCGGCTCGGAGATTGCCATCCGTGCGGATTTGCTTCACAATGATGTTCTGGAATGTTTTTCCCTTCAAGACGGGGCGAATGAGGAGGCGAGAGCCCATGGGTTCGCCGATTCTGGGCATTGATCTTGGAACCCGATACGCGCTTTCGGCGGTGGCGCGTCCCGAAAGACCGAATGCGCCCGTGCTCGTCCCGAACAGGTGGGGCAATGTCCGTACGCCCTCCTACGTGGCCCGGACGGACTCACAGGGCTGGATCGCCGGCGAGGATGCCGCGAGGATCGCGCTCCGGGAGCCCCGGAAAGCGTGGTGGAACGTGAAACGCCACGTGGGGGACCCCGCTTGGCGGGTTCGTCTCGGACGAAAGGAGTACGGCGCGGAAGAGCTCCTGGCGCCTCTTCTCACGCTTCTCCGGGAGGATGCCGAGGCGTTTCTCTGCGAGTATGTCACGTCCTGTGTTCTTGCCGTTCCGGCGCATTTCAGCTTTCCCGAGAGGGCGGCCATGATGCGCGTCGCCAAAACCTCCGGATTCGCCGAGGTGAAGATCGTCAACGAACCCACCGCCGCCGCTCTCGCTGTCGGAGGAGAGGGACGTTTTCTCGTGCTCGATTTCGGTGCGGGCACGGTGGATGTCACCGTTGTGGAGCGAGAAGGACAGGTGTGGCAGGTCATCGATTCCATCGGTCGGGGTGATCTCGGTGGTGCCGATCTCGATGTGCTCCTCGCCGAATGGCTCTGGAGTTCCGTCTCCGGGGAGAAACCAGACCGGGAGGATCCCCGCTGGGCGGTTCTTCTCGCCGAGGCGGAGCAGATGAAGATCACCCTCTCCGATGCGTTTCGTGCCGTCTGGTATCCTCCGGGAGGGCTTTTCCCCGGAGAGCCTGTCTCCCGGGAAGTGGATCGGGAGCAGCTCGAAGCGCTCATGCAGCCTCCCATCACGGAAGTGGTAGGGCTCGTTCGCAAGCTTTGGCGGCGTCATGCTCCGGAAAAACTGCTTCTCGTGGGAGGAAGCAGCCGGATTCCCCTTTTGCGTCGTGCCCTTTCCGCCGGTGTCGCCGAACCGGATCATCTCCGCATGTGTCCCGACGAAGCCGTGGCCATCGGCGCCGCCCTGTGTGCCTATCAGAGCGGCGAACGTCTTCTCATCGACGTGCTCTCGGGCAACCTTGGCGTCGAAGTTGCGGATGGGAGCGTGGTGGTTCTCCTCGAACAGGGGATGCCTCTCCCGGCGTCCGCATTGAGGAGGTTCGCCACCATCGGATCGGGAGGATTCACGGTCTCGGTGGTACAGACGGAGCGGCGCGGAGGATCCCGCCGATTTCTCGGAAGCGTGCACGTCGACGCGGATGTCAAGGGTGCGGAAGTGGAAGTGCATTTTCTGGTCGACTCCGGAGGTGTTCTCCGGGTGGAGGTCTGTCGCCGGGGCGGGGGGGTCATTACCTCGGAGGTGCTCGACATCACCGGAGGAGGAGCGGCGGCGGATGCGCGTCGCCGGGAGGACCTGCCCGCGTTGGAAAGGCGCTTGGCACGCCTTTCCCTGGCTCTTTCCCCCGAACAGCAGGGGCGGATCTCCGTGCTTCTTGGAAAGGTGCAGATTCTCAAGGACGAGGGATCTGTTTCCGAAGATGCCCTGCTCATTCTGCGACATATGGTGGAGGATCTGGAAAAGGTGGTGCACGAATGAACTCCGGGGTGGAACTGCACGCGAGTTTCCGTAAGCTCGGGCTCCGTCCTGATGCTTCCTGGGATGAAGTGAAGTCCGCTTTCCGACATCTTGCCCGTTCCTGTCATCCCGATGTTGCGGGGCCTCAAAGTGCCCGTCGCTTTCAGGAGATCACCTCCGCCTACATGACCTTGAAGACGCAGATTGCCTCCCGCGACGGAGGACGGCGATCCGGGGGAACCTACGGAGCGAGCCAAGGAAGGCCATCCTCCCAGAATCATTCCGGAAATCCCTCTTTTTGGGCCAGGGCCGCGGAGTCCTGGGAGAGCTGGCGGAAGAGCAGAAAAAAGCGAGCCGAGGAACGAGTCGCGGAAGAACAGGAGCGACTTCGGCGGGAGGAGCTCCGGGAGAAGCAACGGGAACAGCGGATCTCAGGAATCATCGCCGAGGCGGAGGAACGGATGCGCGAGTTTTACACCGCCAGGCACGAGGAGGAGGAGAGCGCGGTTCTCGCACTTCATTTGGAACGGCTTCGGAGCCGTCATCCTCTTGTCCGGGCTCTTGCGGTGGACGCACTTCTTCCGGAAATCGCGACGAAGGGAGTCTGCGAAGCCTTCGAGACGCTTCTCGCGGACACGACTCTTGCGGATGAAGAGCTGCGACGCCTGCTCGACGTCATTCCTCCCGAATCGCCTCCGGGAAGGCGTTTCGCTTCGGTCCTGTCTGCCAGAGCACGTTCTCTCGGAGAGAACCAGGCTCTTTATACACTCAAGTGGCTGCACGTTCTGCCGGAGCGGAATGAATTCCTGTGCGCTTTTCTGTCGCACGCCTCTTCCATGGTTGTGGGAGAGGCTCTCGCCGTGTGGTCCCGGGAAGCCGCCTGTCTCGATGAAGGCTTGACGCTCAGACTTCTCCGACGTTCCGAAGAACAGGTGCTCGTGCCACTTCTGCGTCTTCTCAAGCGTTCCGGAGAGAACGGAAGCGGTGCGGAACGCTCCCTCTCACCTCTCGTGCTGACAGCGCTTCGACGCCTGCTCAGAGAACATCCCTCATCGTCCGTTCGGGTCTGGGCGAAAGCTCTTGTCGAGCGGGCTTTCTGCCGTTAGAATGGACAGGCTACAGAAGGAGAGGGGAAAAGAAATGGACGAGATGTGCCTCTTCTGCGACATCTGTCGAGGAGCGGTTGCGGCACAGGTGATTCGCCAGGACGAGTGGACCGTTTCCTTTCGGGACATCAACCCTGTCGCTCCCGGGCATGTTCTCGTGGTTCCCAGACAACACGTTCCTTCCGCTGCACAGTGTGACGATCCCGAAACGTGGGGGCATCTCATGCTTGCCGTTGTGGAGACGGCGCGGGCGGTCGGATTCGAGGAAAGGGGGTACCGTCTCGTCGTCAATTGCGGCGAAGAGGCGTGCCAGACCATTCCCCACCTTCACGTTCATCTTTTATCGGGGCGTCGTTTTTCCTGGCCTCCGGGTTGAGTGTTGGTGGCGGTGGAGAAGGGGGGGAACGGGAATGGCAGCACATGTTGTTCGTCGGGAAAACGAATCCATTGATGACGCACTGAGGCGCTTCAAGCGCGAGGTGCAGAAAGTCGGAGTCCTTCGTGAAGCCCGTAAGCATGAACATTATGAGAAGCCGAGCGAGATCAAGAAGCGCAAACGCGCTGCGGCGACGCGCAAGAGCCCCAAGGCGTAGCGTTTTCGGGGCAGTTTCCCCCGTGTTTTTTCCATGACACCTTCGTACGACGAATGAACGAGGACGGAGCGCGAATCCGTCCTCGTTTCTTTTCCCCCGCTTCCCTCTCATGTTGAGTCCCAAGACCCGGAATGTCCTCCTGCCACAGGGAAGAACGGCTCATCTTTTCAGCTTCGCAAAACACCACATGTAATGTATAATCTCCATCAATGACCCTATATGGAGGTGTGCGCATGCATTGTGTGCGTTGCGACGCTTCGGAGACGCGTGTCATCGAGACCCGCACCACCGAGGAGGGGCGGGTCATTCGGCGCAGAAGGGAATGCCCCTTCTGCGGAAATCGTTTCACCACCTATGAACGCGTGGAGGAATCCCGCCTTTTTCTCGTGGTCAAGAAAGACGGGCGGCGGGAGGCGTTCGACCGCCAGAAACTTTTGAGAGGGCTTGTCAAGGCCTGTGAAAAGCGCCCCGTTTCCCTGGAGGGACTTCAGGATGTCGCGGCGCGTATCGAACGTGCGATGAAAAATCGCGGGCAGGGGGAGATTCCGAGTACTCTCGTGGGAGAGCTTGCCATGGAAGAGCTGCGCCGCCTGGACAAGGTGGCCTATGTCCGGTTTGCCTCGGTCTACCGGGAGTTTGCCGATGTCTCGGCCTTTGCCGATTTTGTGAAAAAACTCGACGAGAAGGGATGATGCGATCGTGAACCCCTTGGAAAAATTGCTTGAGGCGGAGACGCCGAAGCGGAGACAGATGCCCCTTTTTACGGAGGCCACCGACCTTGCGCTCATGGTGGATGCTCTGGCTCAGGAGGAACGGTCCCCCTGGAACGCCGGGCGCATACAGCAGGCTCTCGTGGTGGAGGCTGGAGTCGAGCCCGGATTGGCGGGAGAGATCGCCCTCGAAGTGGAGGAGGACCTTCAGCGGTGGGGGCGTGATCGCGTCACCACCACGGTCATTCGGGAGATGGTGAACGTCAAGCTGTTCCAGCGCGGACTCGGGGCGAAGCTGCGGGACCACAGCCGCATCGGCCTTCCTCTCTACGACCTGGAGACCATGATGCTCTCCCCCAATAAAGAGAACAGCAATACGACCCACAATCCCGAGTCTATCAACCTCACCATCGCCGAAATGGTTCTCAAGGAGTACGCGCTGTCCAAAGTCTTTTCGTCCGACGTGGCGGCGGCGCACCTCGCCGGGGACATGCATCTCCATGACCTGGGCATGGTGAACAGACCCTATTGCTCCGGCCAGAGTCTCGCCTACGTGGCAAAATACGGACTGGACCTCCCCTCCATCACGAGCGTCTCCGGTCCGGCGAAACATCCCGAGGTACTGCTCGCCCATCTCCTCAAGATGACGTCGGTGCTGCAGAACAACTTTGCCGGGGCCATCGGTTGGGACGCGGTGAATGTCTTCTTCGCTCCGTATCTGGAGGAGTGCGACGACGCGAAAATGAAGCAGTTGGCTCAGATGCTCATCTTCGAGTTCAATCAGCTTGCGGGAGGGCGGGGAGGACAGGTCGCCTTCACCGACATCAACCTCTACTACGAAATTCCCGAGCATTTCCGGAACGTTCCCGCCATCGGTCCCGGAGGAGTTCCCACGGGAAAGACCTACGGGGAGTACGCGGATCTTTCCAAGCGCTTTCTCCGTGCGCTCTTTTCGGTCTATCTGGAGGGCGACAGTCGGGGGCAGCCCTTCTTCTTCCCAAAACCCCTCTTTCACGTTACCGATGCTTTCTTCCGGGAGCCCGGGTGGGAGAAAATGCTCCACCTGGCCTGTCTCGTCGCGGCGGAGAAGGGAAACACCTACTTTGTCTTCGACCGGGGGGGCGTGGCGAAGCTGAGCGAGTGTTGCCGTCTCAGTTTCGAACTCACTTCCGAGGACCTCGCTGAGGCGGCTACCCCGTG
>DIMS01000026.1:0-40477 GCA_002425685.1 Synergistaceae bacterium UBA5560 | reverse complement strand
GAGACGCGACGCTCCTCTTCGGTCTTCTGGACGAGGTGATGGAGCTTGCGGGCAAGGCACACCTCCAGAAGCGTCGTTTCGTCGAGGAGATTCTCGCCCTCGGCGCAAAGGGGCCTCTGGCGGTTCTCTGCGTCGGTCATGATGGAGAATCCTACCTGCGCTTGCGCAAGAGCGCTTTCCTCGTGGGGATCCTGGGAGTGAACGAAATGGTGCGTTTCCTCACGGGCAAGGAGCTTCACGAGGCTCCCGAGGCCATGGAACTCGGCCTGGCGGTGGTCCGCTACATGCAGCTCAAGTGCGACCAGCTTGCCGAAAGATACGGATTGAAGATCGTCCTGGAGCAGACCCCCGCGGAAAGTACCGCCCACCGCATGGCCCGCCTCGATCTGCGTGATTTTGCGGAGCTTGCCGCAGGAACGGTACGGGGAAATCCGGCGAAAGGTGACGTGTACTACACCAACAGTACCCATTTTCCCTACGAACTCCCGATGGATCCGATCACCCGTGTTCTGGAGGAAGGGCGGTTTCACCCCATGATCAACGCGGGAGCCATCACCCACGTCTGGATGGGGGAACACCGCCCCGATCCGGGCGCGCTGGCATCCTTCGTTCGAAAGACCTTCGACGGAACCGAAAGCGCCCAGGTTGCCTTCAGTCCGGAGTTCACTGTCTGTAACGAGTGCGGGAGAGTGGTCCGGGGGTTGAAGGAGTGCTGTTCTTTCTGCGGCTCTTCTTCCGTGGACGGTATCACCCGGATCACCGGCTACTTCACCCGCACGTCCTCGTGGAACGCGGGAAAACGGGCGGAACTGCGGGATCGTCGCAGGACTCCCGTGGGGGCATAAAGGTCCGTGCGGATCGGAGGGTATCTCCCCGCCTCGTTCCTCGACTGGAAAGGGCGGGTGACGGCCGTCCTCTTCACACTGGGGTGTCCGTTCCGCTGCCCCTATTGCCACAATCCGGATCTCGTGCTGGAAAAGGCGAAGCCGATTCCTGCGGAGGAGGTGTTCGCCCGCCTTTCCGAGCGACGCACCTTTCTCGACGGCATCGTCCTTTCCGGCGGGGAGCCCACGATGCAGTCCGGACTTCCAGGCTTTCTCCGGGAACTGCGGGTTGCCACGGGACTTCCTGTCCGCCTCGATACGAACGGATCGAACCCGGAGATTCTGGAGACACTTCTCGAGGAGGAGCTTCTCGCGGGAGTCGCCATGGACGTGAAAGCTCCCTGGAGAAAGTATTCCCGCGTGTGCGGTGTCTCCGTGGACGAGGGGGCCGTGATCCGCTCCTGGGAGCTGTTGCGGCGAGCTGCCCTCGATGTGGTGTTTCGGACGACCTTCGTTCCGGCGCTTCTTTCGCTGGAGGATCTGGTTGGGGTTCGAAACCAGCTGGAGGATGATCCGCGCTGGATCGTGCAGCGTTTCCGGAGGACGGAAATCCTTGACGCGAACCTTGCGCTCTTTCCGGAGCCATCTCCGGAATGCCTTCGGGAAGCCCTTCCCGGTGTCAACATCAGTGGATGACCGTCGGAGTTGTCGAATGTCTTGCGTGTAATTCCCGTTCACAGGACGGAACGCATGGCGTATAATCCAGGGGAAGGGTCGGAGACGGCCAAAACAGATGAGGAGGGGTGCGTTCATGAAGTACGGCAGATTGATTCTTGGTGTATTGCTCGTGTGCATTATGGCTGGAGCGGCATTTGCGAGCGAGGATGTGATCCGCATCGGTGTCTATCTTCCCCTGACGGGGCAGATGGCTTTCGGCGGCCAGCTCGAACTCGACGGCGTGAAAATGGCTCACGAGGCCGTTCCCGAGGTGCTCGGAAAGAAGGTCGAGCTCATCGTCATCGACAACAAGTCCGACAAGGTGGAAGCGGCCAACGCGATGCAGCGTCTCATCGAGAAGGAAAAGGTCCACGCCGTCATCGGTACCTACGGCTCCTCCCTCGCCATGGCGGGCGGCGAAATCTCCGAGAAGGCGGGTATCCCCGTTATGGGAACCTCCTGCACGAATCCTCTCGTGACTCAGGGCAAGAAGTACTACTTCCGGGCCTGCTTCATCGACCCCTTCCAGGGTGCCGCCGCTGCCCAGTACGTCTTCGACAATGGTTCCAAGAAGGCCGCCATGCTCCTGGACGTCGCTTCCGACTACTGCGTGGGCCTCGGTAAGTTCTTCGAGGATCAGTTCAAGAAGCTTGGTGGCGAACTCGTCACCACGCTGAACTACCAGTCCGGAGACCAGGATTTTACGGCTCAGCTCACGGAGATCATCAGCAAGAATCCCGACGTGCTCTTCATTCCCTCCTACTTTGCCGAGGGGGCCATCATCATCAAGCAGGCAAAGGAACTGGGAGCCAAGTTCATGATCATGGGCGGCGACGCCATGGACAATCCCGAGATGGTGAAGATCGGCGGAGAGGCCATCGAAGGCTTTGCCTTCACCACGTTCCCCTACGATCCCTCCATGCCGGAGATGAGCGAGCTTCAGGCCCAGTTTACCGAGGCCTGGAAGGCGAAGTATCCCGACAAGGATTCCAACGCGAACAGCGCTCTCGGGTATGATTCCTACATGCTCGTCATCGACGCCATGAAGCGCGCCGGCTCCGCCGACCCCGAGGCGGTCACGAAAGCTCTCGCCGAGACGAAGGACTTCCCCGGCGTGACGGGAAGCACCACCATGAATGCCACGCACGATGCGGAGAAACCCGTGGGCATCAAGAAGATCGAGGGCGGCAAGCAGGTCTTCGTCGGCACGGTCATGCCCAATCTGTAGGCGCTCCTTCGCACCTGCCCGGGCAGAGCAGGTCCCGGTCGCAAAGAGAGGGGGAGTTCCCTCCCCCTCTCTCTTTCTGTAACAAGGGGGAGCTCGTATGAGCCTTGCCATGTTCGTACAGCATTTTTTCAACGCCCTGACTCTCGGAAGCCTCTACTCTCTCATCGCCATCGGGTACACCATGGTGTACGGTATCCTTCGGCTCATCAACTTTGCCCACGGGGACATCTTCATGCTCGGGGCCTATTTCGTCTTCTTCGGTACCATCGCGTTCAAACTGCCCTGGCTCCCCGCAGTGCTCCTGGCCGTTGCAGCCAGCTCCTTCGCCGGAATTCTCGTGGACCGCATCGCCTATCGCCCGTTGCGTGACGCACCACGCATTTCCGCGCTCATCAGTTCCATCGGCGTCTCCTTCTTCATCCAGAACCTGGCCATCGTGCTGTTCACGGGCATTCCTCGTCCCGTACAGCAGCCCAAGATCCTCACGGGAATCATGCAGTTCGGAGCGGTGCGCATTCTGCCCCTGACGTTGGTCGTTCCCACCATTTCCTTCGTTCTCGTGCTGGGGCTGCTCTGGATCGTCAACAAGACGAAACCTGGACTCGCCATGCGGGCCATTTCCAAGGACATCGAAACCACCCGTCTCATGGGAGTCTCCGTGGACAAGATCATCGCCCTCACCTTCGGGTTGGGGTCGGCCCTGGCTGCCGCGTCGGGCATCATGTGGGCTCTTCGTTATCCCCAGGTACACCCTCTCATGGGGAGTTTCCCCGGGTTCAAAGCGTTCATCGCTGCCGTGCTGGGGGGCATCGGCTCCATCCAGGGAGCCATGGTCGGGGGATTGCTCCTGGGGTTCATCGAGATCATGATCGTCGCCTTTCTTCCCGCCCTTTCAGGGTACAAGGATGCCTTCGCGTTCGTGCTGCTCATCATCATCCTGCTCGTCAAGCCCACGGGGCTGATGGGCGAGAAGCTGGAGGAAAAGGTCTGATGAAACGGACGACGAGAAACGCGCTGTGCAACCTCCTGCTCCTTGCTGCTGGAGCGGCACTGCTTCTGTGGGTGGATCGCACGTTCGATCGCTACGTGGTGCAGGTGCTCAATCTCATCGCCATCAACACCATTCTCGCTCTGAGCCTGAACCTGATCTACGGATTCACGGGTATGTTCTCTCTCGGACACGCGGGTTTCATGGCCGTGGGGGCCTACGTCAGCTCCCTTCTGATCCTTCCCCAGGCGCAGAAACAGACGATCTACATTCTCAAGCCCCTGATATGGCCCCTCTCGGTTCTGCAGGCCCCCTTCTTCGTTGCGGTTCTCTTGGGAGGACTCGCGGCGGCCCTCTTCGCCATCCTCATTTCCGTTCCCGTGCTGCGGCTCGGCGGCGATTACCTCGGCATCGCCACACTCGGATTCGCGGAGATCATCCGGGTGGTGGCGAACAACATCGTACCCATCACGAACGGTGCCCTCGGGCTCAAGGGCATCCCTTCCTACGCGAATCTCTGGTGGACCTACGGCTGGTGCGCTCTGGCGGTGATCTTCATCGCCCGTCTTGTGCAGAGCAATACGGGAAATGTCCTCAAGGCCATCCGGGACGACGAAGTTGCCGCCAAGGCGATGGGAATCGATGTCTTCAAGTACAAGGTCATCTCCTTCACCGTGGGGGGATTCTTCGCCGGCATCGGCGGCGCCCTTCTCGCGAGCCTTCTCACCACCATCGACCCGAAGATGTTCACCTTCATGCTCACCTTCAACGTTCTCATGATCGTCGTGGCCGGTGGTCTCGGGTCCATTACCGGTTCGGTGCTTTCCGGGGCGGTCATCACGGTGCTCTTGGAATGGTTGCGTTTCGTGGAAAACCCCGTCACCATTGGTGGCTTTACGATACCCGGCGTGCCGGGAATGCGCATGGTGGTCTTCTCTCTCGCGCTTCTCTGCATCATTCTTTTCCGCAGAGAAGGCATCATGGGCATGCGGGAATGGAGCTGGGACATGCTGTTCCGCGGCAGAACCAGGGGAGGTGAAGCGCGGTGAGCAACGGCGTCGTACTGGAGACGAAGAATCTCACCATGCGTTTCGGCGGCCTCACCGCCGTGCAGAAGTTCTCCGCCTGCGTCGAGGAAGGACACATCGTGGGACTCATCGGGCCCAACGGTGCGGGCAAGACCACCTGTTTCAACATGATCACGGGATTCTACGTTCCCACAGAGGGACAGGTGCTCTTTCAGGGGGCGGACATTACCGGCCTGCCGCCGCACAAGGTTTGCGCGAGGGGGATCGCCCGCACGTTTCAGAACATCCGCCTCTTCAAGAACGAGACGGTGCTGCAGAACGTGATGATCGCCGGTCATGTCCGTCAGACCTCGCCATGGTGGGGAAAAGCCATGGGACTTCCCTCGGCGATTCGGGAAGAGCAGAATCTCCGGGAGTATTCGCTTTCTCTGCTTGACGCGGTGGGGCTTTCCCAACTCGCCATGGAGCAGGCGGACAGCCTTCCCTACGGGGCGCAGCGCCGCCTGGAGATCGCCCGGGCCCTTGCCACGAACCCCCGGTTCCTTCTCCTGGACGAGCCTGCGGCGGGCATGAACCCTCAGGAATCCGAAGCGCTCATGGCGTTCATCCGGAACATCCGGGACCGTTTCTCCCTCACGATCCTTCTCATTGAGCATGACATGAAAGTTGTCATGGGCGTGTGCGAGCACATCTGGGTTCTCGACTACGGCGTCTGCATCGCCGAGGGAGAGCCCACGGCCATTCGGTCCAATCCGAAGGTCATCGAAGCCTATCTCGGAGAGGAGGCCCCCGTCCATGCTTAGCGTTGAGGAACTGCACGTCCATTACGGGGGCATTCACGCCATCAAGGGTATTTCCATCGAGGTCCCCCAGGGGAAGATCGTCACGCTTATCGGCGCCAACGGCGCGGGAAAGAGCAGCACTCTTCGGGCCATTGCAGGGCTCGTGCGTCAAAAGAAGGGGAGAATCCTCTACAAAGAGGAGGACATTCTCCATCGTTCGCCGGAGCACATTGTCCGCGCCGGAATCGCCATGGTTCCCGAGGGGCGACGCATCTTTCCGCAACTCAGCGTGGAGGAGAACCTGAAACTGGGTGCCTACGCGAGGACGGACGCGGCGAATATCCGCTCCGACATGGATTGGGTCTTCGAACTGTTTCCCCGCCTTCGTGAGCGCGCCTGGCAGAAGGGCGGGACGCTTTCCGGAGGCGAACAGCAGATGCTCGCCCTTGGGCGGGCGCTCATGAGCAGACCAGAACTCATCATGATGGACGAACCCTCTCTGGGGCTCGCACCGCTTCTGGTCCGCGAAGTCTTCGAGATCATCGCCGCCATCAATGGCGAGGGCAAGACGGTGCTCCTGGTGGAGCAGAACGCCTACGCGGCACTCAAGATCGCCCAATACGCCTATGTTCTCGAAGTCGGGAGCGTCGTTCTCGAAGGAACGGGGGAGCAGCTCATCGCCGATCCCAGGGTGCGCGAGGCCTACCTGGGAGGATGAGGAGGAGAACACAATGGCGTTTTCCGGCAACGCACTGAATCTGCCGAATCTGCTGAGCCTCTCCAGGGTGTTTCTCGCACCCCTGGTGATGGTCTTCCTTACCATGAAGATCAACGTGCAGGTCACGTCTCTCGACGCCCTCGGCGTGGACGTGAGCTACGGCGATCTTCTCGCGGGCATCGTCTTCATCGCCGCGGCGCTCACCGACACGGCGGACGGATACATCGCGAGAAAAAAAGGGATTGTCACGAATCTGGGGAAGTTCATCGACCCCCTGGCGGACAAAATACTCGTCACGGCGGCGCTGGTGGCTCTCGTGGAACTGCAGCGCCTTCCCTCGTGGATCGTGGTGGTCATCGTGTCCAGGGAATTCATTGTCACCGGACTGCGCATGCTCGCCGCCGCGGAGGGCGTGGTCATCGCTGCCTCCGGCGGCGGCAAGGCGAAGACGGTGAGCCAGATCGTCGCCATCAGCCTCATGATCTTCAACCTCCCCGGCGGTCTCGCCGCCATGTGGATTGCCATGATTCTCACCGTCTGGTCCGGAATGGACTACCTGGTCAAGGGAAAGGAATTTCTCATCCGAGCCTGAACAACAAACCCGTTCAGGAAAAGGGAGGTGTGTCCGCGTGGAGGAAATGCAGCGTCTGTGCGCGCCGCTGCGTGGAGAAGTACAGAAGCTTCGGGCAGAGATGGTGGAGACCCTCTGTGCCCTCGTGTCTCGCCCTGCCGTCTCGCCCGGGGATGGTGGAACGGGAGAGATGGAAAAGACCGCGTGGCTCGAGAAGAAAATCGTCGAACTCGGGTTCGGTCCCTGCGAGCGGTACGATCTTCCCGATGCGGCGAATCCCTCGGTGATGCGCCCCAATCTGGTGGCGCGCATTCCCGGACGCGAACCGGGGAGGCTCTGGTTCGTCACGCATCTCGATGTCGTTCCCGAGGGAGATCGGGGGTTCTGGAGCGGAGATCCCTTCGTCCCGAGGGTCACGGAAGAGCGGATCTACGGGAGGGGCAGCAACGACAACGGTCAGGAAGTGGTGGCAAGTCTCTATGCCGCAGTGGCACTGAAACAACTGGGGCTGACGCCCCGCAGGGAGATCTGCCTCTGTTTCGTGGCGGACGAGGAAATGGGAAGTGTCCACGGCATTCGACACCTTCTCGACCGGAATCTCTTTTCCCCGGAGGACCTGCTCGTCGTCCCCGATGGAGGCAACGAGCGGGGCGATTTCATCGAGATCGCCGAGAAATCCATCCTCTGGATGCAGTTCACCGTTCAGGGCGTCCAGGTGCACGCCAGTATGCCCCAGCTCGGCAGAAACGCCTGCCGCGCCGCAAACGCCTTTTCCGTCGCTCTTGACGAGGCGCTTCATGCGGCGTTTCCCGAGGAGGACATCCTCTTCGATCCCCCTGTCTCGACCTTCGAACCCACGAAAAGGAGTGCGAACGTTCCCAACGTGAACACCGTTCCCGGTCGGGAAGTGTTCTGCTTCGACTGCCGCGTGCTCCCTTCGGTTCCACTCGAGTCGGTTCTGTCCGTCGTGGATGAGGTACTCCGCAGGATCGAGGAACGCTACGGCGTGTCCGTGCGGACGGAATTTCTTCAAAAAGAACAGGCCGCGATGCCGACTTCCCGGGAGGCGCCTGTCGTCCGGCGCCTGGAGGATGCCCTGCGGGTGGTGCTGAACGTGGAACCTCGGGTCGGTGGTATCGGGGGTGGGACGTGCGCCGCATACTTTCGGGCTCGGGGTATTCCCGCCGTCGTCTGGGCCCGGGAGGCCGACAACGCCCACCAACCTGACGAATACGCGGAGATCTCCCATTTGCTCGACGAGGCCCTGGTCTTCGCCCTTCTCATGGCAGAGGCGTGACTCGGGAGAAACTCGTTTCCCGGGAGGCGGATTTGCTCCATCGACAAAACGGAAGGTTCCTCCTACAATCGGCGAAGGGAACAGACGCTGTTCCGAGACCGAGCAGAGAAGCATCTCCATAGATGAGCCTCCAAAGTCGAGCGAAAGACAGCACTGTGGAGGGATGTCGTATGGTGGATCGTATTATGCCCGAACCGTTCCGCATCAAAATGGTGGAGCCCGTCCGCGTTCCGGACGGAGCGCAGCGGGAGAAAGCCCTGGAAATCGGACATTGCAACATGTTCGGTTTGCGCTCCGAGGACATCTACATTGATCTCCTCACCGATTCCGGCACGGGGGCGATGAGCAAGCAGCAATGGGCCGCTCTCATGCGGGGAGACGAGGCCTACGCCGGAGCGGACAGTTTCTTCGCCCTCAAGAATGCGGTGAAGGACGTGCTCGGTTTCGACCACGTGATTCCAACCCATCAGGGGCGAGCGGCGGAGAACGTGGTCTTTGGCACCCTCGCGAAGAAGGGTGACATCATTCCCTTCAATATGCCCTTCGACACGACCCGGGCGCACATTTTCAACGTCGGGGCTGAGCCCGTGGATTGCGTCATTGACGATGCCTTCAAGCCCGAGGTGCGGCATCCCTTCAAGGGGAACGTGGACGTGGCGAAGCTTGAGCGCGCCATCGCCGAGTATGGCAGGGAGCGTATTCCCCTCATCATGGTCACCGTCACGAACAATTCCGGAGGCGGCCAGCCCGTGAGTCTCGAAAACCTCCGCGCCGTCTCCGGGGTGGCGAAAAAGCACGGCATTCCTCTCTTCCTCGACGCGGCCCGCATGGCGGAGAACGCCTGGTTTATCAAGATGCGGGAGGAAGCGTGCCGGGACATGTCCCTCGCGGCGATCCTGCGGGCCTGCATGGACACGGCGGACGCCATCACCTGTTCCGCCAAGAAGGACCCCCTCGTGAACATCGGCGGCATGATCTGCTGCCGCACGGAGGCGCTGTACCAGGCGCTGCTTCCCCGGGTAATTCTCTTTGAAGGGTTCGCCACCTACGGTGGCCTCGCAGGACGGGACCTCGAAGCTCTCGCTCAGGGGTTGCGGGAGATGACCGACGAGCAGTACATGGCCCATCGGGTGGCGCAGGTGAAATACCTCGGCGATCTGCTCGAAGAGGGAGGTGTCCCCTTCGTAAAGCCCACGGGAGGACACGCCATCTTCATCGACGCTGCAGCGTTCCTGCCTCACATTCCTCAGACGGCCTATCCGGCGGATGTTCTCTCCATCGAAATCTACCGCGAAGGAGCCATTCGCGGCATCGGCCTCGGCGCCCTCGCCTTCGCTATTGAGGACGAGAAGACGGGAAAGCTTATTCTCCCCAAGCTCGAACTCTACCGTCTCGCCATCAACCGTCGCACTTACACGAACAGCCATATGGAATACGTTGCGGAAAGCATCGTCAACGTCTACAAGCGCCGGGAGAAAATTCGTTACGGCCTGAAAGTGGAGTATGCTCCTCCCGTGAAAGGACTCCACCATTTCCTGGCCCACCTGAAACCCTACACGTTGTAGTGTCGGAAAGAAGCGCCCCGGGCAAGAGCGGGGACAGAGGGGAAAACGGATGGAGCGTTGTGTTCGGTGGTGCCTGCTTTCAGGGAGATGCCCTTTTCGGGTATCTCCCTTTTTTTGACGGGTCCGAACAGGGAAGCATATAATGGTTCGTCCTCTGGAGGGATCTTCCGGAAGGATAACCTTGGAGAAGTGCTTTCCGTCCGTCCTTTCCCGGGGTCTCCTGTGCGCTACGGAGGAGAGCCGGGATTTCCGAAGGTCGGAGGAATGCTTCCTACAACAGTAGAGGTGAGGAAATGCTCGATTCCCTGAAGCGGGCCCTCGGGCTCGACCCCAACGAGCGTGCTCTCCGGCGCTATCGCCAGAGGGCCGTTCGTATCAACGAACTGGAGGCGGAACTGCACTCTCTGAACGACGAGGAGCTTGCAGGTCGCTACGATGTCCTTCGAAAACGAGTTCTGGACGGAACTCCGGAGGACGAAATCCTGGAGGATGTCTTTGCCGTCGTCCGGGAAGTGTCGGTGAGAACTCTCGGTATGCGGCACTTCGACGTGCAGCTCATGGGAGGCATGGCGCTTTCCGAGGGTAAGATCGCGGAAATGAAGACCGGAGAGGGAAAAACTTTGGTGGCGACCCTTGCGGTGGTTCTCGGTGCGGCGAGTGGCAAAGGCGTGCACGTGGTCACCGTGAACGACTACCTGGCCAGGCGCGACGCTGAATGGATGGAGCCGATCTACCGTTTTCTGGGGCTTTCCGTGGGTGTTCTCTATCCCTACATGCCCCAGGAAGAACGTTTGGAAGCCTACCGGGCCGACGTGACCTACGGTACGAACAGCGAATTCGGCTTCGACTACCTTCGGGATAACATGGCGGTCCATCCTTCGCAGCTTGCCCAGCGGGGGCATGCCTTCGCCATTGTGGACGAGGTGGACTCCATCCTCATCGACGAGGCGAGGACGCCCCTCATCATTTCCGGCCCTTCCGAGGACGCCACGGAGCCGTATGTCACGGCGGACAGGGCGGCCCGAAAGCTCCAGAAAGGCGCAGACTTCGAAATCGACGAAAAGGAGCGCAATCTCGCCCTTACCGAAGAGGGGATCGCCCGGGCGGAGCAGATTCTCGGCCATGCGGGACTCTTCTCGGACTGGCAGCATTCCGAGATGGCCCACAAGCTGGTGCAGGCTCTCAAGGCGATCCATCTCTTTCAGCGGGACGTGCACTACGTGGTCAAAGACGGAGAGATCGTCATCGTGGACGAGTTCACGGGACGGCTCATGTTCGGACGCCGCTATTCCGACGGACTGCACCAGGCCATCGAGGCCAAGGAACGTGTACGGATCGGCCGCGAGAACCAGACCCTCGCCACGGTCACGCTGCAGAACTACTTCCGCATGTATCGCAAGCTCGCGGGCATGACGGGTACTGCCGCGACCGAAGCGGAGGAATTCAAGGAGATCTACGGCCTCCCCGTGATCGTGCTTCCCACGAACAGACCCTTGGTGCGCGAGGATTTCAGCGACGCCATCTTCCGGACCAAGCGGGAGAAATTCCTCGCCGCGGCGGAGGAAATCGCCGAGTGTCACGCCAAGGGACAACCGGTGCTTGTGGGAACGACCTCCATCGAGAATTCCGAGGTCATGAGTAAGCTGCTCAAGGCCCGCAAGGTCCCCCACGAAGTGCTGAACGCGAAATATCACGAGAAGGAGGCCCAGATCGTTGCCCAGGCGGGAAGATTCGGTGCGGTGACGGTGGCCACGAACATGGCGGGTCGCGGCACGGACATCGTGCTTGGAGGCAACCCGGAATTCCTCGCCAGGGATGAGGCGAGGCTCCGCGGAGTGGATCCCGCCGTCGCCCCGGAGTCCTTCGTGGTCATCCGGGAGGAGATGGTTGCCCAATGCGCAGCGGAGCGTGAGAAGGTTCTTGCCGCGGGGGGGCTGCATATTCTGGGCACGGAGCGGCACGAATCACGGCGCATCGACAACCAGCTCCGCGGACGGGGCGGCCGCCAGGGCGATCCCGGCACCAGCCGTTTCTATCTCGCCCTTGAGGACGACCTGCTTCGCCTCTTCGGCTCCGAGCGCATCCAGGGGATCATGGAGAAGCTCGGCATGGAGGAAGGAGAGGCCATCGAACACTCTCTCCTCACCAAGGCCATTGAGAACGCCCAGCGCAAGGTGGAGCAGTATCATTTCGACATCCGGCGCCAGCTCCTCATGTACGACAACGTCATGAACCAGCAGCGGGAAGCCGTCTACGGAGAGCGTCGCAGCATTCTCGCCGCGGAGGACGGCATCGTCGACCACGCCTGGGAGATCGTTGAGGACACGCTGGCGAATATCGTCGACACGACGTTCCCCGAGGGGGATGCGGAACCCGACGTAAACGCGGCGGCGGTGCGCCTGAAGGCCGTCTTCGGCCCTGGAGCGGAGACCTTCATTGAAGGAGTCGCAAGCCGTGACGAGGCGCTTGACGCCCGGGACAAGCTCGCCCGGCATCTGCGGGAGCGCTTCGACGAGAAAGTGAAGCAGCTCGGCGGGAACATGGCGGCGGACCTTTTTCGTTTCGTGGTGCTCCACGTGTTGGATGCCCGCTGGAAGGAGCACCTCCTCGGCATGGACGAACTCCGCCGAGGCATCGGTCTCCGCGCCATCGGACAGAAGGATCCCCTGCTGGAGTACCAGTTCGAGTCCTACAATCTGTTCCAGGAAATGCTCGGACGGGTTCGGGAGAGCGTGGCGGAACTCGTCTTCCGCGTTTCCGTCGTTGCCGAAGGCACCGCTCCCGGCGGAGGGCGCTCTGCCCCTACCCGTTCCGGTGCGGTTGCTCCCGTTCCGGTTCTGCTCGGCGCCCCCCGGGAAGAGGCATCGGGCCCAGGAGGTGACCGCGTGCCGCTCCGGAAGGGTGAACGGGTTGGGCGGAACGATCCCTGTCCCTGCGGCAGCGGCAAGAAATACAAGCACTGTTGCGGCAGGGTTTCATGATGCGGAGGGCCCGCATCCGTTCCGGAGGGGGCGGTTTTTCAGAAGAGATGCAGGAGGAGGCGAAGTCCATGACGACGGAGATGCGCGACAGCGCCATGGGGAGTTCCTCGACCGCTTTTTCGGCGACGGGTGTGCGTTCGCTGGAAAGAGTACGACCGTTTTTGCTGGGGGTGCTCCTCCTGGGGATGCTGCTTCTTCCAGAGCGGGTCTTCGCCTGGAACGGTGCTCTGGAGGTGATGCGTCTCGCCCGGGAGGCGCCGGCGACGAGTGCCTTCGGCGATGTCCCCGGCATGGTCTGGCTCCGGGAAATGCGGTATCGCCTGGAAGCCAACGGTGACATGGTGCGCGAATCCCGCTGGGTGGTGCTCCTTGGGCCTGGCATGTCCGAGGAATGGCGCACCTGGCAGATTCCCGTTCCCGAGGGGGGCGACGCGTCGGTATCCGAGGCCGCGCTCTACAGCGTTCCGCTGGGACGTCTCGTGTCGCCGCTGCTTCCTCAGGAACAGGACCGGAAGGGGGTCCGCATCGTCGAGGTCCGCATTCCCCCTTTGGGAGAACAGACAGCCCTTGCCCTTGCCTACACACAGGTGTATCCGAGACGGCTCAACGTGGACGACCTGGTCTGGCTCGAACTCGACCTTCCCCAGTGGGAGCAGCGCTACGTGGTGGACGTGCCCCGGAACGCTGCGTTCCTCTGGGGGGGCGAGGGAGTGCCCGAACCGGGCAAAAGCGAAGCGGGGGCGGGGGATCGTTATTCCTGGCTCATCATGAACAGAACCGCCTGGAAGGGCACCAGTCTTCTCGCGAAGGAGCGTCCCGCCCTGGCCTTCAGCCTCCGCAAGGGACGTTTCGAATCGCTCCGCCCGCTGGCGGAGCTGGAAACGATTCCCGCTCCTTCTCCTGAGGGGGGCTTCGCCCGTGCCGCGACGATGAACAACAGGACGCGGGCAGGGGAATCGCTTCTTGCCGCGATGAACACCGAAAAGACGCTCCTTTCCGGTGTGCCCTGGGACTGGGTCCGCTCCGCGGAGGAGATTCCGGGCGAAGGACCCTGGACCCCCTGGGAGCGCGTGTTGGTGCTCAAGTCCTGGCTCCGGAACGCGGGATGGAAGGCCGTGGTGTGGTGGCTTCCTGCGCTTCCGCTTGCGGAGGACGCCCCCGCCACGTCCCGGGCGTGGCTGCGTCCCGTTCTGGAATGCACTCCTCCGAACGGAAGCAGCTTCTATTGCGATCTGGGCCAGAACGTGGCCGCGGGGAACGTGCCGCCATCCCTCCGGGGAAAGACCCTCTACCGTGCGGAGGGGCTCGGCGTGGAGAGCCGGGCTGTTCCGGGCGGAGCCCTGGAGGAGCATCGTCTTTCTCTTGAGTGGATTCTCTCCATGGATCAGACCGGCATGAGCCAGGGAACCTTCGACGTGACGGTCCGTGGAGGGTGGGTAGACCTTTTTTCACCCGGCGGGGTTCCTGACGGCGCACAGATTCTTTCCCTGTTGCCGCGTTCTGCGGGAGGTGCCTTTGTGTTCGGTGCGCCGTCGCTCCAGACCTATCCCTACGGCTACCGCGTCTCCTTTCCGGTGCAGGCCGCCGTGGGGATTCCGGCGCCCGGACAGGTGCTCGTCCGCATGCCGATGGTGGAACTGCCTTGGCTCCGCGCCCTGGAGCAGGAGCAGTTTCCCCAGCGTCTTCGTTTCCCCTTCGTGGTGGAGCAGAAGCTGGATCTCTCCCTTCCGGAGGGATACCGGGTGCTTTCCCTTCCTCCGAGCCGGGAAGGGGAGGGACGGATTGCGTTGAGAGAAACGCTTCGTTTCTCCGAGAAGCGTAATGCCGTGCTGGGGGAGACAAAGCTTGTGGTGAAGACGCAGCAGATGGATGCCTCCATGGGCGAGGCATTGAGGCAGCTCATCGCCGCGTGGGCTTCATGGGGGAGTAAGACGCTTCCCGTCCGGGCCAGATGACGTCGAAACCGTAGATAAAGAGGCGCGTACGTCGCGTTGTGGAGGTGCGAACACGTGAAGGAACTATCCCAGGTACTTGCGGAACAGATCACCGAGGCGCTGTGTCGGTTCGCTGGCGAAAAGGGAGTCTCCCCAGGGGACTTGCCCCGGGTCGCCCTCGAACGTCCGAAACGGGAAGGACAGGGAGATTGGGCGACCAACGCGGCCATGCAGGCGGCGAAGCTCTTTGGTGAAAAGCCTCGTGATCTTGCGCAGCGCCTTGTGGACACTCTGGCCGAGGACGAGAACAGCTACGTGGAACGGGCCGAGGTCGCTGGTCCCGGTTTCGTGAACTTTTTTCTCAACCGACGGTGGCAGAAGGATGTCCTGGTGGAGATTTTCGGGAAAAACGAGGACTACGGAAGAAATCAGAGTGGATCGGGGAAAAGAGTGCAGGTGGAATTTGTCAGCGCCAACCCCACGGGACCGCTCCACGTGGGGCACGGACGCGGCGCCGCCGTGGGGGATGCCATGGCGGCCATCCTGGAGTTCTCCGGCTGGACCGTAGAGCGCGAATACTACATCAACGACGCGGGGCTCCAGGTGGACAATCTCGGACGTTCCGCCCAATCCAGGTATTTCGAACTCCTCGGCAAAACCGATCTCGCGCCTTTCCCCGAGGACGGCTACCACGGCGAGTACGTGAAGGAGCTTTCGGCGAAGATCGTCGAGGAAGAGGGAGCGCGTTTTCTTACCGTTCCTCTCGACGAGAGCCTCGACTTTTTTCGGGAATATGCCTGCCGGGTGATTCTCGACTCCATCCGGATCTGTCTCGAAGAGTTCGGGGTGCGCTTCGACGTGTGGTTCTCCGAGAAGAGCCTCTACACCAACGATGCCGTGCCCCGCATGATCGAACGTCTTCGTGAGCGGGGATTCGCCTACGACGCGGACGGGGCGGTGTGGTTCCGTGCCACGGCCTTCGGCGACGAAAAGGACCGCGTCCTCATTCGGAGCAACGGCGCACCCACTTATTTCGCTTCGGACGTGGCCTATCACAAGGACAAATACGACCGTGGATTCGACCTCGTCATCAATGTCTGGGGCGCCGACCATCACGGATACATTCCCCGCATGCGCGCCGCCGTGGAGGCCCTCGGGCGCGACCCCGACGATCTGCAGGTACTGCTTATCCAGATGGTGAACCTCCTGAGCGGCGGCGAGCAGGTCACCATGTCCAAGCGTTCGGGACAGTTCGTCACGCTCAGTGAGATTCTCGAGGAAGTTGGTGTGGATGCCACGCGCTATTTCTTCCTCATGCGCCGGAGCGACAGCCACCTGGATTTCGACCTCCAGCTCGCCCGTAGCGCCCGTGCTGAGAATCCCGTCTACTATGCCCAATACGCCCATGCACGGATCTGCAGCATCTTTCGGGAAGCCGAGTCCAGGGGAGTGGTGTTGCCGAGGCCGGAGGAGTTCGACGTGAACATTCTCGCGACCCCCGAAGAGGATCAGGTTCTGCGCAAGCTTGCGCTCTTTCCCGAGGAGGTGGACAAGGCGGCCCGGGAGTTTGCCCCTCACCGGATCGTCTACTACATCCACGACCTCGCCACGGCCTTCCACGCCTTCTACAACGCGCACCGGATTCTCGGCGAGGAGTCGCCGCTGCAGGAGGGGCGCCTTCTCCTCGGCCAGGCCGTTCGCCTTGTTCTGGCAAACGCCCTGAGGCTTCTGGGCGTGGGTGCGCCGGAAAAAATGTGACATGCCGCGATTGCGCTGGGTTCTCCTGGCCACTGCCTTCGGACTTGCCTCGGCGGTGCTTCTCACGGCCTATGCCTTCGAGGCGGCCCGCATCGCCCGGCTCTCCCATCAGGTGGATCAGCGCATGGACACGCTCGTGCGCATGAACAGGGAGCTCGGACGCCTCCGGGATCACATCGTCTATTACAAGACCACGGAGGGCATGGCGCGACTTGCCCGGGAGCAGTTCAACCTGGCCTATCCGGACGAACGGATCTACAGATTTGTCGTGGTTTCCGGCGAGCCCCCCAAGGTCTTGCCCAGAACCGCCCCGTAACGTATAATGACTTGCTGTGTTTCCCTGCCTCTCCCTCGAAGGAGAGGCCGTCAGCCCAAAGGGAGGAGGTGAGTGGTGGTGCGGCCCTACGAGATGATGGTGCTGCTCCACCCCGACGTGGAGGATTACAACGCGTCGGTGGAGGAAGTTGCGGAAATGGTGCGTGGCCTTGGAGGAACGATCTCCAAGATCGACAGATGGGGAAAGAGGCGTCTTGCCTATCCCGTCCAAAAGAAGACCGAGGGACTCTACGCGATCTATTCGTTCACTCTCGATCCGGTTCAGGTGAAGGAGCTGGAGCGCATTACCCGGCTCAAGAGCCAGGTGATGCGTCACATCGTGGTACTCCAGGAAAAATAGGAGGTTCTCCATGGCTCGCGGATTCAACCTGGCGGTCATCGTGGGCAATGTGGCGAGGGATCCGGAAGTTCGCTACACCGCCTCAAAGCAGGCCGTCGCCAAGTTCGCGGTGGCGGTGAACCGAAAGTGGAAGGGGCAGAACGGGGAAATTCACGAAGAGGTGGATTTTATTCCCGTGAGCGCTTGGGGCTCCCAGGCGGAAAACTGCGAGAAATATCTCCGGAAGGGCAGTGCCGTGCTCGTGGAGGGGCGGATTCGCGTCAGCAGCTACGAGAAGGACGGTCAGAAACGTACCTTCACGGAGGTCGTCGCCCGAAACGTGCAGTTTCTCGGAAGCCCCCGCCGCGAGGAGGGGCAGGAGTCCTATGGCACCCCCTCGGGGTCCTTCCGTTCCGGACAGGTGGCGAGCCTGCGCGAGAGCGGTTTCGGCGGAGAGATGGAGGGAGACTTCCCCATGGACTTCGCCGAGATCGACGGGTCCGGAACCGGAGGCGGGGAAGAGGCGGATATCCCCTTTTAAACGAAGGAGGGAAGGCACATGGCCTTTGCCAACAGAAAGCGCAACAAGCGTCGTCCCAAGGTATGCTTTTTCTGCGTGGACAAGCTTGACTCCGCGGATTACAAGGATGTGGAACGGCTGCGGAAATACATTTCCGAGCGCGGGAAGATCCTTCCCCGGAGAGTCACGGGAAACTGCGCGAAGCATCAGCGACAGCTCACCATGGCTATCAAGCGGGCCCGCATGATGGCTCTCGTGCCCTTCACCGCCGATTAGGCGGCGTGCACGAACCCATGGGGGAGGGGCATGTGCTCCTCCCCCATTTCTCTATCCGGAGGTGATCCATGAATCCCACCCGGGCCTTGGTCGAATCGGCACTTCTCGTGGCGCTGGCGGTGGTGCTCTTTCTGGCGAGCCATCTCCTTCCCTTTCTGGGCGTGATGGTGACGCTGCTCTGTCCCGCGCCGCTCGTCATTCTCGGATTGCGGCACAATCTTCGGAGAGCCCTCGCCGGCATGGGAGTGGCGGCGTTTCTCGTCGCGGCCTTTCTGGGCCCGGTGAGTGCCCTCTTCTTCGCGCTCGGTTTCGGTGTCCTCGGCGTGGGCATCGGATGGCTCGCACGCCGCTACCGGAGCGGCGTGGAAATCATGCTCTACGGTATCCTCGTCTCCCTGGGCAGTAAGCTGCTTCTCATGTTGCTCATCACAAAGATCACCGGGCTGAACCCTTTTTCGGTGGACCCCGTGGAGATGCAGCAGGTGCTGGACAGGATGCTCGCCTCCGCTGGGGGGTGGGCGGCATCCTCCGAGGCGGTTGCCGCGTTTCGTGCCCAGATGGAACAGACCCTGGGAATTCTGCCCCTTGTCTTTCCCTCTCTTCTCGTCGTGGCGGCGGGCATGGATTGCTGGCTCAGCTACGTGGTGAGCAATCTGGTGGTGCGCCGTCTGGGGATGCCCGGCATGCCCGAACTTCCGTCCTTTTCGGAGTGGCGGTTTCCTCGGAGTATTTTTTGGGCGCTTCTCGCCTCGGTGCTGCTGCTCTTTCTTTCGAAGGCTGCGGAACAGAATGGATTTGCCTCCGAGGGGGTGCGGCAGGTTGCGTTCCGCATGGGGCTCAATCTGCGGGTGTTGGTGAGCATGCTCTTTTTCGTCCAGGGCGCGTCGGTGGCCATGGCATGGCTGCGCCACAAGGGAATGGGGATTCTCCGCTACGGGCTTCTCGCGCTGCTTCTCTTCGTCCCCTTCCTGTCACAGCTCTGTTTGCTCCTCGGCATGGCCGACATGTGGCTGGACGTGCGAACTCGGTTTCGGAGGTGACGCAACGATGAAAGTCATACTTACCAAGGATGTGTCCGGTGTGGGGAAATCGGGAGACTTGGCCGACGTGGCCGACGGCTACGGCAGGAACTATCTCATTCCCAGGGGGCTCGCGGAGGAAGCCGACGCGGGAAAGATCAGGGAATGGGAGCAGCGCCAGGAAAACCGGAAGAACAAGGCGAAGAAGCAGGAGCAACAGGCTCTCGAACGTCAGCGCCATCTCCAGGGCAAGCGGGTCTCGGTGCGGGTCAGTGCGGGTGAGGGTGGCAAGCTTTTCGGAAGTGTCACCTCCGCCCAGATCGCCCAGGCTGTTTCCGCTCAGCTCGGCCAGGAGGTGGACAAGAAGGACGTGCGTCTCGGCGAGCCCATTCGGTCCTGCGGCACCTTTTCTTTTTCGATCCATCTGCACCCGGGTATCGACGTGGCCATGACGGTCCTGGTGGAGGCGGAATAAGTGACGGATTCCCTCTTCGATCGTGTTCCGCCCCATAGTCTTGAGGCGGAACGGGCCGTGCTCGGTGCGTGCCTCCTCGACAGGGATGCACTCCTCACCGCAACGGAGATGCTCACTCCCGAGGATTTCTACGATCTGCATCACCGCATGGGCTTCGAGATCATGGAAACCATGTCCCGGAAGGATCGACCCGTGGATCTCCTCACGTTCTGGGAGGAGGTGGGGCGGCGCAACCTCGCGGAAAAGCTGGGCGGGCAGTCTTTCATGGCGGCCCTCGTGGACGGTGTTCCCACCACGGCGAACGTGGCCTGGCACGCGGAGATCGTGCGGGACAAAGCGGTACGCCGTCGCCTCATTCAGGCGGGAGGAGCCATTGTGCGCCTGGCCTATGCGGAGGACCGCGAACTGGGGGACATCCTGGACGAGGCGGAGCGGTCCGTCTTCGAACTGTCCCAGCGCGGCGGTGGTACACCCTTCAAGCATGTGGGGGATGTGCTGAGCACCACCTTCCAGCAGATCGAGGAAAACTTCCACAGGGGGCAGCCCGTCACGGGGACGGCCACGAGCTTTGTCGACTTCGACCGCATCACCGGCGGTCTCCAGCCGGGGAGCCTCAACATCGTCGCGGCCCGTCCCTCCATGGGGAAAACCGCCTTCGCCCTCAACGTTGCCCAGGGAGCCGCCGTGAACGGAAAGCGCCCCGTCCTCCTCTTCAGCCTGGAGATGGGGGCGGAGCAGCTCGTGCAGCGAATGCTCGGCGCCGAAGCGCGGATCAACATTCACGATCTCCGCACGGGAACCTTTCACGAGAGCGCATGGGACAGCCTTGCCGAGGCCGCAGGCCGCCTTGCCCAGGCCCCCATCTACATCGACGACAGTTCCGATCTCTCCACGCTGGAACTGCGCGCCCGGTGCCGCCGTTTCAAGGCAATGGTCCAGGAGGTGGGGCTTGTCGTCGTGGACTACCTGCAGCTCATGCGCACCCCCCGTCCGGCGGAGAGCAAGCAGCAGGAAGTGTCCGAGATCTCCCGGGCGCTCAAGGGCATCGCCCGGGAGCTGGATGTGCCCGTAGTGGCTCTCTCGCAGCTCTCCCGGGCGGTGGAGCAGCGCCAGGACAAGCGCCCCCAGCTTTCGGACCTTCGGGACAGCGGCGCCATTGAGCAGGACGCGGATCTCGTGGTGCTCCTTTTTCGTCCCGGCTATTACGAGGCCGCCGCGAACCCCGATCTCGAGGACAACAGGGCGGAGATCATCGTGGCCAAACATCGTAACGGACCCACGGGGAGCGTGCACCTCGTCTTCCTCAAGGAATACGCCCGTTTCGTCAACGCGGAGCGTCTCTTCTGAGGAAAGGGCGCCCTTTTCGAGGGTCGGCCACTTTACGGTTGACCCCGACTCGTGCAGAATGGGAGAATGCCTGCGAAGCGGGAAAGGAGGCTCTCCATGGACGTGGTCCGTTTTCTCAAGAACAGACAGGGCGGAACCGTTGTAGAGGGACCGGACGAGGCTCCCTCGGAGATGTGTCACGACGAAGGCCGGAGCATTCTGCTCCCCGTGGATCAGACCCTTGATCTTCCCGCCTCCGAAACTCCTTCCGAACCCGCTCCCGAGGCGGAACAGGCCGAACGGAGTGCTGCCCAGGATGAACGCCTGCTTCTTCTCGAACTCGATGCGGTGCTGCCGAACCCGAGGCAGCCCCGTCGCCATTTTGATCCCGACGGATTGGAGGAGCTCGCCTCCTCCATCCGCGAGGTGGGGGTTCTGCAGCCCGTGCTCGTCCGGGAGACACCGGGAGGCTATGAGCTTGTCGCGGGTGAACGGCGGCTTCGCGCGTCGAGAATGGCCGGAAGGAGCACCATCCCCGCCCGCGTGGTGGAGGTGACGCCCCAGGACCAGCACGTGCTCGCCCTGGTCGAGAACCTGCAGCGCCAGGATCTCTCTCCTGTGGAGGAAGCCCGCTCCCTTGCGGAGCTTCTGGAGCGGAGCGGCATGACCCAGGTGGAGCTTGCCCGGCGCATCGGGCGCTCCCAGGCGGCTGTGGCGAACAAACTTCGCCTTCTGAAACTCGCTCTCCCCGTCCAGAAATTGATCGAAGAGGGAAAGCTCGGTGAACGCCAGGCCAGGGCCCTTGTTGGGCTCGACGAAGAGGACCAGATCCGCCTTGCCGGAGAGGCGGTGAACGAAAGCGTGACCGCCCGGGAGATGGAACGGCGCAGAAGAACTCTGGGAACGGCATCCTTCGCTTCTCCGGAGCTCCTTTCGTTCTCGGGGCATGTCGAGGATGGCGAGAGCGAAGCGGCGTGCCCGCCCGCGGAGGTGGAGCATGTGTCTCTTCCCGGAGAGCCGGCTGCAACCGGTCCCGGAGGAGAGGTGTTGCGCCAGTTGGGCGAAATCGTGGAGTACCAGAAGAAAAAAGGTGTTGCCGTGACGTGGAGGGTGCACGAACTCGATCAGCGCAGTCTTGTGGTGGAGCTCCGCGTGCGTTTCGTGCCGCCCAAGGCGGAGTGAACGGGGGGAAAGATGGCCCGGCGGCGGGGGTTCACACTCTTCGAGGTTCTCACCGTGGTTGCCCTCGTGGCGGTCGTGTTCACCCTTGCCGGGGCGCCGCTCTTCCACGTGCTGCGCAACCTGGGCGAACTGGAGGAAGAATACGGCCAGAAGCGAGCTTTGCGGATGGCGGCGGCGGCCATCGCGGGGGATCTGCGGGAGATGCTTCCCGCCACGGGGGACGTGTTGTTCCGGATTGCCTCCCGGGAGCGTCTCGGCGGCGTTCCCGACGATGCGGTGCTCTTTCGCTCCGCGGCGCCGCTTCTCTACGGAAGCCCCATCGGGACCATCGTCTACAGAGTCGTTCGGGCGGATATCGGCAGCACGGCCCTGCCGGGATTGTACAGATGGATTCTTCCTTATGTGTCGGCCAACGAGGTGGACCCGGCGAACCTGGACCCGGGAAGGGCCCAGCTGGTCCTGCCCGGTGTGGACAGCTTCCGTGTTGCCGCCTACGATCGGGGAAAGTGGGTGGATTCCTACGCGGGGCGGTATCCCTTCGCTCTTCGAGTAACCCTCGGCAGGAAGGAAAAGAGCGTCACCTATGAGGACTGGCTTCCCCAACTGTAATGCTCCCTCGCCTTTCCGCCGGGCAAATCGCGGTTTCGTGCTCGTGGCGGTGCTCCTCGTGGTCATGGCGTTGCTCTCGGGAGTGACCGCCTTCGCCTGGTTCGCACGAACGCAGATGCGCGCCGTGTTCTATGAACGGTTCACCCAGGAGTCCCGGAGCATTGCTTATGTGCTGCTCCACAAGGTTGCACTGGGGCTTCTGCAGGATCCGAACGCCTACGACTCGCTTCATGAACCTTGGTTTTCGGAATATGTCTTTCCCACTGACGACGGCAAGGTCTTCTCCGTGACCATCACGCCTTTGGACGGAAAGATTCCGGTGAACGCCCTCTTTCTTCCGGATCGAAGGACGCTCCGCCGGGAACTCAAATATCCCTGGACGCAGGTGCTCGTCACACTGGGGCGTTCCGATCTGGAGTCGCTGCTCCTCGATTTCCTCGACGCGGACAAATCCCCCCGTCTCGGGGGTGCGGAGCGGGGAGATTTTCCGAATCGTGCGCTGGCGGATCTTTCGGAACTGCGAAACTGCCCCGGCGTGGACGAAACGTTCCTGGAGGGAAACCGTGTCCTGGGGCAGCTCGGGTTCCGGGATTACTGCGATATCTGGGGAGGAGCGAAGATCAACGTCAACATGGCTCCCCGGCGCGTATTGGAACTCCTCGACTCCGAGATGGACGACGGGGCGGCGACGCGGATCGTTGCCGCAAGAAAGGACGCACCTTTCAAGAGCATGAGTGATGTCAACAAGATGCTCCCCAAGGGAGCGATTCCCAGGTTGGCGGGATTGCTCGGCGTGTCGAGCGAGTATTTCCAGGTGGACATTCGGGTGCAGGAAGCGGGTGGAAGCGGCCACGCCGCGTTGTACCAGGGGGTCCTCCGGCGGGCTCAGAAGGAATGCCGCGTCGTTCTCTGGAAGGAGCGGACGGCTCTTTCGAGCGGGTCCGACCTCCGGAACTGAAGTCCCTCCTCCTCGCAACCTCTTCCCTGTCGGGCCGAGGTGTTCCGGTTTGTCTCTCGATGGGGGAGGAAACGAAAGAGACCGATGATCAAGGGAAGGAAGAGCGCTGTATGAGGCGACGTGCACTGATACCTTGTCTCCGAACGGGAAAAGACTACCTTCTTCCGGAAGGTGGGCGATCTCGCGCTGTATCGGAGCCCGATCTGTCCCGTCCCACACTGCTTCTCGTCTCGGGAATGCAGACCCTGTCGCTGCGTCCTTTCGCTTTTCCCTTTTCAAATGTGACGCGCATCCGCGAGGCGCTGCGCCTTCAGGTGCAGCCTCTCCGGAGCGGACTCGGTGACGTGGAAATCCTTCCCCTCGTTGTCGAGGGAGGCGGAAAGGGTGCTCGCGGTGTGGCGTGGATTCTTTCCCGAAAGGATTTCGTGCGTCTCGGAGAACGGGTCGACCGGAGCCAGTCCGTCACGGTCTGGCCCGCTCCCCTCGCCTTTGCCGCCGACGCGGGAGAGGACGGCGCCGTGGTGTGGGCCGACGAGGAAAACCTCTGTTCTCTCCTCTTTCAGGAAGGGATTCCCGTTCTCTATCGCTGGCGCCCCCGGGAAGAGCACCTCCCGGGCGAAGAAGAGGCGTGGCTCCGGAAGTACTGCGATGCCGCAGGGCGCGAGATACCGCGACTGATCCGTTTCGACGCCCGGGAACANNAGCGACGGGTGCCCTTTTCGCCGCCGCGGAGCGCACTCTCGCGGCATTTCCGTCCCTGGCGGAGTTCAGTGTGTCCTCTCGGGGAGTCGATGCGGCGCTCGTCACGGATCGTCTGCTGGTTCTCTGGAGACGGGCGCTGTTTGCGGCGACCCTCCTGGGGTTCCTCTTCGCCGCCGGAGCCCGGCTTTCCCTGCGGGAGGGAGAACTCTATCTCGACAGGCTCCGCACCAGCGCCGTCACAGCCTATCGCTCCGTCTTCGGAGACGGCCCCGTGAATGATCCGCTCAGCCAGGCGAGAGCCCGGCTCGTGCAGGCCCAGGGAACGGGAAAGAGCGTGCAGTTGGCGGATCTCATCGCCCTCCTCGGCGAGGCCTGGGAGGCGACGGAAGGGAAGGACATCCTTCTTGAGACGTTGCGCTATGGAGAAGACGGAGCGGAGATCATCGGTTCCGCCGCGACGGTGGAGGCGATTCAGGCGTTTCAGCGGCAGTGCGCCGATCTCGGTGCGAAGAACGCCTCGTCGAGGATGGAGACGCAACTCGGAGACATTTCCCAGGCGCCGGGAGGCGGCCTTCGTTTCACCATGACAGTGAGGTGGTCCGCATCATGAAGGGGATGAGCTTCGGGAATATCATGGCCCGGTTCGGCGAGGGGTTCAAAGATTCCCGCGTTTCCCTGTTGCTTGCCCTTCTCTGTCTTCTCGTGTGGAGCGCCGGGTTTCTGTGGCGTGCCGACGCAAGGAGCGTGGATGCCCGTGCGGCGGTACAGGAGGGGCGTTTTCTTCAACTCATGCGCACACTTTCCCAGTATCAGGCCCTTCCTCACAAAGAGGAAAAAAAGGAGATTTCCGCCGTGGATGCCCTGGGCGCACTCTCCCGGATGCTCGACCGCCTCGCCCTGCGGGATCGCGTCGCTCAGTTCGCCTCCTCCGGAACGGGCATCGCCGTGCAGGTGGAACGCCTTTACGGGGAAGAGCTTGGACGTCTGCTCCAGGAACTCGGTGCGGAAGGGTTCTCCGTTCGCTCCGCGGAACTGAAGGTGCTTCCCTCCGGAGGGGAGAAGCTCTACCTTCTTTCTCTTCTCGTGGGGGTGGGGCAATGACCCGTCGGCTTTCTTCCCTTCTTTACGGGGCGGTTTTGTTTCTCATCGTCCTCCTCGCTCTCTGGGTGCACTTCCCCTGGGAAGGGGCGGCCCGGTATGCCCTGGCCCGTACCACCCCGCGGCTGGCCGAACAGGGGTTCTCGCTTCTTTACGACGATATCGCCGTGGAGGGCAGAATGTTCCCTCGTTTCACCTTCGTCAACCTTTCCCTTGCATCGCCGCTCCTCACTCTCCGGGAGGGGAGGCTGGTCGTGATGCCTCACCCGATGGTGTCACTCCTGGAGCGACGGGGCGTCTGTGCCGTCTCTCTTTCGGGGGGCGACATGCGCATGCTCGGCGGCAAAGGGGCCGCCTGGCGCAGCGGTTCCTTCCGCCTTGTCGCGGGAAGCGGCGGTGTCGCGCTGGAGCAGGTGGACATCAAGGGTGATTTCACGGCGTCCGGGTACATTGCCGTTTCGCCCGCGACGGCGAAGATCACCAAGGCGGACCTGCGCCTCAAGGTCCCAACCGAGCTGGATCTCGCTCTGAATGCGCTCACGTCGATTCTTCCCCTTGCCCGGGAGGGCTCGGCGGGAGAATGGAGGATACACCGATGAAGGCTCTGCTGCGAGATCGGTTTCTTTCCTTCGGCGGTGGAGATCTCGTCGTCTCTCCCCGTACCGTGGGCATTCTCGAAAAAACCCTGCCCTGGGTACTGGGGGTGCTTTGCGCCTGGATCGTCGGCTGGTTTTGCGCTACCCTGCTGGGGCTCTTTCTGCAGCACCAGGTGATGGAGAGCCGCATCGCCACAGTGATCCGCGCTGCTTCGGCATCGGACTCGGAAAGTGGTGTCGTTCCCGTTCCGGAAGGAATGCGTCTCTTCGTCGCCCGCTCTCCCTTCGGTGTCGCTTCAGGCAGTGCGCGTTCCGACGAAAAAGCGGCGTCGTCTGAAAAACCCGCGGAGGAAGGAACGGTGCCGGTTGCGGACATCGGGAAAATTTCTCTTGTCGGAACCATGCCTCCCGTGGCGGCTTGGCTCGTCGGTCCCGGGGGAACGTCCCTCGTGCTTCAGGGACAGCGCGTGGAAGGATGGCTTCTGCGGCGCGTCGCCAAGAACAGCGTTCTGCTCGCCGCAGGCGAGGAGGAACACGAACTCTTCTTCCGCGTGCTCGACGGAGGCGGGCAGATTCCCTCCAAACCGGCATCGAAAGAGCGGGCCGTGGACGCTCCGACGCCTCCTCCGACGGAGTCCTCTTCCGCTGCGGAAAACCTCACTCCCGCCGCGCCGGGCCAGGAGGGGGTCATCGCCCGGGACACGGTGAACGAGCTTCTGCTCAACCCCTTCGACGAATTGAAGAAGGTCCGGCTGGTGCCGAAGATCACCGACGGCGTCGCCGCAGGAATAGAGGTCCGAAACATCGAGAAGAACAGTATCCTCTTTGCTCTGGGCGTCCGTCCCGGTGACGTCATTCAGGGGGTGAACGGCATTCCCATCAGCAACATGGGCGACGTGGCCAACGCCATCAACTCCCTCATGGGAGGCGAGCGGTTCGAGGTGAGCGTGGTCCGCAAAGACGAACCGGTGCAGCTCAACTACGTGGTCCGATGAGACGGAAGGGGTTCACGCTGCTCGAGGTCCTTGTTGCGGTGACCATCCTGGGGCTCGCCGCCACGGGAGCGCTCCGCCTCGCCATGATCTCCCAGAAGGCCGTCGCGGAGGTGGTGTTCCAGCGGGAGCTTCTCGACCAGGCCAGGGCGCTCCAGATCCTTTTTCTCGGCGGCGGGAGCGTTCCCGACGAGAGCACCAGCGGCGATCTTTCCTGGCGGATCGAGAAGGTCGACCAGAGCGTGATGAACGACCTGACGACGATTCAGTTCCGAAAGCTTCACGTGACCTACAGGGACAGATCCGTTCTGTTCTATCTGCCGTAAACAGCGGGGGGAAGACGATGACGAACCGAGAGAGACATTGCGACACGAAAGGCCTGCTGGTCCGAATCGTTGCGGGGGTGCTTCTGGCGGGGGTGCTGTCGATGCTCTGTTTCAGCGATGCCTTCGCACAGGAAGCCCAACCCGCACCCAACGGAAACGGCGCCAACCCCCAGGACGAACTGAACCTTGTCGAGGCGGCGCGGATGATGCGGGAAAGCGGCCGGGTGCAGTTCAACTTCAAGGATCTGGACTTGGTGAAGTTTCTCCGGTTCATGTCGGAGCTTCTGGAGGAGAATATCGTCGTGGACCCCAACCTCAAGGGGAACGTCACGCTTCTCTCTCAGCGCCCCGTCTCTCTCAAGGAGGCACGGCAGGTGATGATCTCCGTTCTGGAGATGAACGGTCTCGCCCTCGTTCCTCAGACAGGATACACCAAGGTTGCCAATGCTCAGCGGGTGGGAGCCACGGCGGATCCCGTCGTCCGCAAGGGGCGGGTCGGTCCCGGCCTGGGAGAGCAGAACGTCACCCAAGTGGTGCCCCTCGACTACGTTTCGGCGGGATTCGTCCTCAAGGCCATTCAGCCCAATGTCCCCACCGTCACCGTGACGCCCCTCGATTCCGGCACGGGCATCGTGCTCGTGGGGCGTGCCACGGACGTGCAGAAGGCCATCGGCATCGTTCATGCGCTCGATGTCGCGGACAGTTCCAGAGTCACCCGGGTGATTCCCCTGGGGCACATTCCTCCCAGCACGCTCGTCAATTACCTGAACACCATCTCCCAGCAGGCCAATTCCTCCCTCTTCGGCGTGGTGGCCGTGGCGGACGATGCGCGCAAAACCCTCGTCGTGGTCCACGATCCCAAGGGAGCAAAGGAGCTTGACGACCTTGTGACCCGTCTCGACGTGCCCAGCGTGGAAGGCGAGTTCCACGTGTACCAGCTCCAGAACGCCGGAGCCAAGGACGTGGCGGAGAAACTCAGCCAGCTTCTCGCCATGGCCGCGGGCATGCAGGCGGACCAGCAGGGCAAGCTTCCCACCGTGGCCGTGGCGGACGAGCCCAACAACACGGTCATCTTTGCCGCATCCTCCCAGCGGTACGAATCCATCGTGAAAATTCTGGACCAGCTCGACCGGCGTCCCAAGCAGGTGCTCATCCGCGGTCTTGTGGCGGAGGTGAACATGACCAAGCTGGACAACGCCGGCGTGGACTGGTCCACCTGGGGTGGCTCCGTCACGGGAGACGCCATCATCGGCGGCCAGCTCAGCATGGGCGAGACGGCCATTCCGGACACGTTCCTGGAGTGGTTCCAGAACCTCACCAAGGTGGAGACCATTTACACGGATTCCAAAGGGAACGATCACACGGTCACCTCCTACGAGGGGAAAGGGCTCATCTTTGCCTACGTGAATCTCCTCAAGAAATTTGACGCCATCAACGTTCTCTCCATGCCGCGAGTGCTCTGCACCGACAGTGTTCCCGCCTCCCTGCAGGTGGGACAGGTCATTCCCCAGCTCAAATCCAAGACCTCCGACACGTCCAATCCGTCGGCGGTGCAGAACAGCTACGAGTACAAGGACACGGGCCTCATCCTGAAGGTCACGCCCAGAGTCCGGAGCAACAATCTGGTGGTGCTCGAGATCGAGCAGATTGTGGAGGATGTGCTCACCTCCATGGCATCGGAGCGCCCCGTGACGACCAAAAGGGAGATCAAGACCTCCATCACCGTGGAGGACGGGCAGACGGTCATTCTGGGCGGATTGATGAAGGAGGCGGAANNCGGAAAAATCGCTGCGCCAGCGCGTTCCCGGCCTGTCCTACATTCCGCTGATCGGTAATCTCTTCCAGCGCACGGTAAAGCAGAAGGAAAAAGTGGACCTCATGGTCTTTCTCACGCCCTACATCGTGGAGGAGCCCGGCGAACTGAGTTCCATCACTAGGGAGGTTGCCGAATCGGGGGATCTGCAGCTCTCTCCCCACGAGGACGCGGTGCAGAAGCGGTTCGAGCAGCTCTACCGGGAAGCGGTGAAGAAGCAGTGACGGAGGCGACGAAAGCGTTTTCGCAGGAAGAACGCGTTGTAACGGCGGAAGGTACGGCGGCCGCGTCCGTTACACCGATGCCCCTTCCCGGACCTGAGCAGATCCGGACGCTGCTGCCGCCGTCCCTGAGCCTGGATTCGCTCCGCCAGTTCGGTATTTTGCCCATCCGCACCTCCGGAGATCTTCTCGTCGTGGCCATCTCCTCGCTGGAGCAGTATGCCACGGCCCAGATCCTCGGGGCGTTTCTCAACCGTTCCGTGGAGGTTGAACTCCATCCCCAGGAACGCATCGCCGAGCTGATCCGGGCGCTCTACGACATGCGGAGTTCCCTCGGCGAGGAGACCACCGGCGCCATCGAGGCCGTGGAGGATCTGTCGGATCTCGTCCGGGAGGACGTGCTCTCCGATTCCGTGGACGCACCGGTCATCCGGCTCGTGAACGGCGTGATCCAGGAGGCGATCCGCGAACGGGCCACGGACATCCATGTCGAACCCTTTGAGGACAGCCTGGTCATCCGCTACCGCATCGACGGGGTGCTCCTGGAGAAACTCCGCCTTCCCAAGGGGCATCAGGCTCCCCTGACGAGCCGGATCAAGGTCATGGCCCGCATGGACATCGCCGAGCGCTTTGTTCCTCAGGACGGGCGCATCGGCATCTCTCTGGGCGACAGGGATGTGGACATCCGCGTGGGAAGTGTCCCCACCCAGCACGGAGAACGCCTGGCTCTCCGCATTCTCGACAAGGCCCAGGGGCTTCTCTCCCTGGAGGAACTCGGGATGGCGGAGGAAGAACGCACCTCTCTGGAATCGCTCATCGCCCGCCCCTACGGCATGATTCTTCTCACCGGCCCCACGGGGTCGGGAAAGACCACCACACTCTACGCCATGCTCCGGACCCTGGCCCGTCCCGAGGTGAACGTCATCACCGTGGAGGACCCCGTGGAGTACGATCTCCCCGGCGTGGCCCAGATCCAGGTCAATGAGAAGGCGGGAGTCACCTTCGCCTCGGCGCTGCGCTCCATTCTGCGCCAGGACCCGGATATCGTCATGGTGGGAGAGATGCGGGATTTCGAGACCGCCCACATCGGTGTCCAGGCATCCCTCACGGGGCACTTGGTTCTCTCGACGCTGCACACCAATGACAGCACCAGCGCCGTCACCCGCCTTACAGACATGGGCATCGAGCCCTACCTGGTCTCGGGATCGCTCATCGGCGTGGTGGCCCAGCGCCTTGTGCGGCGCATCTGTCCCAAGTGCCGCGAGGAAACCTCCGTGCCATCCCTGCTTGCCCGGAGAGGGCTCGAAAAGGCCTGGAGGGGGCACGGATGTGACCATTGCCGAAACACGGGATATCGTGGGCGCGTTGGCCTTTACGAACAATTCGTGGTGGACGGCGAGATGCAGGAGGCCATCGCCGCGTCGCGCCCGGGTGGAGCTCTGCGGACACTGGCCAGGGAAAAGGGATTGCGCACTCTCTGGGAACTGGGCTTCGCCAAGGTGAGCGCAGGACTGACCACGCCGGAGGAACTGCTCCGGGTGGCAGGAGAGGCCTGAGCGTCGTGCCCGTCTTTCGCTACACCGCCTACGACGGCGCCGGCAGGTCCAAACAGGGTACACTGGAGGCCTCTTCCCAGGCCGGAGCGGTGTTCCAGCTCGAAGGACGAGGGCTTGTCGTGGTCTCCATCGCCCAGGAACATGCCACGAAAAAAAAGCGTCTCCGGCGCCTTTCCCTGGAAGGGCACGTCTTCTTCTGCAAGAGCCTCGCTTCCTATTTAAAAGGAGGGCTCACCCTCACGGACGCGCTGAAACTTCTTTCCCGCCAGTCTCCGGACCGGGCCGTGGCCGCCGTGTACGGTGAACTGCTGGAGAGTGTCCAGGCGGGGCGCAAGGTTTCCGCGGGCATGCGCGATCTCGGCGTTTTCCGGGATGGGCTCGTGGGCATCGTCGAATCCGGCGAGAACGGGGGTGCCCTTCCCACGGTGTTAGACAAGGCCGCATCTCTCTATCGGCTGGAACTCTCCCTCCGCCGCAAGGTTCGTGGGGCGCTCACCTATCCGCTGGTGATGCTCCTGGTGGGCGGGGCTGTCGTGACCTTTCTCCTTTCCTACGTGGTGCCCAAGATGACCGAACTCTTCGCCGAGATCGGGCAGACCCTTCCCCTGCCCACGCGGATTCTTCTCGCCATCTCCGGCTTCGCCCGGGAGTGGTTTCTTCCCCTTGCGCTGGCGGGAGCGCTCTTGGGTTTTCTCTTCCGGCGCCGCCTGGCCCGCATTCCCGTGCCGTTTCTGAGGGGCTTGCAGGAGCGTATTGCCCTCTCCCTGGTCTTCTCCCATCTGGCGACGCTGTGCGATGCGGGAATTCCCCTCGTGCAGGGGCTTCAGCTCGCCGCCTCCATGGACCGGAACAGCGAACGATGGCACACCGTGGCGGATCTCGTCAAGGGAGGGCTGCGTTTTGCAGCAGCGCTCGAGAAGAGCGGTGCCTTTGCGGAAGAAGTCGTCTACATGGTCCGGGTGGGCGAAATGGGGGGTGAACTCGCCGAGGCATTGCGCCGCACGGGAGAGAACGCCTGGGAGATCGCGGAAGAGCAGATGGAGCGCTTGACGAACCTCCTCGAACCGATTATGGTCGTTGCCATGGGGGGCATGGTGGGTTTTGTCGTCGTCGCCGTTCTGCTTCCTATTTTTGATATTTCCACATTTGTTAAATGAAGAGTGGCATTGGATACGCTCCTGTGGTACAATGCCCCGAGACCGCTATCTTGGAGGTGCTTTGCTTTGGCGCATCGACGCGCACGCAGGCCGGGGTTCACCCTGGTGGAGGTCATGGTCGTGGTGGTCATTCTGGGGCTGCTCGCCACATTGGTGGTGCCCCGCGTGATGGGACAGGGCGAACAGGCCCGGCGCACCGCCGCGAGCGTGCAGATCAAGGAGATCGAGCAGGCTCTGGATCTCTTCCGTCTCGACAACGGTTTTTATCCCACCACGGAACAGGGCATCACCGCCCTTGTGACCAAGCCATCCCTCGCCCCGGAGCCCAAAAACTGGCGTTCCGGCGGCTATCTCAAGAAGGTTCCCGTCGACCCCTGGGGCAATTTCTATCTCTATCGCAATCCCGGTGATCACGGTGAGATCGACCTGCTCTCCCTGGGGCCCGACGGCGTGGAGGGAGGAGAGGGAAACAACGCGGACATCACGAACTGGTAACCTGTCGTCCCGGGGATTCACTCTCCTCGAACTTGCGGTGGTGCTGGGCATTCTGTCGGTTCTCGCGCTGGTGGTGATTCCCCGCGTCCTTGCCCGTACCGAACCGGACGCCCGGCTGCTGCAGCGCTTGCTCTGGGAGGCGGCGGACCGCGCCGGCGAATTTCGGGTGGTGCGGCTTTCCGTCGAGAGTGGGCGCATCACGGCGGCGATTTCCGCCGGGGAGGGAAGTGGCAAAGAAGAGGAGTGGCGACCGCTCCCGATGCAGTGGATCCCCGAAGGCGCGGACTGGCGGGCGGAGCCCGCCTCCTGTTATGTCGCCCCGGACGGGAGTTCCTCACCCTGGCGGATCGAGAGGGGGCAGGATCGGGAAAGAATGAGCTGGCTCGTTGCCGTGACGGGACTTGTGTTGCAGGAAGGAAACACCGGAAAGAATTGACGAAAAGCGCAAGAAAAGGTAGTATCTGGAGGTGCTTTCGGGCTTGATCGGCCCAAAGGATGATGGTAGAATCCACGCAAAATCCACGCTCCCTCAGGCTCGGAGCTTGCGTGGAGAGAAAACGGACAGGACAGCACAGCAGGAAATGGCCTTATAGCTTCCGAGGGGGTGGTGCGGAGCGAAGAACTGGGTAAGGCAAGGCGGTTTTACGGAACGCAGCGGAATCGTCTTTAGGGCAAGAACATGGAAGGAGTGGTAGTGAGTGAAAAGGACGCAGGCAATCTTCATGGCAGTAGCTCTTTGCCTTGCATTGCTCGTCAGCGGGACCGCGTTCGCCGCGGCCCACACGGTTCCCGGCCCCTTCAAAAGTAGTGTTGAGAACAACACCAACGCCACATTCGGTTACTATCAGCAGGATGGCAATGATACCGCTGATGCGAGTGTGTGGGTGAAGGGTGTGCCGAGTGAGGATGCCGCAATTAAGTATTTCTTCACGGCTTCCTGTGACACGGCGAAGGCCATCCCCACGGTCATCGTCAGTGAGGACGGTCTTTATGTGATGTCTGGGGATGTGTCAACGAGAGTTTCTTTTGACCATCTCTTCATTCGCGCGACGGAGACGACGAACGTACTGGGAAAGACTCAGTATTTCAAGATTTCCTTTGATGAGACCGCGCTGAATGCGTCGGTGGATTTCCTTACGGGTAGTTCCTGGAGCGAAGTCGACTGGGGAACCAAGGGGCATACGCGCCTCTTCCTGAGTGACGATGCGACGCTGCCCCAGATGAAGTCCATGAAGCCCGGATCGACGCCGGAATACTTCCAGTTCGACAGCTGGAAAACCGCATCTTCCGCGGATGTCCCGGTCCGATTCGAAGTGTGCTGCCCGCTCACATGCGACGGGGTGTACAAGAACCGGATTATCGTTACTCCCGATGCTACGCATACGTATTCTGCAGACATTTTCGTCTATGTCCCCTGCGAAGGGATCGACAAGCGGTGGCAGTTCCTTCCCACAACGGAGGATCCCTATCTCACCTTCGCCCACAAGGATGACATGGTCATCTTCGATGAGGCCATCGGGGCCACGGGACATGCTTCGCTGAAGCACACGCTCGACCTCGGTCCCTTCGTTGTGACGAAGGATCGTTCCAAGGTCTACCAGCGGGATTGGGTTGTGGAGTCCATCCTCAACAAGTATCCTCACATGGCCGTGCCCAATGCAACCTCTTTCGACTGGAAACCCGTAGTCGAGTATAAGACTTTCGCACAGGACAGTTATAAAATGCGTTTCATGCTCAGCCCGGATCTTCTCGGTCAGTGGGATCCCCTCGTCTACATCAACACGACGAAGACCGAGAACGTGAGTAACCTGACGCCTGGCGTGTATGCGCAGTACTTCCTGCTGAACGATCGCAATGCAGTTTCCGTTGATGTTGCTGCGGCGAGAACGCTCACGCCCGGACATGGCATGTATTTCGGTCTGCCCGCTCTTTCCTTTGATATCACCGGCAACGAGCGGTACATGATCTACGAGATGCAGCGCGCGTGCGATTTGGTCGAAGCGACGGATCGTTTCTGCGAGACCACGACCATGCAGCCTCAGGTGTGGTTTGACACGGAGTGCATCAACTTCAGCAGCGCGAGTGATCCTTGCTTCGGCGGCGCAAAGGTGTTCAACCTGCGTGGTATGAGCTTCGAGGGAACGGTGAAGAACAATGTAGCCACGGCTATCGGCGTGACGGCTGCAGAGCTTTTCGATATCTGCCTCGAAGGCTGCGCTCCCAAGACGACGCTCGACTGCAACCTGGCTCGGGTCATTCCCAATCCTCCTACGGGCTCCGAGGTGTTGAAGAGCGCCAACTTCACCATCACTCCCACGAAGGATGAAATCGGCGAGAAGACTCTTATCTCTCCGCTTCGCGTGAGTGTGTACTTCAAGAAGTCCGACTTCAGGGACAGCAATGTTACGCTCAAGGCGGCGAAGGAAGCCATCACTACCGCTCTGGGCAAGGTTCCCGCAGTTGGTCAGGGGCCCATTGATGCCTTCTTCAGCGTGATGACCCTCGGCAAGCAGATCGACAAGGATGATGCTTCTACATGGAATAACCTTGTGGAGATTGCTACCAACGCTGGTACGGCTCAGGGTATCAAGAACTTCTTCCACCTGTGGCCTTCCCAGGACAAGACCTACTCCGTGAAGGCTGCGTGGGCTGCCGACAAGGAACTTGAGCTCACGTTCTATGCCGTGTTCGTCGACGGTGTGCCTGCGGATGGCAACTACGTGAAGGCTCAGGACGGATACTTTGTGATCTTCGACGGGACGGCAGATCATATGATTTCCGACCCGCTCGGACTCATGACCCCCTGGTCCGCAGAGCCCACGATTACCCCCACGCCCGCCGAAGGCGTTGCGTACAAGGGACTTGTGGAACCCTTCACCCAGGAAGCACTTTCCGACGAGGAGAAGGCTGCTGCCGAAGAGAAGCTCCCCGAGGGTAAGGTGTGCAGCAGTACTCTCGGAGCCGACACGGTTGCAGGCGATCTCGCTGACGGTGGCACCAGTGCCGTTGTCGAAGTCACCGCTTACTCCTCTTACTCCGTGATCGCTATGAAGACGGACGGCACGTGGGAAGCCCTTGCTCTCCCGACCGCCAGCGACTTTGCGCTCGCAGCGGTTGACGAGTACGAGATCGCCGACGGCGGCGACTACGACCTCAGCGACGAGGCTGGCAAGGTGGAGTTCAAGGTTGCCGTCTGCAAGCTGGCCGACGCTCCCACGCCCACCACTGGCGGTGGCGGCGGTGGTGGCGGTTGCAACGCGGGCTTCGCTCCTCTGGCCCTGCTGCTTCTCGCACCTCTCGCGGTTCTGTTGAAGAAGTAGTCCGCGAATCGGCAACACGCTCTATCCTGTAACACCACGGGAGAGCCCCTCGGGGCTCTCCCGTTTTTTTGGGATCCCGTTTCATCCGGTCTTCGTTATAGAATGGCACTGTGCCCGGACAGGAGAAAGATGGCGTACAGTAAGTAGCCTTGCAACAGTGGGCAAAGCGCCTCTTTTCGGAACGGGAGGAGATTCCCGGAGGTTCGTCGAACAGAACTCTCTCGTCACTGGTCCATCTTGTCGTGGGGTTTCCGTGCCATACATTTTGTGTTCCCGCAAGGAAGAATTCTATGTTGCGCAGCTTCTTTGCGCCAAAGGTTCCATCGACAAGGAGCGGGACTGCTATCGGGACTACCATATCCCCCGTGCGGAGCTGCTCGTGATGGGGCTGAAGAAAGTGGAGGAACGGCAGTGCTTCACTCTCGCCCTCGGTTCCGCCAGGGGAACAGGTGGAGGAACAAAAGAAGAACGGCGAGTCGTGTGTGTTGTCTACGCAGAACGGCAGAAAGGCCGGGCAAATCGCCCGGCCTTTCTGCTGCGGTGTGGGGTATGGGGGTAATGGACGACAGGTGGGGTAGGCCTGCCGTCCGCGAAGTTGGGCTATTTGAGGGTGGCGAGTTCCCTGTAACGTGGGTAGGGCCAGAACTCCAGCGCCACGTTGCGCTCCACTTCGTTGCACAGGCCGCGGATGCCCTCCAGGAGAGGAATGGCTTTGCGGACCATTCCCTCCGCCTCTTCCTCGATGGGGAGCGTGTCCAGGTCCGCCTGCAGCGCTTCGAGACGTTGTACTGCCTCGTGGAGATCCGCCTTGAGACGTCCCAGTTTTTCGAGGACGACACCGCAGGGGCCTTCCGCCGCAGCGGCGGGAAGGTGGGAAAGGGCGTTTCCCTCGAGGGTGATCTGTTTTGCCAGCGCGGGAAGCACGCCCTCACGGACCATGGAGGCGAGAACGCCCATGTCGATGTTCATGGTCGTGTTGAACTGGTGAAGTCGCGTCTCGTAGTAGGCGTGAATCTCCCGCTCGCTCATGACGCCGAGATCGGCCAGCAGGGAGCGGTTCTCAGGCGTGAGGAAGAGGCGCAGCGCATCGGGAGTGCTGTGGGCCACGGGGAGTCCCCTGCGCTGTGCTTCCTCGGCCCATTCCTGGGTGTAGCAGTTTCCTTCGAAACGCACGTTGCGACTTGTCGCGGCGGCATGGCGGATCACGTCCAGCGCAGCGTCGGGAAGTTCCTTTCCTGCGTTCAGGTTCGCTTCGAGTCGATTCGCAACCTCTTCGATGCCCCATGCCCAGAGGGAAAAGAGTGCTGTCAGGGGACCTCCGAGAGACTGGGGTGCTCCGGGGGCGCGGAATTCGAATTTGTTCCCAGTGAAGGCGATGGGAGCGGTGCGGTTGCGGTCCGAGTTGTCGGAACGGATGGCAGGAAGCCTGCTCAAACCGAGGTCGATCTCTCCCTTGATGGTCCCGAATTCGGGCAGGCCCTCTTCGATGTCCTCCAGGAGGCGGTTCAGAAAATCCCCGAGGTAGACACTCATGATCGCCGGAGGCGCTTCGTTGCCTCCGAGGCGATGCATGTTTCCGGGAGAGGCGATACAAGCCCTGAGCAGGCCGCCGTGCTTGGAGGCGCCGAGAAGGAGAGCGCCCAGGAAGGCGAGGAACTGGAGTCCCCGCTTCTGATTGCTCACGGAAGGATTCAGAAGGTTGCGCCCTTCGCTGTCCTGAAGGGAGAAATTCGTGTGTTTGCCGCTTCCGTTGAGTCCCGCAAAGGGTTTCTCGTGGAGAAGAAGCCGAAAACCATGCTTACGGGCTGTCTTGCGCATGATGTCCATCATGATCTGGTTCTGGTCGGCGGCGAGATTGGCCTCGGAAAACTGGGGTGCGAACTCGAACTGCCCGGGTCCTACCTCGTTGTGCCTCGTCCGGACGACGATGCCGAGCCTCGCGAGTTCGTCCTCCATCTCTTCCATGCAGGCGAGAACGCGGGGATGGATGGATCCGAAGTAGTGATCCTCCATCTGCTGTCCTTTGGGTGGCAGATTGCCCAGGAGCGTGCGGCCGCAGAAAAGCAGATCCGGGCGTTTCCTTGCGAGTTCCTCGTCGACGAGAAAGAACTCCTGTTCCGCTCCCACTGTGGCGTGCACCCATTTGACTCCCCGGTTGCCGAAGAGGCGAAGCAGGCGAAGCGCTCGTTCCTCGATGGCATTGATGGCCCGCAGGAGGGGAGTTTTCATGTCCAGAGGTGTTCCGTCATAGGAAAAGAACACCGAAGGAATGCAGAGCGTGGCGCCGTCTCCATTGCCGACGACGAAGGCGGGGCTGGTGGGATCCCAGGCGGTGTATCCTCGGGCCTCGAAGGTGGAACGCATTCCCCCCGAGGGGAGAGAGGAGGCGTCGGGCTCGCTCTGAATGAGTTCGCCCCCCGAGAAGGATTCGAGGGGAAGTCCTTCGTTGTCCACATTGAGAAAAGCCATGTGCTTTTCCGCCGTGAGGTCCGTTCGGGGGTGGAACCAGTGCGTGTAGTGGGTGGCGCCTTTCGAGAGTGCCCATTCCTTCATCGCGGCGGCAACGATCCCCGCGACGGAGTTGTCGAGTTTCTCCCGCCCTTCGATGGCGGCCTGGAGTTTTTCGTTCACATCCTTTGGTATTCTGCCTGCCATGACCCGCCGAGAGAAAACGAGTTCCCCGAACATTTCCGATGGTCTTTTGTCTTTCATCCGTAAAACCCCCCTCGATTATCTGGATGGTGAGTGTTGATATCTTTTTCTCAATGGCCGGAAATGTACCATAAAATAGATTCTCTTGCAAGAGGTTCTCCCTCAAAAACATTGTCCAAATCGATATATGAGAGCGAATAATGGTATACATTCGTCTAGATGCGAAAAATGATCCCGTTTAGGGGAGATGAGTGCGAGGAGAAATATGTTCGGCTCGACACGACGGAGGCGATATTTTTCAGGGGCTTTGCCCGAATGTCCGGAAGGAGGTGAACCCGGAGAAGAAACGGGTTTGAGAAGCAGTACGCAACCACTATAATCAAACGATGCCGGTCTTTCTTCGGCAGGAAGCGAAAGAGGTGCGGAGGGGGCGGGAGCATCCGTGGGAGAGCTGCGTGTGGGAACGTGTTCCTGGACGGACAAGGGACTCGTCGGAAGCGGCTGGTATCCCGAGGGTATCCGGGATGCCCGGGGGCGGTTGGGATACTACGCGTCCCGTTTCGACACCGTGGAGGTGGACAGTTCCTATTATGCGATTCCCCGGGAAGATGCGGCCTATCGCTGGGTGGCGAGGACGCCCCGGAACTTTCTGTTCAATATCAAGGTTTTCGGGCTCTTCACGTATCATCGCGTTCCCCGTGCGCACTTTCCTCCCTGGGCAAGAGAAGCCGTTCCCGTCTCGGTGGAGCGCCCGAGTCTGGAGGACCTTCCTCTGGCGCTCCGGAGCGCACTCTGGGAGCGTTTCCACCGGGCGGTGCTGCCGCTGCATTCTTTGGGGCGGCTCGGGTACCTGCTTTTTCAGCTCCCTCCCTGGTTTCGTTTCGAGGAACGACGCCTCGCGTATCTGCGGCGCGTCGCCGAGGTCTGTCGTCCCATGAAAGCGGCGGTGGAAGTGCGGCATCGCTCGTGGATCGAAGAGACGGCGCAGCAGACCTTTCTCGATGTCCTTCGGCAGGAGAATCTCGCCTATGTGGCCGTGGACGAGCCGGAGCTTTCCTGGACGGTGCCGCCCCACTGGTTTCGCACCGCTTCATGGGGAACGGTCCTTCGTTTCCACGGGCGTAATGTCGAAGCGTGGAAAAAGCCGGGGGCTTCCGTTGCGGAGCGCTTCGGCTACAATTATTCTATGGAGGAGCTTCGTTCCTGGAAGGAGCGAATCCTCTCGGAGCTGGGGAGTGAAGGGCGGGTTTTCGTGCTCTTCAACAATTGTGCCGCAGATTTTGCGATACGGAACGCCCTGTCGATGAAAGTCCTGCTCGGACTTCTTCCGGCGACTTCGGCGGGAGAGCAGATGCGTTTCGAGGGTATGGAAGAGAATGAATTCTCTTCGGGACCGGTTTCGTGACGCTCCGACATGGTGTGGAAAACGGAGGGAGGTAAGAGGGGCCATGCGCCTTGTCCTGAACGCCAAGGGAATGGATCGTGTTCTTGCAAGGCATCCCTGGCTTTTTCGTGGTCATGCGGCGGGTTTCCCCGAGGCGCCTTCGGGAGAGCTGCTTGCATTCGGAGATCGTCGGCACGTGTTGGGATGGGGATTCTGGAATCCCGGGGCCTCTCTGTGTTGTCGGGTTCTTGCCTGGACCGAGACTCGTCCGGTTTTGGAGGAGCTTCTTCGGAAACGGTTTGCGGCGGCACTCCGGCGGCGTCGGATCTGGTGTGCCGGAGAGGATGCCTATCGCCTCATCTCCGGCGAAGGCGACGGATTGCCAGGGCTCGTGGTGGATGTCTACGGTCCCGCGGCGGTGGTACAGATGCTCTCCGCGGGATGGCACAGAAACAAGGAGCTTCTGCTGGATGTGCTGCGGGAGTGTCTCGCTCCCGAGGTAGTGGTGCTGCGCAACGATGTGCGTGTTGCCGAAAGGGAGGGCTTTCCCCGGGAGCGGTGTGTCCTTGAAGGCACCCTCTCGGAGGATGCGGTGATTCCCGTGCGGTACGGAGATCTTCTGGCGGGCGTGCGCCCGCTGGGAGGACAGAAGACGGGAGCGTATCTGGACGTGCGGACCTTTCCGCGTCTCCTCCGCGGACTTGCTCCGAGTGCCCGTGTTCTCGATGCCTTTTGCTACCAGGGAGCTTTCGGC
>DIMS01000083.1 GCA_002425685.1 Synergistaceae bacterium UBA5560 | reverse complement strand
GCGGGGAACGCCGAATGCCGAAGGGCTTTCGGAAAGAGCGGGAGCGGCCAAGTCATCGAAAATCCCCGCCGCCCTGTCCACGCCTCTCCCGGCACCACTGCCGCCCGCCGCCGCAAGATCGTCGAACAACCCCCTCCGCATGCGGATCAACGCCCCTTCGCGCTTCCGAGAGCCTGCCGAACGAGAGTCACCAGCTCCGCGTCACCCGTCCGCTCCGCGTCACCGAGGATGTTCTCCGGCGGAATTCCTTGCTCCAGCGCTTGCCGTACCCTGGCGGCGACGAGCTCTCCCCTTCCTCCGGCGGTACTTCCCGCACCTTTCGAAACACCCTGTGCCGGAGTTGCGTCAGCGGGTTTTTCTCCACCCCCGCCCCGAAAGAAGGGATTCTTCCCGGTCTGCGTTGTGCTGATCCCGAAGAGGAGCCCCTGCGCGTAACGTAGCGCGTCCGGATTTCCCTCGTACCGCTGCCGGAGATACGCCTCGGCTTCTTCCGGTGTCATCTTGGAGTTCACAATTCCAGCCGTGAAGCGCCCTATCGGATCGGTGCCGCCGAACACCTCCCGGGCAATGGCGTCCGCGTCGGCGCGGGAAATCTGCTTCTCCCCCTGCGGGTCGGAGTAGACCGGCGTTGCCCCCTGTTCGTCGATCCGAAGCACGGTCCCGTTCACGGTCCGGTACTGAGGTTTTGACGCACGTTCCGGCGCAGGGCCGAGGTCCTGCAGAACACGTCCCGTCTTCCTGTCCACCAGCGCCTGGCGTCCGTCCATCTCCACAATCTGCCCGTCGGGAATCCGCGCCCGCCTGTCCTGAGCCCCTTCCCGGAACCGCGTCTCCGCAGGAACGCCCTTCTCCCCGCCATAGGCGCGGCGGGCCGTTCCGCTCCACGGGTCCTGCGCCACCACGTCCACCCGGTCTCCCAGATCCACCTGCTGGAACCCCTGGTGTGGACGCACGTGCTCCAGCATCTGCCTCGCCTGTGCAGCCCCCTCCGGCCCAAAGAGCGGAAGGCTGCGCGCCAGGTGCCCGAATGCCGCATTCGGGTCGTTCAGATCCAGCCCACCCGCTCCGTCGGCCCAGGCATTCCGCGCCGCGTTCATCCCGGCCAGCGCAGACGCTTCATTCCTCGCCGCGAGCTGCTCGCCGACGAACCGAAGAAGATTCGCCTGCTCTTCCGGTCGAACCTTCCCGTGCGCGGCCGCCGTGTTGAAAAGCGCGAGCGCGTCCGTTGGCGCCGGACGCCCCGCCGTCCTGTCCCAGACGTTTTCCTTCCATCCCTCACCGCCGGAAAGACCCATCACCCTCCCCATGGCCGCCGCCATCGGGGCCATGAAATCTTCCTGCACCCCCTGCGCCCCGCCTCCCGAAAACACCGGTTCCGGAAGGGGCTGTCGGTTCGCCTCCTGCCCCAGCGCCCTCACCAGATCCGCAAAGGCTTTGTTCTCCTGCCCTTGCATCCCCTGGGCGACACCGGCCTGGATCAACGAGCCGACCAGGTTAGCAAACGCGCTCTCCAAGGGGGAACTCTTCTTCGGCACCACCACGACACCCATCGTTCACGCCCCCCTACGCACGACCCGCGCTGTTCATATACACCGCCCGGCCCTCGGTCTCGTCCCGCCGCATCGGCCCTCGGAACCACTCGCACCAGCATTGGAACGAGACTTGCCCCAGAAAGGCCCCGAGCCACATTCCCGAAAGAAACGCTTCGGCGTCCTCTTCGGCCGAACGGGAATGAATCAGCTCCAGAGCGTCCCACACCGCCTCGCTCCCGGGACGCTGCAGCGCAGCCCGAAATTCGAGGAGGTTCCGCCAACTCACCTTTGTCTCCGGCTTCTGCCTCCAGTCGCAAACCAGGGTTGTCGCGGAAGAAACCGCGTTCTCGAACGCGTCGCAAATCTGGTCCGAGTTGAGCTCTTTCAGCATTTCCTCGACCGACAATACAGCCTGCATATCCTCTACCTCCTGCCCCGTTTTCATTTTTCCGTTCTCGTCTCGGAGAGAGTCAGTCTCGCAAGCCTCTCCGGAAAAACCCGCCGCCGCAGCTCCACCGTGCGCGGGCTCACCGAAAACCGCTCCGCGATCCGATCCGCCGTCCGCACCGGCTCCGTCCGCGACCGCACCCCAGCGCAGTCCACCCGCCTCACATATGCCGTCACCATCCCCCACTCGTTCGGGCAGTACTCCCTCATCTCTCGCGCCGCACGGACGATCCCGGCCCAGCCCCCAGCCGCTTCCACCGCCTCATGCCATGCCGCCAGCGCCAGCGCCGCCGCCTCCGTCGCGCACATCCCGCCGTTCCCGCCGGATACCCTGGTGCCAGGCTCCCCGCCGAGCACCCCGAGCATGTCGAGCACCTCCTCATCATCCGGCGGCGGAACCTCCCCGACGAGAACCGGAATCGCCCTCGGATGCCGCCGCAGCACCGTCTCGATCACTCGCGCAACCTTTCGGACCAGATCCACCAGCCCCATCGACGTTTCGCTCCTCCTGCTTGCCTCTACAGCAGCCCTACGGTTTGTACCGTGTACCCTGGGCTTTTGCGCCGCTTTTCCCGCACTACGGGAACCGCCTCCGGCGCGAACGCGATTTCAGGAAGCCGAAGATCGAGCCGGAACGCGGCGTTTGGCCCTCGCCGGTTCTTCGTGAGTTCCACGATGTGTGCCGTCCCTGCCTCGTCCTCGTAGCGCAGGAGTTCCACCTCGACCGTGGCGCGTTCCTCAATGAGCCCCCCACCCTTGCCGTGCCCTCCCGTCTCCCCGGCGCGTTGGTCGCGTTTCGCGTCCCGGCTCATCTGGGAAAGCACTATCAGGGCGAACCCGAGCCGGTCAGCCGCCGCAAGAAGGCGTGGCAGGACGCGGCCGACCGTCTCAAGGTCGCTTCGGTCCTTCGGGCCTCGGAGCAGCGTGAGATAATCAACCACTAGCAGATCCGGCGCAATGCGCATCGCCACGGAGAGAACTCTCTCGTCGCAGCAGCTTCCTCGTGTGTCGGCCCCGAGCAGGAAAAAACGCCCCGCGTCGGCTTTGCGCATCGCCGCCGTAGCGGCCCGCAACGCCTCGACGTCTCCTCTTGTCGCCCCATCCTGCAGTGCCGCCCGGACGCGCCACTCCGGCCAATGAAGCCGCCGCTGCAGCCGCCGCACCAGAATGACGGGCGCGGGCATGTCGGCGCTGACGAAAAGCACTCTGAGCCCGTCCCGCAGGGCCGTCTCGGCCAGATTCAGCGCGAGGGCGGTTTTCCCGCTCCCCTGCGGCGCCACCACGGAGAGCATTTCCCCCGGAAAGATCCCCGTAAAGCACTCGTCCAGCCGAGGAATCCCGAACCGCACAGGACGCGTGTTGCGCTCCGAGACGGCCCTGCGCCGGAGCTGGAGCAGGTGCTCCTCAGGCTCGATTACAGCCCCACTTCCGAGGTTCCGCACCTCGGCGAAAACCTGATACGACCAGCCCCGCAAGAGAATTTCGTCGGGCTCGACCCTGCCACGGCGCAGCTCCTCCGCCGCGAGCGACGCCGCATCCTCCGGAGCCCATCCGCGCTCCACGAGTTCCGCAATGCGAGGCCGCGTCAGTCCGGGAAGTGTGCGGTCCCCCACCAGGAGCGCGGCGAGCCCTTCCGGATCGTCGCCCAGCTTTTCCCGCAGGTCCCGCGCAAGAGCGTCGAGCGGCAGAGAACCTTCGGGTTCCCCGGCTGCCTGGTTTTCGTCACGCCACCGCTGCGGCGTCATACGTGGGAGCGCCATATGCGACACCTACCCCTTCCGGAACGGGTACGTAGGGACACCGCTCACGCACCCGCTCAAACCGTTCCCGCGCCTCCGCCCGCTCGATGAGGCGGACGATTCGCTCCTCCCGCTCGACGATCCACGGAAGCGAGGCCGTGAAGGGCTCGTCAAAACCCCGCCGTGGTGGCCCCTCCCCGCTGAGACAAGGATCGTCTCGGACGAGCGCGAAGAGGGTGTTCCACCACTTCGGCGAGGCTCGCTTTTCCGGGTCCTCGGCGATCCGCGCCGCGATTTTCCGCCGCCGTGGCGCGGTAAGTTTCAGCAGCTGCTGAAACCTCCCCTGCCCGGGCATGGCCTCGTTCCAGAGCGCAGCCACGGCTTCCGGACCGAAGCCGTTTTCGGGCAAGGTGTCTCGTTTTCGGCCTTTCGCGCCCCTCCCGGTATCCGGCGTCGCCGGCATGCGCCCCTCCCCGAGATCGGGCACCCGGTCGGCATGCGGGGAGTCCTCGGCGGAAACCGCGCCTCCCGTGGTGGCGTTGGTACTGCTTTTTCTTGTTCCCTGGTATTGTTCCTGTGTCACGGTGACACTACCCCCCTGCCTCCCTGACACTACCTCCTGTGTCACCGTGACACTACCCCCCTGCCTCCCTGACACTACCTCCCCGGCTTTCACCTCCACCGGCGGCGGGGAGCTTGCCAGCAGATACGCTGTACTGTCCGGGTCCCCCTCCGGGGAAATCCGCCGCGTCCGCTCGATGAGCCCGCCCTTCTCAAGCTCTCCGAGTGCTCGTGCAACGGTCCTCCGGCTCAGCCCCGTTGCTTCCGCAAGACGAGCATGGCTCGGGTGACAGCGCCCGGCCTTGCTGGAAAAGAACCGGAGTGCCGCAAAAACAAGCCGTGCGTTGGCACTCAGGCCGGATTTGCGAAAAACAAACCCGGGAACGATGGCGAACCTCTCCGAAAAAGCTTCATGGTTTTGCGGCATGGTCTCCACTCCCTCCCAAAAGGGCCGCGACGGGGGACGCCAGGCGGTGCGCCCGCCGAAGGTCCTCGTCGGAAAGAGCCAGGTAGTGCCGGGTCATCGCGAGCGTGCTGTGCCCCATTTGCTGTTGCAGCAGAAGGGCGTCTCCGCCCGCCCGAAGAAATTCGAGCGCGCCTGCATGACGCAGATCGTAGGCCGAGAGCCTCGGAAGGCCAATCCGCCGCCCCATTCTGCGGAGGTGGCGTGACCACACCGACGTCATCAAGGGTGTTCCCTTTCTGGATGCAAAAACGGGGACTTGATCGCTCCAGCCCTTCGGGCGCAGCGAGAGGAGCGCCCGAAGGGCTTCTCCAGTCGCTGCGGAGAAGAAAAGTTTTCGCCACCGCCGTGTTTTTGCGGTCGCCGGGCGAATCAGCAAAGAATGCTCGGTGAGGTCGATGTCCTGTCTTCGGAGCGCCAGGGCCTCGCCGGGACGAATTGTGCAATCAAGCTGCAGGAGGACCAGCGCACAATCCAGTGCACCCTGGTACGTCCGCCGGTCCGGCACATCGAGGAGCCTCCGGAGCGCCTCCCGTGAGAGTTCCACGACACGCGGCTCCTCGTGGCGATAACGCAGCCCTTCAAGAAGGTCACAGTCCAGCGCACCCATGCGGCGCAACTCCCCGACGAACAGCGAGAGGGCCTTCAGTCGAGCGTTGTACGTGGCGGGGCATCGCGCTTCGGCGAGGTGCTCAAGTGCACACTCCCGGAAACGAGGCCCCCAGGCTTGCGGGTACCGTTCAAAAAAGGTTCGCAGCGTCATCTCGTTATTCCGCAGCGTGGCTTCCGCAAGCCCCCGCGCGCGCCGCTCTCGGAGGAAACGCGCTACCGCCTCCTCTGCCGTCGCCGGCGGGGCCGCTTTTTCGGCAAGGAGGCAGTTCATCTTTCCACCACTCCCTTCCCCTCGGGACCTCGAAAGACAAGCTCGCCGCCGTGCCAGTCGGCATGCCCGCAGCGCACGAGCTCCTTCAGCGCGCGCCGGATCACGGAGGGCACCAGGTCAAGCGAAACCCCAGCCCGCAGGGCATCGCCCATGGTGAAACGGGTCTCCGTATCCCGCTCCGCCTCGGCCCGAAGCTCGGCGACCAGGAGCTTCGTCGTCAGTGAAACCCTGCGGTCTTGTAAAATGGTTCTTTCTACGAGCACGTGTGCGCGGTCAGTCATGGTCGCTCTTCCCGGAGGGGGCAAGAAAATAAACCGCATACCGCTTGCCTTCCATATTTTTAATTATTGCCGACATGATGGGATGCCCGACGCTCCGAAGGTCTTTGATGCGTGCGGCAAGCCGGGCGCACCCGAAGAGCCGGAGCGCATCGTTTGCCGTCAGGGAGCCGCCGTTGCGGAGGAGCCGCAGAATTTTCGCGGATTGACTTTTGTACTCTTTTCCGGGTATCATTGTTTTGCCTCGTTTCCGCCCCTGCGGGGGCAATATTTGCCATCGGGTCATGACGGACCCGATCCCGCCGACAGCTCGCTGCTGTCGGTTTTTTTCATGCGTCGCCATCGGTCGCAACGCGTGCAAGCCCAAATTCGTCGAACAGTGCCCCTTCCGGGACGCCGAACAAACCCGCGACAGCCAGCCGGTGCCTCTTCGGCAGCGCTCGTTGCCGGTTGCTCACCGAGACCAGCACGGTCGGGTTAATACCGACCCCGCGCGCAACATCAGCAATGGCGAGCCCTCGCTGGTAAATTGCCTCCTTCAGCTCCGTCACTTTTCACACCTCCTTTCCGCCGATTGACCTTTCCCGCTTGCTAGGGTACGCTCTACCCATGCACAAAAACAAGGTGCTTATCTTTGCATCTTCTTTGTTTCGAGGTGGTTCCCGTGATCGACGACGCCCTGGATTTTTTCGATGCAACCCCGCTTGTCAAAGGTTCCCGAATTCTTGTTGCTCCGGAATCAGCGGTGTCTCTTGAATGGAGAGGGCCGCGGACACTTGAACATGTGTGGTCGCAGCACGGAAGTGCAATCCCCGTGATCAGATTCAACCTCCCCCGGGAGGCACTTGCCGTATTGGAGGGGCCGTCAAATGAAGTTTTTAGCCTGCCTCTTGTGCTGCTCCGCAACGAATGGACTTTCCCTTCCCGAAAGAAAGAACGTTTACTCCTCCCAAGCGCGGTCAGCTTGTGCAACAAACTCAAATCGAGCGACGACGAGAAAAGGAACGCCCTCATTCTGGCCTTCGCCCGCCGCTGGGGGCCGCTGTGGCTTGATGAGTTGAATCCTCCCTATCTGGACGCCACTGGAAGACTACAATCGCTCGGATACCCTGCCTTGGAACCCGGGGAGGAGCCCGTTTCCACTTATATCAATGCTGTCGGCGAAGCAGTGGCAATGCTCCGCATTGGGAGCAGGCTCTCCAAAAACCAGACAGCCGATGCGGCGGATTGGCGGAGCGTTTGCGTTCTCGACCCACCCGAGGAACTGGAGTTACAGCGGCACCTTTTTACAAATAAACTTACCCGCTCGATAAACTTCAGAAATCAACTACTTCTCCTGCCTCACTATTTTTCCAAAAACAAGCTTCGCGTGTCCTCCATCCTGCCCATCGGATTCGCGCCTCTCCTTTGGCTGTCCATTCTTGCCGTCCTGGCTCACGGAGTAAGCTTTTCCGTCTGCAGCGAGTGTCTTTCTCCCTATATTCGAACGGAAGGCAGAGGTGCGAAATCTGGACAAAACAATTTCTGTCCCGAATGCCGGGAAATGGGATACCGCCTCTCTCAGCGCCTTTCGCGTGAGCGGAAAAAGGCAAAATGCGGCAACCGCCTCATTTCCGCTTCCCCCGAGGATTCCGACCATTCATCTCCTCAGCCTCATCCCGAATCTTGCGAAGACGCGGCTCCTTCGGAATGAGCACGGTCCGAACGGGGGCCGCCTGGTCGTGTGCGGCCCGCACATCCTCGTAGTTAATGTGTCCGTAATAATCCGCCGTGACCCGGATTCCCGCATGCCCGAGCGCCCGAGATGTCAACGCCAGGTTTCCCGTTGCGCGGAGCAAGGTCTGTGCGAAGTAGTGCCGCAAACTGTGGACACCGATCCGGACTCCTGCGGCGTGTGCCGCCCTGGCGAGCCCCCGTGCAAAGTGCGTGGGCGAGACGGGCTTCCCCTCTTCGGTGAGGAAAACTCGTGTGTCCGTCCAGCCGGGCAGCCGGTGCCGGAGGAGCTTTCGCAATTCCTCCGCCGTTTCCGCACCGATGGGACAGGGCCGGTCGCGCCCGGACTTGGACTCGTCGGCGCGAACNNGACGCGAATCCTGCACAAATTAAAGTCCACGTCCTCGCCGCGTATGCCCACGAGCTCACCCCGCCGCATGCCGGTGTCGAGCGCGACGAGCAACATGACATAAAGCCGGCGCTGAGCGAACCGCGTTTTGTCCAGAGAGTCCAGCAGTTTCTTGATGGTTTCCGGGCTTGGGCACTTCGCCGTCCGCGAGGGAGTGCGGTTCTTGACGCCTTGAAGCGGATTCGCATCGAGCACTCCCTCACAGCGCAGAAATTCGAAGAACTGGCGAAGAATTTTGTTTCTCGTGTGTCGGGACCAGGGACGGCGGGCAGCCGTGAGGAAATCCAGGGCGGCTTGTCGTGGGGACTGGAGAAAATCGGGATGGGCAGCGAAGAAGCTCCGACAGATGGAACGTTGGTTTGCCAGCGTGGCATCACGTAGCCCCTCGGCGCGCCGCAGGGAAAGGAACTTCTCGAGCAGAATGGAATTCGGTTCCGGTTGTCGCGAGGACATGCAAAAACACCTCCCAATTGGTTCCCTTTCGGAACCAGACTGAGAGGTGTC
>DIMS01000074.1 GCA_002425685.1 Synergistaceae bacterium UBA5560 | reverse complement strand
AGTCCCCTCACAAGGACAAGGACGCGCGCGAACAGTTCGAGATTCGCACACACAAGCGGCTCATCGATATTCTGGAGCCCACCCAGAAGACCATGGATGCGCTGATGCAGCTGAATCTCCCCTCTGGAGTGGATATCCAGATCAAGCTGTAGCGGGGAGCTCTGAGCTGAAAGGAGTGGAAGGGACACATGAGTATGGGAATTCTTGGCCGCAAGCTCGGCATGACGCAGGTGTTCGATGAGGCCGGCAAGGCCGTCGCCGTTACGGTGATCGAAGCGGGGCCGTGTCCCGTCGTTGCGGTGTGTACGCCTGAGCGGCAGGGATATGCTGCGGTCCAGCTTGGTTTCGGGGAGCGGAAGAAACACAAGGTGACCAAACCGCAGAAGGGATATTTCGACAAGGCCGGCGTGGAGCCCGTCCGATGGCTGCGCGAATTCCGCGTCGCGGACAGTGCCGCCTATTCCGTGGGGCAGACCGTGACGGTGGAATTGTTTCAGGCGGGGGAGAAGGTCAAGGTCACGGGCAGAAGCAAGGGAAAGGGTTTCGCCGGCACGGTGAAGCGGTTCAACTTCAACCGGTGCCCCCAAGGGCACGGTGCGTCCAAGGTACATCGCAAACCCGGTTCGTCCGGTGCGAACAGCTACCCGGGCCACATCTTCAAAGGAAAAACCATGCCGGGGCACATGGGCGACGAGAGGGTCACTGTAAACAATCTCGCTGTCTTCGCCGTGGATCCCGAAAATAACCTGCTGCTCATCAAAGGTGCCGTTCCCGGTGCGCGCAACGGGCTCGTTCTGGTGCGCAAGCTGGGTTCTTAAGGAGGCAGGGAAGTCATGCCTAACGTGAAGCTCGTGAATTTCAAAGGAGATGTCATTGGGGAGGAACAGGTTGCGGACGCGGTCTTCGCCGCTCCGGTCCATGTCCCCGCCATGCATCAGGTTGTGGTGGCCCAGCTGGCGAACAGTCGCGTGGGTACCGCGAACACCAAGGATCGCAGCGACGTCCGTGGTGGCGGAAAGAAACCCTATCGGCAGAAGCACACGGGACGGGCGCGCCAGGGAAGTCTCACCTCTCCGCTGCATGTGGGAGGTGGCGTCGCTCATGGCCCGCACCCTCGAGATTATTCCCAGAAAGTGAACAAGAAGGTCCGGCGCCTTGCCTTGCGCAGCGCACTGACCCTCAAGGTGAAGGATTCGCAGATGCTTCTTCTGGAGAATCCGGTGCTTGAGACTCCGAGAACGAAATCCGTGGTGGAATTTCTGCGACAGGTCGGTGCGGAGAGAAAACCCCTCTTCGTGATTCATGAGACCAACGTGAACCTGTACAAGTCCGCGGGAGCCGTGCCCGGAGCGAAGGTCATGCATGTGGACAGCATCAACGTGTATGACATTCTCCACCACCAGCATCTGATCGTCACACCCGAGGCGGTTCGCAAGATCGAGGAGGTGTTTGGACGATGAGACAGCTTGCCTACGATGTGATCGTGAGACCCGTCGTCACGGAAAAGAGCAGTCGTCTCATGGAGCAGGGCAAATACACCTTCGAAGTGCTGCCTGCCGCCAACAAGATCGAGATCCGCAAGGCTGTGGAGAGCATTTTCAAAGTCAAGGTTCTCAAGGTGAGCACCATCAAGGTGCGCTCCAAGCCGAAGCGGATGGGTGTTCATGTAGGACGCTCGCGCTCGTGGAAGAAGGCCATCGTGTCCCTCGCCCCGGGCGAACGGATCGAGTTCTTCGAAGGCGCCACGGTCTAAAGAGGGGGAGAGGGAAGAATGGCCATCAAGAAATTCAAACCCACCAGCCCGGGCCGCAGGTTCATGACCGTCTCGACCTATGAGGAGATCACCAAGACCGCGCCGGAAAAGCGTCTTGTGGAGAGCCTCAAGAAAAGCGGTGGACGGAACAACCTCGGACGTATCACCATGCGTCATCGGGGAGGCGGCAATAAGAGAAAGTATCGCATTGTCGACTTCAAGCGGAACAACACCGGAATTCCCGGAAAAGTGGCCGCGGTCGAGTACGATCCGAACCGATCCGCTCGTATCGCCCTCATCTTTTTCGCAGACGGGGACAAACGGTATATTCTCGCTCCGTCGGGAATTTCCGTGGGCGACATGGTCATGTCCGGACCCGATGCGGATATCAAACCCGGTAACGCCATGAAACTCAAGGACATGCCGGTGGGCACCTTCATCCATAACGTGGAGCTTCAGCCCGGTCGGGGCGGCGTGCTCGTCCGTTCTGCCGGAACCTCCGCCCAGCTCATGGCCAAGGAAGGCAAGTATGCCTACGTCCGCATGCCCAGCGGGGAACTCCGGCTCATTCTTCAGGAATGCATGGCCACCATCGGTCAGGTAGGCAACGAAGAGCACGAGAATCTCTCCGACGGAAAGGCCGGAAAGACCCGCTGGCTCGGGAAACGTCCTTACGTGCGCGGCATGGTCATGAATCCCGTGGATCACCCTCTGGGCGGCGGAGAAGGAAAGACCAAGGGGAACAAGCACCCCGTCTCTCCCTGGGGTACGCCGGCCAAGGGATACCGCACGCGGAAACGCAAGCCGTCGGACAAACATATCGTGCGTCGCCGGCATCAGAAATAGGAACGAGGAGGTGCGGGAAGACAGATGGCACGATCATTGAAGAAAGGCCCCTTCGTTGATCTCAAGCTCTCCAAGAGAATTGACGAGATGAACAAATCCGGAAAGAAGCGGGTTCTGAAGACTTGGTCGCGGCGTTCCACCATCCTTCCGAACATGGTGGGGCATACCATTGCGGTGCACAACGGGAAGACCCACATTCCCGTGTACGTCAGCGAGAACATGGTCGGACACAAGCTCGGCGAATTCGCCCCCACGAGGCGCTTCGGCGGTCACGCCGGACAAGAGCGCTCCAGCAAGGTGAAGTAAAGAGGAGGGAACGGGAATGGAAGCACGAGCCGAAGCCCGGCAGGTGCGAATCTCCCCCTTGAAGGTGCGGCAGATGATGCAACTCGTTCACGGTAAATCAGTCGATAAGGCGTTGTTGGCACTTCGGTTCACCCCGAAGAAGGCCGCTCGGATCGTCGAGAAGGTGCTGAAGAGCGCCGTGGCCAACGCGGATCACAATTTCGGCATGGATGTGGACAAGTTGTTCGTCGTCAAGGCCGTGGCGGATCAGGGGCCTGTCATGCGGCGTTTTCGTCCGGTTTCAATGGGGCGTGCGCATCCCTATCGCCATCGAACGAGTCACATCACCGTGGTCGTAGCGGAACGGTAAGGAGGGGACGCACGTTGGGTCAGAAAATACATCCGGTAGGATACCGAATCGGTGTCATTCGCGACTGGGAGTCGCGCTGGTATGCGGACGGGAAGGCCTATGCGAAGAACCTGCACGAGGATCTCAAGCTCCGCGAGTGGATCAAGGATCGCTGGAAACACGCGGGTGTTTCCCGTGTGGAGATTGAGCGCATCGGTAACGTCATGCGCTTTACGGTTTGGACCGCCCGGCCTGGTGTCGTCATCGGCAAAGGCGGTCAGGAGATCCAGAACGTTCGTGAGGATCTGCAGAAGCTGACCGGTGCGCGGGTCATGATCAACGTTCAGGAGATCAAGCATCCCGACACGGATGCCCAGGTCGTCGCGGAAGGAGTCGCCTCCGCGCTTGAGCGTCGCATCAGTTTCCGCCGTGCCATGAAGCAGGCCATTTTCCGGGCCATGAAATCCGGGGCGAAGGGAATCAAGATTCAGTGCTCCGGACGTCTCGGCGGCGCGGAAATCGCCAGAACCGAGTGGTATCTTGAGGGCCAGCTCCCTCTTTCCACGTTGCGCGCGGATATTGACTACGGTTTGGCTGTGGCACGCACCATCTACGGCGTCATCGGCGTCAAAGTGTGGATCTACAAAGCCGATGCCGCCCGAAAGACCCGTCGTGTGGCCGCACAGACTCAGGCCGACGAAAGGGGGTAAGCGGAAATGCTGAGCCCGAAACGTGTAAAGTATCGCAAGCCCTTCCGAAGCCCTCTTCGGGGAATGACCAAGGGAGGCGAGTACGTCGCCTTCGGTGATTTCGGATTGCAGGCTCTTGAAGGTGCATGGATTACCGCCAGACAGATCGAGGCAGCCCGTGTGGCCATCTCCCGGAAAATGCGCAAGGGCGGCAAAATCTGGATTCGCATCTTCCCGGACGTGGCACTTACGAGGAAACCCCTGGAAACGCGAATGGGAAAAGGGAAGGGAAGCCCGGAATACTGGGTCGCTCCCGTGAAGCGAGGGCGCATCATGTTCGAGATTGCCGGTGTTCCCCGGGATGTCGCCGAGGCGGCGTTCCATACGGCGGCACACAAGTTTCCCATCAAGGTGCGCCTGGTCGCCCGCGAGGGATTGGGTGGTGAGTAAGCGATGAAGGCAAAGGACTTGCGGGATCTGACGCTGGACGAGCTCCGGGACAAGCATCGCCAATACAAGGAAGAGCTCTTCAATCTTCGCTTTCAGCATGCGATCGGTCAGTTGGGCAACACCGGAAGAATCGGTGACGTGAAAAGATCCATCGCCAAGGTTCTTACCGTCATGCGGGACAAAGAGCTGGGGCTTACGAGCTCCGTCGTGAGGAGGTAGCGGACGATGGAGGAAAACGTTTCCCGCGGCAAGACGCGGGTGGGCATCGTCGTGAGCGACAAGATGCAGAAGACGGTAGTGGTGCGCGTCGACCGTATGGCGCAGCATCCTCTCTACGACAAACCTGTCATTCGGGCCAAGAAGTACATGGCGCATGACGAGGAGAACGTCTGTGGCAAGGGTGACAAGGTTCTCATCAAGGAATGCCGTCCTTTGAGCCGTCACAAGCGCTGGACTGTCGCAGAGGTCATCGAGAAGGCACCCGTGCTTCTCGACGAGCAGCCCGCGCGGGGGGGGGCCTAGTCCATGATCCAGCTCCGGACCATGCTCAACGTGGCGGACAACACGGGAGCCAAGAAGATCATGTGCATCCAGGTCCTTGGTGGCAGCAGAAGGCGCTTCGGCTCCATCGGAGACATCATCGTGGCCTCCGTGAAGGAAGCCATTCCCAACAGCAATACCGAAAAGGGAAAAGTCGTCAAGGCCGTGGTGGTGAGGACGAAGAAGGAAGTGCGGAGACGGGACGGAAGCTACGTCCGTTTCGATGACAATGCGGCCGTCATCATCGACAACAACGGTGACCCGAAGGGAACCCGCATTTTCGGTCCTGTCGCCCGGGAGCTTCGGGAGAAGCGGTATATGCGGATCGTTTCCCTCGCTCCTGAGGTCGTGTAGGGAGGCGGATGGAATGAGCAAAATGCGGATCAAGAAGGGAGATCGCGTTCGCGTGATCTCCGGGAAATACAAGGGAGTCGAGGGGAAGGTGCTTCGGCGTTTCCCCGATCGTGATGCACTGCTCGTCGAGGGTGTGAACATCGTGACCAAACATGTCCGTCCTACCCAGAAGAGCCCCAAGGGCGGCATCGTCAAGCAGGAGGCGCCTATCTATGCCTGCAAGGTCATGCTGGTCTGTCCCGCCTGCGGTAAGAACACGCGCGTCGGCCGGGCGTTTCTGGAGAGCGGCAAGAAGGTCCGGGTCTGCAAACAGTGTAACGAGATCATGGACAAGGTGTAAGCGGGGAGGAACGACGCCATGATTCCGAGACTCCAAGAAAAGTACTCCACAGAGATCGTTCCTCGCTTGCGGCAGAAGTTCAGCTACAAGAACGTCATGGAAGTCCCGCGCCTCGAAAAGGTCATCGTGAACATCGGTGTCAACGAGGCGAAACAGGACATGAAGTTCATGAACGTCGCCATGGAGGAACTCACCACGATTACCGGACAGCGTCCCCTTCTCAAGAGGGCGAAGAAGTCCGTGGCGGGAT
>DIMS01000067.1 GCA_002425685.1 Synergistaceae bacterium UBA5560 | reverse complement strand
ACAGCCATGCAGCACCTGTGCACGCTCCCCCACCGAAATGAGGGTCCTTCACCTTTCAGATCCGTACCACGTGCATGTCAAACCCAGGTAAGGTTCTTCGGTTTGCATCGAATTAAACCACGTGCTCCACCGCTTGTGCGGGCCCCCGTCAATTCCTTTGAGTTTCAGTCTTGCGACCGTACTCCCCAGGCGGAATGCTTATCGCGTTAACTCCGGCACGGATGCCCGACGGCACCCACACCTAGCATTCATCGTTTACGGCTGGGACTACCGGGGTATCTAATCCCGTTCGCTCCCCCAGCTTTCGCACTTGAGCGTCAGTATCCGGCCAGGAAGCCGCCTTCGCCACTGGTGTTCCTCCCGATATCTACGCATTTCACCGCTACACCGGGAATTCCACTTCCCTCTCCGGTACTCCAGTCCAACGGTTTCGTCCGCAAACAAGGGTTAAGCCCTCGCCTTTCACAAACGACCTGTCGGTCCGCCTGCGTGCCCTTTACGCCCAGTGATTCCGGACAACGCTCGCCCCCTACGTATTACCGCGGCTGCTGGCACGTAGTTTGCCGGGGCTTCCTCGTGTGGTACCGTCACTCGCTTCTTCCCACACAACAGGAGTTTACATCCCGAGGGACTTCTTCCTCCACGCGGCGTCGCTGGGTCAGGGTTTCCCCCATTGCCCAATATTCCCCACTGCTGCCTCCCGTAGGAGTCTGGACCGTATCTCAGTTCCAGTGTGGCCGGTCGCCCTCTCAGGCCGGCTTGCCGTCTTCGCCTTGGTAGGCCGTTACCCCACCAACCAGCTGATAGCCCGCGAGTCCCTCCGGAAGCGGATCGCTCCCTTTCACCTCTCGGCTTATGGGGTCTTAGCAGCCGTTTCCAACTGTTGTCCCCCTCGTCCGGATAGGTCCTCACGCGTCACTCACCCGTCCGCCACTAACACCAGGCTTCAGCAAGCTTCCACCCAATGCCCGTCCGACTTGCATGTGTTAGGCACGCCGCCAGCGTTCGTCCTGAGCCAGGATCAAACTCTCCAGAGTTTTCCTGCTGCTCTTTGTTCGGCTTCCGCCGATAGGGCTTCCCCTTCACGCTTCACCATAAAAAGATCGCTCCCCTACGGCTCCACGACTCCGAGTTCGCCCTTCCCGTCTCTCTCTTTGCTGCCTTCGAACTTGTCAAGGTGCTGTTACCTCGCGGCCCTTCCGGAGCGCGCAGGGGAGATACTACCAGCCTCGCTAACTCACGTCAACCCCCTCTTCTTCCTTTTTTATACCTGACTTTTACTGATCTTTTTGAAACACTTGGAGATGAAGAAGCAAGGGGATTTTTTGAAATATTTTTGATCAGGAGGATTTTCACAGACCGGTATACACAGCCTGCGGGAAAGAGCGAACGGGAACGCCGATACCGCAATCAAAAGTGCCACGCAAAAAAAGAAAGAGCGCCTTCCTCGTTTTCCTCCCTCAAAGCACAAAGGGAATAACGAAGAAAGAGCTCTTTTGGAAAAACGGGCACGCTTTCCAGAAACGCTCAGATAGACGTGTCCTGTGCGATTGCTTCGAGAGCGTCGAACACCGGCTCGATTTGGTCGCCCTCGCCCTTGAGGGTGATCGTATCGCCACATTCGATGCCCATACTCATGATTCCCAGGATGCTCTTGGCATCCGCCTCCTTGCCCCCCTTTTCGACCACGATTTTTCCAGGGAAGGATGCGGCTTTCTGCACAAAAAGCGCCGCGGGCCTGGCGTGCAACCCATGAGGGTTTTTTACCTCCACGATCCGTTGACTCACCCTATTCCACTCTCCTCCTGCATGTTTTCTCTACGTTCTTGCAAGACAGTTTCCCACGATACGTCCGATAAGTCACCCACTCTTCAGCCGGCTCGCTTCTCCTCCGCTTCGAGGGAGCGACTTGCGACGATATCCACGCCCGTCCCGCAGACATCGACGAGGACGACCTGGCCGATTTTGACAGGGGCCTCGACGACGACTCGGGCCACTTCTCGGGCGATATCGAACAGTTTTTCCTTGGGAACGGCACTCCTGCTCCGCACAGGCACGACCGGAAGCAAGCCCCCGGAAACCTTGACGGTGCTGGCAAAGACACGTGTGGGATTTCGTACCTCCGCCTCTGCGTAGGCCTCGCCACGCATACAGGCGTTGCCCTCGACTTTCACGATCCGCCCCTCTTCCATGTGTACGGTGAGCATGCATCCCACCGGGCAGGAAACACAGATGAACTTTCTCGTTTCACGCTCCGTCATGACTCTCACTCCTCCTCGACGTCAACGATGATTTCTCTGACATCCGGAGGCAACATCCGCAACTGCTCCGCCTTGATGTGCACCTCGTTCATCTCTCCCGGACGCGCATAACGCAACGTTTTGGAGAACAAACCATGATCAGCGGTAACGCGGCACCGTTGTTCGATAGGTTTCGTCACGCGAAGGAAAATCGTCGCATCCTCCTGGTCGGAAAGCCACTGGGGGGAGAAAAGGCGAACATTTTCCCCACCTCGGACATCGAAACGGCGCGTCGCCTTGGGTAATCCGTCGAGAGCGAACAACGCCGCGTTTTTTCCAGCCTTGTATCCTTCCGCGCTGACCCAATCCACAAGGTCATAGACGATCACCACGTTTCCCGCCGCAAACACGTTCTCCCGCGTTGTCTGCAGACACTGATTGACCACCGGACCTCCCGTCACGGGATGGATCTGAACCCCTGCCATACGGGAAAGCTCGTTCTCCGGTATCAATCCCACCGCGAGAAGCAGTGTGTCGCAAGCGACGAATCGCTCTGTTCCGAGGATGGGCTTTTTGTTCGCGTCGACCTTCGCCACGGTCACACCCTCAAGGCGGTCCTTTCCGTGAACCTGGGTGACCGTGTGATCCAGGTGGAAGGGGATGTCGTAGTCGTCGAGGCATTGCGCAATGTTCCTCCGCAGGCCCCCCGGCCAGGACATTATCTCGAAAACGCCCTCCACGGAAGCACCTTCCCACATCATTCTCCGGGCCATGATGAGACCGATGTCCCCCGAACCGAGAACCACCACGCGGTTTCCCGGCATGTAGCCCTCCATGTTGACAAAGCGTTGGGCCGTCCCCGCCGTGTAAATGCCGGCAGGCCTGCTGCCGGGAACACGAATGGCACCGAGAGGGCGCTCCCGGCACCCCATGCCCAGCACAACTGCTCCTGCGTGGACATGCTGAATTCCTTCGTCGGGGTTCATCGTCCAGAAAGATCCGTCTTCCTCCATCCTGAACACCATTGTGTTCGTCCGAAACGTAACCCCTGCGCCGTGTGCCCGTTCAATCCACCGGTGCATGTACTCCGGCCCTGTCAACTCTTCCTTGAACGTGTGCAGGCCGAATCCTGGGTGGATGCACTGCTGCAGGATTCCCCCCAGATCCCAGTCCCTTTCGAAGACGACCACATGTTCCGCACCGGCCTCCCGTGCGCCGATTCCGGCGGCAACACCCGCAGGACCCGCCCCGATGACCGCCACATCGATTCTGATGTCTGTCATCATTCGTTCCCCCTGAACCAATACTCCTTGGTACGCCCCACGAGAAGCCTCGAGTGCCCGCCGTGCCGAGTCACTTCCTCAAGGGGAATCCCGAGTTCCCGGGCAAGAATGTCCGCCACGCGAGGCCCGCAGAATCCGCCCTGACAACGCCCAGCCCCGGCTCTTGTCCAGATCTTGACTGCCGCGACCGTACGAGCACCTCGCCGGATGGCCTCTACAACCTGCGCCTCCGTGACGGTCTCGCAGCGACAGACGATCTGAGCAAAGCGGGGATCCCGCCGCACGAGTGCCTCTCGCTCCTCCATGGAGAGCTCCGCGAATCGGGGAATGTGTGTTCTTTCGGGAACGAAACGCGGATTGGGTGTCATGATCACCCTGTCGGAAAGCTCCTCCCGGAGCATCTCCACCACGTGGAGCGCGATGGCAGGGGCGCTGGTAAAACCCGGAGATTTGATTCCCGCAACGTTGACGAAGCCGCGGGGCTTTCGGAGAACGGCGATGTTGAAATCGCCGGAAAGCGTGTTGGCTCTCACGCCGGCAAAAGAGGTGATGGCCGCTCCCGGAGGAATGTCGGGAACAAGTTTCCTCGCCCCATCGAGCACCTCTTCGAGTCCCTTCATCGTTGTGGAGGTATCTTCCAAATCGGTCTGCGGTGTGGAGGTCGGACCAATGAGCAGATTATGCTCGGCAGTGCTTGCAACGGTGATTCCTTTTCCCTTCGTGCTCGGGCAGGCGAAGAAAAATCCCTTCACGAGGTGTCCCACCGTTTTGTCCGTGATAAAATACTCTCCTCTGGTGGGCCGGATGCGCACGCTCTCTTCTCCGGCCATCCGGGAGATCTCCCCCGCATGGACTCCCGCCGCATTGATCACCACCGGTGCGAGAAAGCGTCCCTTGGTCGTCTCGACACCGAAAACCTCCTGTTTTTCCTCTGAGCAGAGAAGCCCCGTCGCTTGCGTCTCAAGGAAAAGTTCCACACCGTTCTGCTGCGCGTTGTCCATGAACGCCACGACGGCTTCGAAGTTGTTCACGATTGCTCCGCTCGGTGCCCAGAGCGCCGCCCGGATCTCGCGGCTCGCATGAGGCTCTCTGTCACGCAGCGTATCGCCGGAAATGATCTCCATTCCGGGGACACCGTTCCTTCTTCCCTGATCCAGCAGTACATCCAGATGACGAATCTCGTCCTCTTCGAAGGCGCAGACGTAGGAACCACATTCCCGAAGGGTGAAGTCGAGCGATCCCTGCAGTTCGTGAAAACGCCTGTTCCCGGAAGGACAGAATCGCGCCTTCTGTGTTCTCGGTTTATCGTCATAACCGGCATGAATCATGGCACTGTTCGCCCGACTCGCTCCGGAAGGAATTTCCGCAGCCTTGTCCAACACCGCAACGCGCATCGCATACGCCGAAAGCTCCCTGGCCAGCGCCGCCCCTACGATGCCGGCTCCGATGATGATCACATCGAAGAGCCTTTGAATCACTTCCACCGCCCCCATTTTTGATTCCGCATTCTCGGAGAGAAAGTACGAGCGAGAGGGTGCACGCAACTTCTGCGTGCACCCTCTCGCTCTCTGATCGCACGTATTCGATAGGAAGGTCTTTTACACAGGCGTTACATACAGGTTAAGGACTATTCCGTCCACCCCTTGGCCTTGTCAACGGCCTTTTTCCAGCCTTTGTACTGGCCCTCCCGCTTTCCTGCCTCCATGAGAGCATCGAACTGGCGATCGCTCGCCCAGTGGTGCTTCAATTCATCCGTGCTCTTCCAGAAACCGACCGCAAGGCCTGCCGCATAGGCAGCACCGAGAGCAGTGGTTTCGTTGACCACGGGACGATCCACCGTGACGCCCAGGATATCCGCCTGCATCTGCATGAGCAGATTATTCTTCACCGCGCCACCGTCAACCTTCAGCGCGGAAAGCTCGACGCCGGAATCCTTGTTCATGGCCTCAAGAACATCTCTGGTCTGGAAGCAGATGCTTTCCAGCGTCGCACGGATAATGTGCTCTTTGCGGATGTAGCGTGTCAGGCCGACAATCGCCCCGCGGGCGCTCATATCCCAATAGGGAGCATAGAGCCCGGAGAACGCGGGAACGAAATAGATACCGCCGCAGTCATCGACCTTGCGGGCAAAATGCTCGCTGTCGGGTGCGTCGTCGAAGAGCCGCAGATTGTCCCGGAGCCACTGTACGGCCGCACCGGTGATGGCGATGGACCCTTCGAGAGCATAGGTGCACTTGCCCTCGGCGAGGCTGTAACCGGCAGTCGTGAGCAGCCCGTTTTTCGACGGCGTGGGGGTCTCTCCGATGTTCATGAGCATGAAGCAACCCGTTCCGTAGGTGTTCTTCGCATCACCCTTGCCGAAGCAGGCCTGACCGAAGAGAGCGGCCTGCTGGTCGCCCAGGTCTCCCGCCACGGGAATCTCGGCGCCGAAGGGACCATCCTTCTTCGTACTGCCGTAAACGAAACTCGACGGCTTGATCTGGGGCAGCATCGCAAGAGGAACGTCGAGGAATTTGGCCATCTCCTCGTCCCACTTGAGGGTCTCAATGTTCATGAGAAGGGTTCTGGACGCGTTGGAAACGTCGGTGACATGCACGCCGCCGTTGGGGCCGCCGGTGATGTTCCAGATGACCCATGTGTCGATATTGCCGAAGAGCAGTTCACCCTTCGCGGCTTTTTCCCGGGAACCTGGTACGTGATCGAGGATCCATTTGATCTTGGTTCCCGAAAAATAGGGACTGATAAGCAAGCCCGTGTGATCCTTCACCTTCCCGCAACCGGTAATGTCCTGACCCCATCCGGGCGTGTTCTTCCATTCTTCGCAGAACTCCTGGGTCCGCATACACTGCCAGACGATGGCATTGTAAATAGGTTTCCCCGTGGCCTTCTCCCAGACAACGGTGGTTTCGCGCTGATTCGTAACACCGATGGACGCGATCTCCTCGGGATCGATCTTGCCTTTTTTCAACGCGCCGCGAATGACATCCTGCGTGCGGGACCAGATTTCCATGGCATCATGCTCAACCCAACCGGGCTTCGGGTAAATCTGCGCATGTTCCATCTGGTCGGAGCAAACGGGCAGTCCCTTGGAATCGAACACCATACAACGAGTGCTCGTCGTTCCCTGGTCAATGGCCACGACATATTTCTTCTCCGTCACCGCACATCTCCTCCTCTTCTTCTGTCCACGAATTTCCCGACCCAATTCCCACAGATACGAACACCGCATTTTACCGGGAAAGCTTGCTGAGCAGGCGCGCCTCCCCGGCAACCTGAGCGACGCGCTCCAAGGAAGAGCCGATGCTGGCTTCGACACTCGCCATCATCGCGCCTTCCAGGACAGGTGCATCGACAATGAGCACCTTCTTGGCATCGTCACCGAGAAATTCCAGGGCGGATCGGGCGGAAAGAACGGCGCTCCCCAAATCAGGAACGAGAACGACTCCCTCCGCTTTTTCCAGCAGCCCTCCGAGGGCCTCGACAATACCCGGCACGGAGGTTCCCAATCCTCCTTCTTCGGTTCCGCCCACGGCACAAACGGGGACGATACCGCCACTCATCTGCGAAGCGATCTCCGCGATACCCTCCGCCGCCTTGGCACTGTGAGAGACAACGAGAATGCCGATCACGCGCTTATTCCCTCAGGCCTTCGAGCATTGCCGAAAGGATGAGAAACGTGGAAGTAGCTCCGGGATCCTGATGTCCTGCAGAACGTTCTCCCAAATAGCTGGCACGGCCCTTTTTCGCCACAAGGGGAATGGTGCGCTTCATGCCTTCTTCGGCGGAAGCGATCCCTTTTTCGAGAACCGCCGGGAGATCCTCGCCATTCGACGCGGCGGCTTTCATGGCTTCCAGCGCCGGTGTCAACGCATCCACCATGGTCTTGTCCTCGAGTTGCGCCTTGCCGAGAGCAAGAATTCCTTTCAATCCCTCTTCGAAAGCCTCCACGAAATCGGCGCTGTCCACTTCCTGCTTCGTCCCGAATTTCATGGACATGCGCATGAACAGAGTTCCATAGAGTGGTCCCGAGGCCCCGCCGACGGAACCCATGAGCGTCATGGCCACATCCTTGAAAACACCACCGACCTCCGTGTAAGCCCCCGCCTTGATTTTTTCTTGAGCTTTCGTAAATCCACGACTCATGTTGATGCCGTGGTCGGCATCACCAATGGCCGAGTCGAGCTCCGTCAAGTATTCCTTGTGCGAGATGATGGCTTCCGTTACGCGCTCGAAAACCTTACGCGCCTGCTCGACGTTCATGGGCATCCAAAGGACCTACTTTCCCCAACGAAGGGCCGGCGTGTGAACGGGATAATCCCAAAGCGCCTTGAGCTGGCTGTCGAGCTTGAGCAATGTGATGGAGAATCCCTGCATTTCCAAGCTCGTGATGTAATTCCCCACAAGTTTCCGGGCAATGCGGATTTTCTTCGCATCGAGGAACTTCACGAGATCGTTGTACAGGAGATAGAGTTCAATGAGAGGTGTTCCGCCCATTCCGTTGACGAATGCCACCACTTCATCGCCCTCGGAGAAGGGGAGGTCGTTCACGATCGCACCAGCCATCATCTCCACGATCTCCTTGGCGGACATCATTTTCATCCGCTTCCGGCCGGGCTCTCCATGAATACCGATGCCGATCTCCATCTCGTCCTCGGGAAGATCGAAAGTCGGCTTGCCCGCAGCCGGAACGGCACAGGAGGTCAACGCCATACCCATGGTGCGCACGTTGGCATTCACCTTCTCGCAAACGGCTTTCACTTCGTCGAGGGATGCACCGAGTTCCGCCATGGCCCCGACGATCTTCTCGGCGAGCACGGTCCCGCCCACGCCGCGACGGCCCGCAGTGTAGAGAGAATCCTGGACAGCCACGTCATCGTCGATGACGACCTGGGCGACGGGGATTCCCTCACCCGCGAGCATGTCCGCAGCCATCTGGAAATTCATGACGTCGCCGGTATAATTCTTGACGATGAAAAGAACACCCTTGCCACCCTGAACCGCCTTTGCCGCCTCGTACATCTGATCCGGCGTGGGGGAGGTGAAGACTTCGCCCGGGCAGGCCGCATCAAGCATGCCGAACCCCACAAAACCGCCGTGGAGTGGTTCGTGACCGCTGCCGCCTCCGGAGATGACCGCAACCTTACAGTTGGGAGCATCGGCCCGAAGAACCGCCTTGATGGAAGGATGGAGCTTCACGAGATCACAATGGGCAGCCTCGAGTCCCGCCAGGGATTCGACAACAATGTCATCCACCTTGTTCATGAGTTTCTTCATGTGGTGCGCCCACCTTTCATTCGGTTGATTTTTCCGGATTGTATCTGCTCCAAAAAGACTTCATGGCGGAAACAAAGTTTCCGCCATGAAGTGGATTATGCCATGATCGAGAGAATCAGACCGCCGAGAAGACCGCCGAGAACGCCCGAAATGAGCGCGGGCACCGCCTTGCCGGGCTTTCCACCCGCCAGCGTGCTTTGAACGAAGAGACCGACGAAGGCAGCCATGGCCATGTCGATCCACACATCACCCGCCTGATGGTGCAGGCCGAGCCCGTGATTGAGAAGCCAGGAGACGCCGACAATCCAGAATCCGGCGACCCAGCCGCCCGCGGCGCCGAACACTTCGACCATCTTTCCCCAGGCCACGGCGATCATGAAGGGGAAGAGCGCCGCACCAAAGAGAGTCGAGAGGATGTTTGCAGTGGTCCAACCAGTCATCGTTCTACGCCTCCTTCTTGCCGGCGCTCAGGAGCCAGTAGGCCAGGAGTCCGCCGATGCAGGCGCCGACGAACTGAACGGCAAGCGTCTGCATGGAGGGAAGGGGATTGCCGCCGGTGAAGATACCATGAGCAGCCCGGACGGGGCCATCCTTGGTGACCTGGACGATGCCGCCGAATATGGCGGACAGTCCGATGGGGAAGGCCATATCCACCCAGGACCCCTCGGGATCGTTGGGAATCGCGCCGCAGAAATGATTGATGAACCAAGCGATCGGAATGATCGTACCGGCGGCGAAGAAGCCGCCCCACCAATTGAGATGATAGAGCACTGAAGGCCAGATGACAAAGACACCCACGCCCGCAAAGGCACCACCGAACGCACCGACGATAATGCGCTTCCACATACGAGTACCCCTCCTTTACTTGATCGGAAATCGATCAGTCGCAACACTCCGGTGACGGCGCAGTCTTCCTCGCATACACCCCCCTTCGCCCCTTCATAAAAAATTAATAATTAAACAAGAATAAAAAAGAGAGCACGCAACACGGTCATCTGACCGGCGCCTGCTCTCTTTTCTCTCTAGAGGGCCGTCGCAAACAAAATCATCAAAACTTTTTCTACCGTGATCTCCGGTCGACACACTCTCGCCGGACATAACAGCTCCCTCCGGCCAAGTGAAAGAATCGCGCTCCTCCAGAACCCCAGAAAAATCTCACCACAACACGCTTTGGCTTGTCGAAACTCCTACGGCACCGCGTTTGAGAATGCTGTGTACCTCACCGATTTCCGTAACGAGCCCCCCGGCAATAAGAGGAACCGCCATGTCCTTGAGCATACGCTCCGGCAAAAGCGGAACACTCAATGCCGGAAGGACTTCGACAAAATCAGGCGTGCTCTGTGCAGCCAGGTCACGTCCTTTGCGCAAAGCCTCCGAATCAAGGAGAAACACGCGGAGCACCCGCAATAAACCCGCTTTCTTCGCCCATTCAAGAACAGTCCGATGCGTGCTGATGACCCCATGCGGGGCAATCGTATCAACCAGATAATGAATCCCCGCAGGATCCGTCTTCAGTCCTTCCACCAAATCCACGTGGACGAAAACGACATGTCCCGCTTCGGACAACTGAGCAACGTTTTTCTGGAGGTCAAGGATCGAACTTTCCAAAACGAAAACGCACCGCGGCGCACCTTTGAAAAGCCTCGTGATGTCCCGTCCGGTCCGTATTGCCGGAATGACAGGCCGTTCCTTGAGAATTTGGCGCACTCGGGCTATCCGTTCCAGCACACCGCAACCTCCCCGAAACCTATTTTCTGCATCCGTATCCGCTTCACTCTGTTTCAAGTAATCGTTTCGTAACTGACGTTCCGCTAAGTATAGTACAACGTTTTCTCCGCAGAGACAAGCCTCCCCCTGTGTGCAATTGTTCACGTATTGCACAGGCCCGAAAGCACATCATCGTTTCTTCTCCACAGAAGTGCTTTTTCTCTATACAGGAGAAAGACCTGTCACGAGAGACGTCCCACCATAGATTCTCATCCGCTCCCACGCATCGGTCGCCTCCAGAAAACCCCAGGCGGCGAAGACCATTTCCCGAAGAGACAGGCCCTTTTTCCCTCTCAGGTCATCCCACATGGAGACAGTGAGATAGAGCCATACACGGAGAGGGACATGCTCCTCCTTGCCGCTCCGCCCCAATCCGTTGTGCCAGGCCTGAATCAGGTAGCCTCCAGGTCCCTTGAGTAAGACAGGGTTTCCATCCTCCCCGTCCAAGGAACGAAGCTGCTCTCCGGAAAAACCGATACCCAGAAGGTCCGTCACGGAAGTTTCATCCGGCTGTCCCGTGAGAAAAAACCACATGCGCGGGAAACGGAGTGCAGAATCAAAAGAGAGCCGGGCAAGACGAACCCACATTTTGATGCGGAGAATCATTTCGGGGCCACCCCAGAGCAACCCCATACGAAAACCCCAATATGCGGCCCGAAGGATCACGTCCTCTTCCACCATCTCCCGAAAGGTTTCTTCGTCTTTCAGCAACGGTGCGAGAACACAGGTGGAATCCTCCTGCAACGCATCGCGCACCAACGCCGCCGCTGCATCGTGATTCCCCGGCGGCGAAAGGCGGTTCAGCAATTCCCTGCGCAACAGCGTCACGACGGAAGATTTGATGTGGACATCTCCCAGGAAAGGCACATGCAATTTCTTGGACATTCCCTCGTACAGGGAGATCTCCTCCCATTCGGAACCGTCCGGCTTTCCCCACAGCCACCGTTCGAAGCTCTCGAACTGGTCGGTACCAACGAGAACACGGTTGTACTGGGCGAGAAGAACCACGTGGGGCCGGCCCCTCTCGGGCAGGTTCATGACGGATACTTCGCCGGGCAACCGGACGACATCGCCGTTCGTGAGCAGCTCGAAAAACAAGTCCGTCATCTCCTTTCCCGTAGACACTCCAAAAATCGAAAAACTCCACATCACCTCGATAAAACCTTATCGCAAGATTGCCCGAGACGCAAGTTCCGAAAGTCCCGTTCTCTTTTTTCTTCGTCGAAAAAGGGCTATGATGTTCTCGGTCGACAGCGCTCCGACACACGCGGTCGAGTGTCGCCGCATATTGAGCTTGAAGGAGGTTTTCCCATGCCTATCGTGGAAATTCATTTGATCAAGGGAAGGACATTGGAACAGAAACGTCTTCTCGTCGCATCCGTGACGAAAGCGATCACCGAAAGCCTCGCCGCTCCCCCCGAAACGGTGCGTATCATTCTCAGCGAGATGGAAAAGGACGACTACGCCATTGCGGGGACCCTTATGTCGGACAAGGGGCACTAGGCGTCAGAAATCCCACCGGCGGTGCAGCCAAAGCCACTGCTCCGGATTCTGTCGGACGAATTCTTCTATGCGAAGGTTGGCTTCTTCGGTCATTTTGGAGATGATCTCGCTCCGGGCCATTCCCTGGGGCACGCAAAGGGGTGCGCTGGCCACAATCTCATGGCGAAAGGGCTCCTTCCTCCACGAGGCCACGGGAACGACAGGTACTCCGGCGAGGATGCCGAGAGCCGCCGCCCCCACGTAGGTAAGACTGGGAATGCCGAAGAAAGGGGCCATGATCCCCTCCGGAGGACTCGCTTTCTGATCCGCGAGGATGCCCACGAAGGCCCCTTTGCGGAGAAGATCCACGACTTTCTTCATGTGCTCGTTCTTGGAGATGGTGACGAGGCCCACTCTTCGTCTGTGGGCCTCGGTCATTTCCTCCATGAGGGGGTCGTCGTGTCGCCTCACGATGGAATGGATGGGATAGCCCCGTCCAGCCAGCCATCCCGCAAGCAATTCCCAGTTGCCCAAATGGGCTGTGAGCACGATGAGTCCTTTTTTCCGGGCGGCGTAGTCATCGAGCAGCTCCACCCCTCTCCCGGGGGAAAACCATTGAAGCACTTCCTCCGGATTTCTCTGAAGCGCAAAATATTCAGCGGTGCTCCACGCGATGTGCTCGTAGAGTTTTCCCAGGATCTGCCTTCTCCACGCCTCATCCGACTCGGGGTAGGCAGCCTGGAGATTTCGAAGTGCCACGCCGCTTCTGGGATGCAAGGTGGACAAAAGCCCCCCGAGAACATTCCGCACCGTACGGGAACGCCATCCGGGCCGTACCCAGCCATCGAGAAAACGCACCAACCAGAGAAGTGCTCTCAATGCTCCACACCCCGCAGTGTGTTGTAGAGTGCCAAGAGAGCCCCGAGGGACCGCGACGGGGGAAACTCCTCCTCGATACGATGTCGGGCCCTCGCCGCCACCGTCCGTCCCTCCGCACCGAGCCCCCGCTCCACAGCCTCTTTCCACGCCGACACCACGCCACTCGTTCCTCTGAGATCCACAGCGACATACCCGTCCCGCCCCAGGAGTTCATCCATAAAGGGGGAAGGTTCGCTCACCGTCGCGACCGCAAGCAACGCCGCCTCGGCGGCAAGCCACGAATCGGCCGCATCGGGCTGGGCGGGAAGGACGAGGAGACCTCCTCGTTCCCGCCAGTGCACGAAGAGTCCGTCGTTGACGGGCAGTGTCTCGCTTTCTCTGTCCGGCGGCAGCCCCAGGGCGATCCAGAGAGCGGCACGCCGTCTCTCCCGCAACATCTCCTGGCACCCTGGAGACCAGCGCCTCTGCGACGGTGCCAGAACCGCCACGTGAGGCCCTTCGCCACCGGCGGCGGGAAGGGACGCTTCAAGGTTCCACAAGAGCTGCTTGTCGAACAGTGGCGGCAGGTAGGTCTCCGCCTGTCGCGTCTGGTGTTGGGAAACGACGCTGGGAAACCCGACCCACCGGTCGAAGGTTCTCCATTGAGTGTGCACGGTTCGGGCCCGCAACGCCACCACTCCCGACCAGGGAGGCAGCTTTCCCCAGAAATGCCACAGTCGCCCGGAAAAAAGGATCTTCGCCAGACGTTCGCCCTGTCCCAAAGCATGCCAATACTCCACAGGCAACGCTTCGTTCCACGCTCCCGCACCGGCGTCGAGGATACGCACATCCTCGCCGGAAGAGCGAATCTGCCGTGCGAACCCCCGCAGGACAATACGTTCCCAGGGCGTGCATTCCTTCGACACGCACCATGTGATGGTCTGTTTCACCGAGCCACCTCCCTCGAGGTCTGCCCCTTCCCTGGATGATGAGGGGCATCATCCGGAACGCCCCTGGGAAAATGGCGCGTCACTGCTTGCTTTTTTCTCGTACTCGGACCATGTGGAAACGCCGCTTGCCGAGACGGAAGAAGAGGTACCCGCCGTGAAGAACGTGGGCAGTATCCACGAGAGCGTTCTCATCGGCAATCCTGCCACCGTTCAGGAGCACGCCGCCCCCCCGGACGAGTCTCTTGGCCTCTCCCTTGCTGCCACAGGCGCCACACTCCGCCAGGACATCCGTCACGGGCACGGAGAGCTTTTCCACATCACTGCAGGGGACTTCTCTCTCCAGGACCCGGAGCATCTCCATGGTAAGGTCTTCGGGAGCGAACTGCCCCCCGAAGAGAATCTCACTGGCGCGCCGCGCCTCCCGAGCTGCAGCCTCCCCGTGGACCGTCTTCGTGACCTCCCAGGCAAGAATTCGCTGGGCTTCCCTCGTTTCTGGCCTCCGTGCATGTTCCGTCTCGACGGCCACAATCTCCTCCAACGGCAGAAACGTGAACAACCGGAGCAGTTTGGAGACGTCCCGATCATCCGCGTTGATCCAGAACTGGTAGAAGGCATAGGGGCTCGTCTTCTCCGGAGCGAGCCAGACCGCGCCATCCTCGGTCTTGCCGAATTTCGTCCCTGACGCAGAGAGAAGAAGCGGATAGGTGACACCGTAGGCATCCTGACCGGACTTCTTCCGAATCAGGTCGATTCCTGCGATGATGTTCCCCTGCTGGTCGTTGCCGCCCATCTGGAGACGGCAGTTCTCTTCCATACGCAGATGATAGAAGTCATAGGCCTGAAGAAGCATGTATCCGAACTCCGTGTAGGAGATGGATTTTTCCGGATCCTCGATGCGGCTCCGCACGTATTCCCGGGAGAGCATGTAATTCACCGTGAAATGTTTTCCCACGTCCCGGAGAAAATCCAGAAGCCCGATCTTTCCGAGCCAGTCGTAGTTGTTGATGATTTTTGCGCTCGTGGAACCGCAGTCGAAATCGAGAAAGGCCTCAAGTTGCCTGCGTACGCCCACGAGATTTTGCTCGACCGTCTCCAGTGTGAGGAGATTCCGCTCCCTGCTCTTTCCGGAAGGATCCCCGATCAGGCCTGTTCCGGCTCCTGCGATCGCGATGGGACGATGCCCCAATCGCTGCAGCCAGGCGAGACCCATGATAGGCACCAGATGTCCCACATGGAGGCTGTCTCCGGTGGGATCGAACCCGATGTATCCTGTTACCGTTTCCGTTTCGAAAAGATGCCCCAACTCCTGGGGAGCGCTGCACCATTCGACGAATCCCCGTTCCTGCATCACCTCAAGCACATTACGCCCCAAAACACAACGCCTCCTTCATGCTCTTCGGACGAAATTTCGAAACCGGACGCCGGTGATCTCGATTCGCACGTTGACGTGTTCACTTACTACGACTCGGGGAAGTTCCAAGAGAACATACCCTTTCCCAAGGTAAAAAGCAGGAAAACGATACGTTTCACGGAATGCACCTTCTCCAGCAGGCGTATTACCGTATTCATGTTTTCGGCTCTCCGCAACCCGAGCTGTTCTCCAACCCTGCCCGCAGCCTGAAGTCCAGAGAGCTCCTCATACAGGGCGGCAACATCACAACAGACCCACAGAAGTGCCTTCTCGTTCTTCAGCTCTGGAACCAACTCGGCGGGGAAAACACCTCCTGCCAGCGATTCGGGCTCCGCCACACCGAGAACTGCCATATCCGGTGACGCAGCGACCACGAGAGAAAAAGGCACGGAGGATGTCCCGCCCTCGGAAAATCCCTTCAGAGGATCCGGATCGGGCAGGAAGAGAAATGGCCCCTGGCGCCAGAACCGTTTTGCGAAACGCATGCCCACTTCGCCTCTCCCCGGAAACTGCGCCACGAAAGCGGGAGCGGGAAGAGAAAGATACTGGGCACGGCCACCGACACCAAACAGAATCGGCCCGGCCAGCAGAGCCCCCGCATCCGCGGAGGTCAGTCCGAGCCTTTCGAGGGAACGTGCCAGTTCCATCACGCTCGGATGTTCCATCGCAAGGGCATATTCGGGAATCATCCCTCCCACCGCGGCAAAAAACGGCTCGGGGAGGAGCATCGCCTCGGTCCATTCACGCGGCGCAAATGCAGCTTCCCATGCCGGATCCAGCTCCAGGCCGGGCCCCTCCAGTGTCCAGACGAGACGTCCCTTTCCATCCTCCGTCGTCCATGCCGCCTCGATCGTCGTCTCCGCGGGGGGTTCGCCTTCCGAAGGGGTCAGGAATCCTGCATCGCCACCCCGGAGATGACCTCTCCATTCGGGATTCAGCCGCCACGCAAGTTCCGGAGAAGATACCGTCCCACGAAGAAGGGAAAATGTCCGCTCAAGAAGGTCGGGCGAGGATGCGCCGACAAGAAGATCTTTCCGTAGGTCGAGAAAGATCGTGAACACGCTCCCTCTCTTCAAACGCATTTCCCGGTTCCCCGTGCCCGAATCGACCTGTATCTCCAGCTCCGGGAGCGGAACGTTCCACCGGGAAGGGACCTTCCCCCGGGCCAACGCCGCGCTGTCTTCGTCGGAAAGACGGGCGACGAAACCCATCTGTGCCGTCCCATCATGCCATTCCGCGATGGCGCCGAAACGCCCCCAGAAACGGGCAAGAAGGAGAAAGCGTCGCAGCATGTCGGAAATTCCCACGGGAGAATGCTCAAGCAAAACCCCTATCCCGCCGAACTCGGAAAAATTTCCCACTTCCTCCAACAGCTCCGGAAGAAGCGCCGGAATCTGCGTCCCCTCCGCCTGGAGAAGAAGCCGGGGAACCCTTGTCTCGGAAAAGGGTGGCAGCACTCCGTCTCCGGGCACAGAGGAGGGTGCCTTCCCGAAATAGACGGCTCCCGCAACGAGAATTCCCCCCACGACAAGAAGAATTCCCCAGAAGAACAGACCTTTACGCATCCTGAAGCCTCCTTCGGATGAACCGTTCCTGAAGACGCCACATGCCCACGTAGATGGGAGGGATGAGAAAAACCGCGAGCGTTCCTCCCGCGAGAAGACCTCCACAGAGCACGATGGCCATCGGTGCCCGGTATTGCCCTCCCGTGCCAAGCCCCAAGGCAAGAGGCAACATGGCGATCAGGGTCGTCACATCGGCCATGATGACAGGGCGCAGCCGCACCGAAACCGCCTCTTCCACGGCGAGGGCGGGATCCTTTCCGTCTTTTCTGAGGATCTCCGCATAGTCCACGATGACGATGGCATTGTTCACAACAAGCCCCACGAGCATGACCATTCCGAGAAGTCCGTAGATGGACACCGCCACCCCCGACAGCAGGAGCGCCGGATAAACGCCGATGACGGCAAGGGGAACGGTGAGCATGATGACGAGCGCGTAAATATATGATTCGAGGATGCCGGCGATCATGAGAAAGGTCAGCACCACAGCCATGCCGAATGCCGCGTAAAGCCTTCCGTAGTTCTCCTGAATGTCCTCGGCTTCTCCGCGAAAGAGAAAACGATACCCTGGCGGAACGGCCAGCACATCCAGTTTTTTCCGGAGGTCCGTCACGACATCGCCGACGCTTCTGCCCGCCACATCGGCATTCACCGTCACCGTTCGCTGACGGTCCAGGCGGTAGATGGCCGTGGGTCCCTGAGTGTACTCCACTTCGGCGAGTTCCCCGAAAGGCACGAACCCCCCGGGTGTCCACACCGGAAGTCCCGCGACCACCGAGGGATTGGCGCGAAACGCGGGATGGAGCTGTACGAGAATGTCGTATTCGAGCCCCTGGTCGCGAAACACGCCGGATTCGATGCCGCTCAGGTAACCCCGAAGCTCCTCCGCCACGTCCTTGAGGGAGATTCCCAGCTCAGCGAAGCGATTGTGCCGGGGAATCAGGCGGATTTCCTGCCTGCCGACCTTCCAGTCCGTGTCGATGTCCACCAGCCCTTCCACAGTGCGCATGGCATCCTTGACGCGTTCGGAAAGCGCGCTGAGTTCGTCAAGATCTTCTCCCGCGATAGTCACTTCAACGGGTTTTCCCCGGGATCCGCCCCGCTGGGAAGCCACTTCGACGGAGATGTCCGCATCGGCGACATTCGCAAACCTTCTCCGCCATTCCGAGGCGATGCGAAAGGCGGAAGGCCGCTCGCTCTCTTCCACCAGATACACGCGAACTCTTCCGCTGTTCACACCGGATCTTCCGCCGGCCAGAGTGGTACTCATGGAGCGGATGCGGGGATCTCCCGCAAGGGTGGCTTCCACATGCCGGAGCACTTCATCCGTGGCCTCCAGAGATGCCGTGCTCGACAAAGTCACCCCGATGGCGATGGTTCCCTGATCGACCCGGGGAGCGTACTCGAACCCCACCTGTTTCGAGAGCATCAGTGATCCCGCGAAAAGCAGAACGAAAAATCCCACGGTGAGCAGCGGGTGCCTCATGGCCCTTCCCAAGAGAAGGTGATGCAGATCCTCGAGTCCTCCGTAGAGCCATTGCCACCATCCCGTGAGGAAACGCGCCGTTCGGGAAACAGGCTTTCCTTCGCTGCCAAGACGGGCCGCCGCCATGGGCGTCACCGTAAAGGCCATCCACAGGGAAAAGAGTGTCGAGAAAACCACGGTGAGCGCGAACTCTCGGAACATCTGGCCCACCATACCCCCCATGAAGGCAACGGGAATGAAGACACCCAAATTCGTCGCCGTTGTGGAGAGCACGGAGGCGGTGATCTCCTTCGTCCCCTTGATCGCCGCCGACTCCGGCCCTTCGCCAAGCTCCCGATAACGATAGATGTTCTCCAGAACGAGAATGGAGTTGTTCACCAGAACACCCACCGACACGGCGAGGCCGAGAGTGCTCATGATGTTCAGGGTGAACCCCGCGAGATACATGGGAATGAACGTGGCGATGATGGCCGTCGGCATCGCCACGGCCACCGCCACCGTAGCTCCCATGCGCTGGAGGAAAAGAAAAAGGATGAGCGCCGTCAGGACGGTTCCTGTGATCATGTCCCGGATGACGTTGCGGATCGCCTTCTCGACGAATTCGCTCCCGTCGTACACCACACCGATAGAAAAGCCTTCGGGGAGGGAACGTTCAAGGCGGACGAGTTCCCGTCGCACATCCCCCGCGATACGGACAATATTCTCGTTGGGGCGAGCCACGAGTTCCAGCAGGACCGCATCTCTTCCATCGTAGCGGGCTCTGGTCCGTTCCTCGGCAAAACCATCCTCCACGGTGGCCACGTCACCAAGACGGAGAGAGCGCCCCCCGTGCAGAGAAATACCTATCTTTCCCAGATCCTCCGGGCGCGCGGGTTCTCCCACCACCCGCACCGTGGTCTCCCGAAAACCGCTTGCGATGTGTCCCGAAGGAGAGTTGAAATTCGTATCCTTCACGAGGTTCGAGAGCTTCTTTAGACTCAACCCGTGGGTACGCAGCGTCAGAGGCGTCACGTTCAGGTGGATCTCCCGGACACGCCCCCCGAAAAGATCCACCGCCGCCATACCCGGCACCTGTGTGAGCGCCCGGGCGATGCGATCGTCCGCCATGTCCCGAACCCGGTGTGCGGGAAGCGGAGAGTTGACTACGAGAATCAGAAAAGGCCGGGCATTGATGTCGAATTTCCTGACCACCGGTTCGTCCGCATCGTCGGGAAGCGCCGCCGTGATGCTCTTGACCCGGGTGGAAATGTCGAGAGTCGCCTGGGTGATGTCCGTTTCGTAGGCGATCTCCGCCATCACATAGGCCATCCCCTCCAGCGCATAGCCGGTGATCTTTGTGACACCCTCCACAGTGGCGATGGCATCCTCCACGGGGCGCACCACGAGTCGCTCCACCTCGAGGGGATTGGCCCCCTTGTAGGGAACCCGCACCTGCACGACGGGAATATCGAGCTTGGGGAGGAGCGTCACGCCGAGGCGCGAAAAGGAATAAAGCCCGAGAAGCACGGCGATGATCATGATCACCGACGTCAGGACAGGCCTTCGAACCGAGATCCCGATGAGATCCATCGTCACTGTCCCTGAATCCAGATTTTCGCCCCGGGGAAGAGACGTTCCGCCCCCTTGAAGACGACCCGCTCGCCCCCTTCGAGGCCGAAGACGATGCGGGTTCTGTTGTCCCGGGTGTCATCGATGCGGACCTCCCGCTCCTCCGCCACATCTCCGGAGACGACGTACACCACGTGGCGCGTCGCCAGGGGGCGCACCGCTTCGTAGGGGAGGGAGACCGCATCCTCCAGGGCGAGAAGCCGTAATTGTCCCTCCACGACAGCGCCGGGGAGCAACCCCGATCCCGAAGGAAGGGAGAAGACCGCCGCGTAAAGCCCTGTCGTGACATCCGCCTGAGGATCGAGACGCTTGAAACGGGCATCCACCCACCCGTTCACGTGAGAACGCACCATGACCTTCGGATTCGGCGGGATTCGGGGGAGATCGCCGGGAGCAACGTCCATCACGGCTTCGAGGTCATCCAGGTCGGCCACGACAAAGAGCGATTTGCCCGGGGAGACGAGTTCCCCAGGCTCCACCGTACGGCTGAGAACGATTCCCCCCACCGGGGCCGTCACCTTGTGGCGCGAAAGACCCGTCTGGGATTCCGCGAGGCGCGCCCTGGCGTCCTGAGCGGCGGCGAAAGCGGACTCCACCTCCTGCATGCTCGTACCTCCCGCGGCGTGGAGGGAGCGAAGCCGTTCGTACTGAGCCTGGGCCTCGGCGCTCCTGGCCCTCAGTGCGGCCATGTTCTGTGCCGCCGTCCGCGTGTCCAGCGTGACGAGCACCTGCCCCTTCGTCACACGATCTCCCACGTTGACATCCACGGTCAGGGCGTATTCCTGCCGATCCGATGCCACCGAATGAGGGTTGGCCGTTTGCACGCGTCCATAGAGAGAGATCCAGGACTCCCAATACCCCTTCTCGGCGGTGACCACCGTTACGGGCATCCCTCGCTCCGCCTTGATGGCCGCCACACTCACCGGCGGAGCCGGCTTTTCCCTCGAAAGGGCTTTCCATGCTCCCAAGCCGATCCCCCCCAGGAGAAGGAAAACCCAGAAAAGCATTCCCGCATAACGTTTCACCAAGAACCACATCCTCCTCTGCCGGTTTCGCCCCGTTGCTGTCACCCTCCGTACAAACGAAAGCAACCGACCGGTCAAAGGCTCTCCCGACGTCTCAGCTTGCCCGCCCCCGGGCTTTCTCGGTCATTCTGTCCCGAACAATCTGCAGAAGCGTTCGCGAGGACTCGAGAAGAGGAAGCAGATCCTCGTCGGGAAGGTCATCCGCATCCTGGATGTCGGAAGCAATGATCGCCACGTCGGAAAGAAGCCGTTTCGCCGCCGCCTCCTTCGATCCGGGAAAGACGGGAACGATCGCTTCAGGGGCAAAGGCATGCTCCGCCTCCAGCGCGAACTCCTGCCCCGGTGTGGGCACTTCCGCCCGGAATCCGAGCCCCGTCAGTCCTTCCGCGAGAGAACGGGACGACTTCAGCTCTCCGTGGGTTACGATGAAGAGGGGACCGTTGGCGAAATTTCCCGCCCACTTCAGAAGGTCTCTTCGGTCTGCGTGGGCAGAGAAGCCATTGATCGTATGCAGTCGCGCTTTCACGCTGATTTCTTCTCCAGCGATGCGCACGCGCTTCACTCCGTCCACAAGGCGTCGCCCCAGCGTTCCCTGTGCCTGGTACCCCACGAAGCAAACATGGCATTTCTCGTTCCACAGGTTGTGCTTCAGATGGTGCACGATGCGTCCTCCGTTGCACATGCCGCTTCCGGCGAGAACCACCGCACGGTTCACACTGTTGATGTCCCGAGACTCCTCCGCGTCGGAAATGTACCGGAGTTGTTCCGGCGAGAAGGGATCGTTCCCCCGGTGCACATGGCCCTGGATTTCGGAAGAGAGAAGATTCATGTGCTTCCGATAGATCTCCGTGGCGCGAACCCCCATGGGGGAATCGAAGAAAATGGGAATCCCGTTCTCCAGAACCCCTTCCTTCTGCAGGAGCATGATCTCATACAGAACCCGCTGCGCACGATCCACCACGAAGGTGGGAATGAGTACCTTCGCCTTACTCCGGAGAGCGAGTCTCATGATCTCCCTGAATTCGTCGCGGCTTTCCGCATTTGTTCTGTGAAGGCGATCTCCGTAGGTGGATTCGATGATCACGTAGTCCGCATCCTCGATCAGGGCAGGATTTCGTTCCATCACTGTCTCCTGGGGACCGAGGTCCCCGGAGAAGACGACCTTCACCTCTTTCTGCGACGCGCCTTCGGAAAGCCAGAATTCGAGCACCGCACTGCCCAAGATGTGCCCTGCGTCGCGAAAACGGACCTTGACACCAGGCGCCAGGGAGATGACGTCGTCGTAGCTTGCGGGGACAAGATGTCCCAATGCCTTTGTCACATCCTCCTGATCATAGAGCACGTCTACCGGGGGCAACCCTTTTCGCGCATTCTTCCTGGAACGCCATTCCGCCTCTTCCTTCATGAGATGGGCGGAATCCGCCCAAAGGACTCTGACGAGTTCAGCCGTGGGAAGCGTAGTTCGGATTGCCCCTGAAAATCCCTGTTTTACCAGAAGCGGAGCTCTTCCCGTGTGGTCCAGATGGGCGTGGGTGAACACCACGGCGGTGAGGCTCTCCGGGGTGAAAGGAAAGGGCTCCCTGTTCAGGCGGTCTTCGTCCTTGCCCTGATGAAGACCGCAATCGACGAGTATCCTGCTCTCTCCGACTTCAAGCAGGTAACTCGAACCGGTGACTTCACCGGCAGCGCCGAGGATACGTAATCGCATAGCCGTGCCCGAAGGGCTCCCTCCTCTCGCAAATCAAAGCGTGTTGTTCCGGATTCCGGCACCGAGGGAAAACATCCCCGGCCATCCCGGAGAAGACGGCCTTTTCCGGGGTTCCGTCTTCGGGGAGGACCATGTACACTATACAGGAATTCGAGTTTCCTCCCAAAGGAGCATCGCCATGAACATAGATATGATCGGTCTTCTGATGATTTTCGGCGCTCGAATCCTGGACGTGAGCTGCGGCACCTTCCGAATTCTCCTCCTCGTGCGGGGAAGGCGCTTCATCGCAGCCTGCATCGGGTTCTTTGAGGTCATGCTCTACATGGTGATTCTCGGCTACGTCATCGGTGGAGGCAAACCTCTCGAAATACCCCAGCTCATCGCCTACTGCGGGGGGTATGCCATGGGGAACTTTCTCGGAGCGTTTCTCGAGGAACGACTTCTGAACGCCTTCGTCCTCCTTGAGGTCATCTCCGAGCGCAACGAGGAAACCTTCGACATGATCAAAACCCTCCGGGAAGAGGGATTCGGCACGACGGTCCTCACAGGAGAAGGACGCACCGGCGTCCGCTACGTCATCAAGGTGATCTGCGGGCGAAAGGATATCCAGACAGCCACGCGCATCATCGGAGACAAGGGATTTGTCTTCGTCTCCGACGTCAAGGGAGTTTGGGGAGGGCACTTTCGGATGAAGCGGAAATGACCCCTGCCCCGTCCTCCAGGGGGAGTGTGCACCGTACGCGGGTTCCTTCGCCCGGAGCGGACCGGACGATGATCTGACCGCCCGAAAGAGTCATCCGTTCGGACATGTTCGCAAGTCCACGGTGTCCTTGAACACGCAGCGTCGTGAAATCGGACACCGGAGAAAACCCCTTGCCGTTGTCCTCAATGTCCAAAATGAAATGGCGCCCCTGTTCGTCCCGATATCCCCGAATCTCGATCCGTGTGGCTTCGCCGTGGCGCACCGCATTGTGCACGGCTTCCTGCGCAACCCGAAAGAGCGTGAGCACGCTTTCTGTGGGAAACACACCCTCGACGCTCTGGTCGCATTCCACAGAAACATCCACGTCGAGATGCCCCGCAAAGCGCTCTCCCATTTCCGTGAGCGCCTGGGAAAGCCCCAGATCAAGCCATGGCGGGGACAGTTCATCGCAAAGCCCCCGCAGTTCCCGCACCACCAACCCCGCTCCCTCTTCGGCGAGAGAGAGACGCCGAAGCTGTTCTTCCTGCGTCGTCGCTCTCTTCGTGAGGTGCAATTGCTGAATCAGGGCCGTCACATCCTGAAGCGGTCCGTCGTGAATCTCCATGGCAAGACGTCCCCGCTCTTCCTCCTGGACACGCACCATGTCGGTGACGTAACGACGCATGAGATGTGCCTTCTCGATGGCGGTCTGTGCAAGATGCTTCAGAACGGCGCGAAGGCGGCGGATTTCGAATACGGCTCCCGGCTCGTCCGCCGCAGGAAGATCCTCGCCCCAACGGAGACGGGAGACCTCGGTTTCGAGTGCCTTGAGAGGGCTGATGAGCCATCGCCAAAGCGCCCACACCGCCAGAAGCGCCGCAATGGCGAACACACCCACCATGACGGCCCACAACGTGCCGTAGCGAAGCATCGGCCCAAGAAGCTGCTCCCAGGAAACCGCAGCCACCACGTACCACCCCACGTCCCCGACGGGGTAGACCGCGACGGTGTACACATTGCCCCTGTCGCGGATCTCCATGGCTCTTCCTAGAGGCACCTGCCCCGGAAGAATGTGCGACAGTGATTCCGCTCCCGGCGATGCGGTGAGGACACGCCCCTCCCCATCCACAACGGCCACCCATCCCGGCAGCGAAAGCCGCCAGGACAGAAGCCTCGTGATCGTGAGCAGAGAAGGAGTCACTACCTGCTGCCCCGGAAAGCGCCTGGAAATCCCCCATCCAGGATCCAGGCGTGATGCGACGGTTTCTGCAAGATCCTGGACGTAGGAATGCGCCACGAGCTGCATAGCCCGTTCGTGCTCCACAATGCCCATCCCCGCCGCCAGAAGTGTCGCCACTGAGGGAAGAAAGATTGCGAGGACAAGGACCACCAGGAGATGGCGTTTCACTCGAGCAGCTCCTCCATTGTGACGATACCGTATTTCAGGGCCAGCAACATCGCCTCGGTCTTGTTCTTTGCCCCGAGTTTGTCATAAATCGACGCCAAGTGGGTCTGAACCGTCCTGTCGCTGATGAAAAGCTCCTGTGCCACTTCCTTGCTGGAGTGCCCTTTCGCCGCCAGGAGAAGCACTTCCCTCTCCCGGGTAGAAAGAGGTTCGGGGGTGAAATCCCCGCCCTCCATGCTCCTGGAGACCTCGCTGTCCAGATAGATCCCGCCGCCGGCCACGACCCGGACCGCCCGAGTCAACTCCTCGGGCGTCGCGGTCTTCAGCACATACCCTTTGGCACCTGCGCGCAACGAGGCGACCACATACTGCTGCGCATCGTAAGACGTGAGCATGAGAGGCACCACGGGAAGACGTGCCTCCTTTATTTTTCGGGCCACCGCAACGCCGTCCTCCTTTGGCATGCGGATATCCAGAAGGGCCACGTGAGGTTTCAACGCCCGGATCTTTTCCCAGGCTTCCTCCCCGTCCCCGGCCTCACCCACCAGTGTCATGTCCTGTTCCTTCTCCAGATACGCGGCAATTCCCGATCTAGTGAGAGGATGATCGTCCGCCAGAAGCAATCGAATCACACTCCACACCTCCCCCCGGATTTTTTAAAAAAGAGCTTCTCCCACTTGGAAGAAACGTTCTCATTGTCTTTGCAATCCGGAAGCGCTGCATCCGCAAAACAGCCTGTCCCCGGGCAAAAAGTCCCGCACCGGGTCGACANNAATCAGACACACCCACTCGCAATATCCCTGGCCGCCGACAGCCCATAAGCGCCCACCGCCTCGCGGATCCCTCGTCGTATAGCCTCCGCGACCAGAGACGTCCCCAACGTCCCCACCAGAAGAGGATCACCGGCGACCGTGCCGACGGAAACGCAGAAGACCGTGTCTCCATCGAAGGGGGTGTGTACGGGAAAGATCGCCGCGGCAAGTCCATCGTGCCCCATGATGGCCACCCTGCGGCATTCCGACTTCGAGAGCCTCGCGTTCGTCACCACTGCGACGAGTGTGGTGTTCCTCCCCCAGAGTTCGTCCTCGCCTCTCACCTCACCTCGGAGCGCTCCAAGAGGAGAAAGAATTGTCCCGTTTCTCACCGCTCCGGCCAGAAACGTCCCCGACTCCTCACGCACGGCACCCAAAGGATTGACAACCGCAACCGCGAGAACCGTCACGTCACCGACATCGGCACTCGCCCACCCGAAGCCTCCCTTCATGGCTCCTTCGGGACCGAGATATTTCCCCACACTGGCCCCTGTGCCGGCACCGACATTCCCCAAAGGGGATTCGCTCCACGGCTTGGCCGCGTTACAGGCAGCCAAGCCCATGGCCCGATCGGGGCGACTCCCGGGATTCCCCACGGGGAGATCGAAAATGCAAGCGCCGGGAACAATGGGTACGACCCCCACTCCCACATCGAAACCCCATCCTCGTTCCTCGCAAAAAGCGACAACTCCCGACGCAGCATCGAGACCGAAAGCGCTTCCTCCCGTGAAGAGCAGCGCATCGATGCGCTCCACGGAACACGCCGGATCCAGGAGAGCCGTCTCCCGTCCACCCGGAGCACCACCCCGCACATCGCCAGACGCCGTGGCACCCTCGGGAAACAAGAGCACCGTGCACCCCGTCCCTCCTCTTTCGTCCTGGGCATGTCCGATCAGGCAGGAAAGACTCATCCCCCGGTCACCACCTTCAAAAGAGCAATCAGAACCCCCACGAGTCCTTCACCTCCAAGAAACCCCGAAGCGATCAGGGTTTCGTTGCCATCCGTCCTCTTTCCCGTTTTGTCGACGAGCAGGCGCACGCCTCCTCCAATCCCCGCCGTGGTGGAAATGAAAAGGGGGAGATAGACGCCGATTCCCAAGGTCATGGCGGGAATGCCCAACAACGCGAGGAGCATCCCCGTTATCGCTCCGCCGAGAAAAAATCCTCCGTGAAACAGCCCCTCGACGACGCTCTTTACCGCAAACGCCTGCGGCGCGACAAGTTGTGTTCCAGGACCCATTGCTCCGTAAGCATCCTTCATGATGAAAAGCGCCCCCACAGCGACAAACGCACCGACCATGCCGCCCCCTACCTCGTTGAGCCATTGCGAGAAAGGGTTCGTGCCCAATACATGACCAGCCTTGAAATCCTGCAGCGCATCTCCGGCAAGTCCCGTCGCCACGGCGACCACCGCCGCAAGAAGATAGGCCTCGCCGCGTCCGAGCGGAAAAAACCACCGCACGAACAGGACAAGAAGAATACCGAAGACCTCCATGGGATCGATCCCCGTTTGCCCGGTGAGCGTGGCCGCCATGATCACGCAAAGCCACACTCCGAAGACGACAAGAAGCGACAGCGGCAGAGAAAGTCCCATCACTGCGGTAAGCAGCGCACATCCCCCGGCTACGGTCAAGGCGGACCATTTCCACCCGGAGAGAGAAAGCCCCCTTCCTCTGTGGCCAAGTCGCACCATTCCCCGGAGCAGCGTGGCCACCCCAGCACCGACGATAAGGCCGATACCAAGGCTGTTCTTCATGAGCAGGGCCGCCTCCTCCGAAGAAAAGAGACCGAACCTGAACCCGAGGGGAAGAAACAAACCATGGGCGAGAACTCCCCCCGCAAGCCAGGAGCCCATGAACAGGGGGCCGATGATGTACCCGATTCCAAGTGCCATCGGAGAGAGCCAGAATCCGAGCGTCGCAGGATTCCCCACCAACGCGGGAATCACTCCGACTCCATCCCGGAGAGCCGTGATCACCCCGGAAAACCCCAACGAGCCAAACAACACCCGGGCCTTCCTTCCCCCGGAATCCCCGGCGAGAAGCGTCTCCGCCGCAGCCGCTCCCATAGGATAGGGCAACTGTTGCTCTTCAATGAAAGAGCGCCGCACCACAGCCGTGAAGAACGCTCCCAGAAGTGCCCCCGTAGATGCCGCACCAAGAGCCTGGGCTGCGGAAAGCGTCGCTTCCGGATCGGCCATCCAGAGCCCGGGCAAGGTGAAGGCCACGCCTCCCGCCACAAGCCCGCCGGCGGACATTCCTGTGTGGGCTACATTGATTTCCCGCAGGGAGGCTCCGAAGGGACGGAGGCATGCCATGCTCACTACGGCGACAAAAATAGTCGGCCACGGGAGCGCTCCAAGCCGTAACGCCACGTAAGTGCTGCTCGCGGCTATGACTGCGGCGCCACCCAATCCCAGGAACAGTGCACGCCAGGAAAAATCCGCAGGAAATTTCACAATGTCCGTACCTCCCGGAGTGACATCTCTTGTTCTGAAGAATTGTAACAGATCCCTTTGGTCTTTTTGTTGCAACAGCGTCAATGCACCGCAAGTCAAAAAGTTGAGGAGGTTTCAAAAAATGTGTCTCCTCGCCAGCCCCCACAACCGGGCACCGTCGGAAAGGCCTGCCGGCCATCGTTGCCGGTGATTACCCGACGACATCCGGCGATTCCTCCCCGCGCTCCATCGACAGATCCGTCTGACCGGTCGATTTTGAGACAACGCCCAGCCTTCCCTGTCGAACCCCACGGGCCGAACGCTACAACGGGCGCAGATGCGCTCCGGACAGATTGCCTCTCGTGTACTATACTCTGAGAACAGAGCAGACGAGGTCCATCACGTTTCCCGCGTTCGAAACACGAATAAAAGGAGGTTCACCCATGAGCGAAGAGGCCGTGCTTTTGCTTTTCGATGCCCGACATCCTTGCTGGAACGAGGAGACCGTCTCGCTCGCCGGAGAAGACCCACACGCACTTCCGGCTCTGGAACGCGAAGGGCTCCTTACAAAAGAAGGCGCGGTCTATGTTCTGAGCGATGCGGGCGTGCAACGCTTTCGTTCCGAAGCCGCTTTGGCTTACTATGATGCCGCACCTGGCACAACACCGAAAGACCCTCGAAAAATGCTCCGACGCAACAGGATGGAACTCCTTCTCCGCCGTAGTTTTCTCGGCAGGTGGGGGCTCAAGGAACCCCGCCCCGGAGCATGCCTCCCCTGGTTCCCTTCCCTGACGAAGGAAGAGCTTTTCCGCCGCGAAGCAGGGGACACGCTCACATGGACCTATGCGGAACATCCTTCCGTGCGCCTCCTCCTGGACAGATACCCGCTCCCCGGAAACGCCGCCGTCATCCCTCCGAACCTCCAGGAAATGAGAGCGTTCCTCCACGCGAAGGACATCTCGGTTTCCCATCTCGAACTAGACCTTTTGCTGCTCCAGCACTATGACTTCGAACAATACATGCATGTCCCCCCTCACCCCAACGACGAGTTGGGGTTCCGCAACACCGACAGGCTTTACTGTCGCCTCGCGCCACCATCCCTCACGGGAAGAAACCTGCACCGCGACGAGATGGATGCCGTGTGCTGGGACATCGGCAGACTCCACCTCTTTCTCCTCTGGCAACGGAGAGTCTTCCTTCCCTGGTTCTTCGACAGAGACACGGAGGAGCAGGACGCTATCAACTGGTGGTTCTGGATCACCGACACGGAGGAAGATGCCCTTGTGCTCCAACGCAATCTCATGCCTCTCGGAGAAGCGCTGATTCGTCCCGCACTTCCTTTGGATCTGTGGGTCCTGAGCCTTGAGGCACTGTCGACGCGAACCGCACGAGAAGAGACCTTCTGGGATCTTTTTGCCGAAACGGCACATTCCATCGCTCGGACCCAGTAACTCCATTTGGACGAAAGACATGCCTCTGGTAAAATAGGAAAGGGTCTCAAGTAAAACAACTTCAGACAAAAGGAGGAATCATGATGGGAACTAAGGGAATCGAGATCGTGGGCGTAAACGTGCAGGAGCTTCTGCAACTGCTCAACAAAGCCCTGGCGGATGAATGGCTCGCATACTACCAGTACTGGATCGGGGCCAAAGTCGCCAAGGGAAGGATGCGCGGTATCATTCAGGGCGAACTCGAGGAACACGCCCAAGACGAGCTTCGCCATGCAGACATGCTGGTGGAGCGCATCATCCAGCTCGGAGGAACTCCGCTGCTTGAACCGAAGGCATGGTACGAGCAGACGAACTGTGGTTACGATGTTCCTTCCGATCCGAACACACTGAAACTGGTTCAGCAGAACATTCAAGGGGAGCAGTGCGCTATCGAGGTCTACAGAAAGATCCTCGACTTCGTCAAGGACAAGGATGTCGTGACCTATCACATGGCCTTGGAAATCCTGGAGGACGAGGTGGAGCACGAGGAAGACCTTGAGGCGATCCTTGAGGATATGACCACACCCCTTCCCTCCTGATCCGAACGCACACACCCCCGCGGCCAATCTCTCCGGCGGGGGATTTTAAACAGGATCGTAGACGACGGACGAGGCGGCGCAAGGACAACCTTCGCGAGCCGCCTCGTTGTTTTTTTGCCTGACGTGACCGTTTTGGGTTTTACCGCTTCTCTTGCTCTTGCCGCAGAAGTTCACCGGTAACGAGAGAGAAGCCTGCACGGAAAAAAAACGAAGAAGCCGCGGAACATGGCCACGTAAGGGGTGAAGACCTATGGCGGAAACCAAAAACATCGAGGACATTCCACATCTTTTGCGGAGAGAGGTGGAAGCACGTCTTCTCAAAAACCTTCTTCCCGCTCTGGAGAAGGCCTTCGGCAAAGAGGAAACACGCCGTGTGCTTGGAGAAACCATCGCACAGTGCGCCATGGAGGAAGGACTGACGTGTGCGGAGCGTTTCGGGGGAAATTCCCTGGAGAAGCTGACAAACGTCATCGACCGATGGCAGGACGGCAACGCCCTCGAAATAACCGTCCTGCAACAGAACTCCCGACATCTTGCTTTTAACGTGACACGATGCGCCTACGCTGAACTCTACGAGTACCTCGGGATGCGCGATCTGGGGACAACGCTTTCCTGCGAACGGGATTTCGCGTTCATCGAGGGATTCAATACGGGCATTCGCCTCACCAGGGAACATACGCTCATGGAAGGACACTGCTACTGCGATTTCCGCTACGACGTGGAAGACCCGGAACACCTGCAAGAACAGTGAAGGGCATTCGTTCGAAACGACAGGGAGGGAGCAGCAAGGGGATTGTCTCAGCCCCCTCCCTGGGAGAGGCGAGCGCTTGTCTATCCTTCCAATCCGATTTCTTTCGCCACGGGACGAAGGGCAACGATCGCCTCCTCAATGAGCGAGTCCAGCGACACACCGAGCAGCTCCGCTCCCTTGGCAATAACATCGCGATCGACACCCCGAGCGAATGCCTTGTCCTTCCACTTCTTTTTCACCGATTTTCCCTCCATGTCGCCCAGAGATTTGCTGGGGCGCACGAGAGCTACGGCAACCACGAATCCCGTCAGTTCGTCTATGGCATACAGGACCTTCTCCATAGGACTCTCGGGTTTCACATCCTCCTGAAGGAGACCCCAGGCATGCGAACGCACGGCACGAACAACACTCTCCGGGTACCCTGCCTCCCGCAGCCACGGAAGAGCCTTCTCCGTATGCCGCTGCGGGTCAGCCATCGTCTCCTCCCAATCGATGTCGTGAAGCAGTCCCACCACACCCCACGCGTCGGGATCCTCCCCGTATTTCACCGCAAAATGCCGCATCGCCGCCTCCACGGCAAGAGCGTGTTTCACGTGCATCTCCTCTGTGTTGTGCTGTTTCAACAACGTCAACGCATGCTCCCTGTCCTTTGTCATCGCTCATCCTCCTGAACAGTGTTTCTTTCAGTCTTGTCCGATTCCGACCGCTCCCCCAAGATCGATCCACGCAAAGAAGCAACCAAGGAAGAGCACGCAACATCATCCCTCGATCCGCACCTGTTCCACCTCGACACCCGCTTCCTCGCGCAATGTACGCGCCAAAGGATCGGGATAGGGCGAGGCGAAGACAATCCTGTGGATCCCCGCGTTGATGATCGCCTTGGTGCAGAAACTGCAGGGTTCGTGCGTGCAGTACAGCTCCGCTCCCTCCGTGGATGACCCCGTCGCCGCCGCCTGGACGATGGCGTTGATCTCCGCATGGGACCCCCTGCAGATCTCGTGGCGCTCGCCCGATGGAACGCCGAGCTCCTCCCGAAGACACCCCACAACCGTACAGTGTCGAACACCTCTGGGTGCTCCATTGTAACCGGTGCTCACGATGTGCCGCCCCCGCACGATCACCGCCCCAACCTGCCGCCGCAGGCAGGTGCTCCTGCTAGCGACAACCGACGCGATGGACATGAAATAATCCGTCCAATCCGGACGGTCGTCCCCGGACATCGAGGAAACGACACGACATGCGTTCTTTGCGGTCTCCGTTTCCATGCAGGCCACCTCGTTTTCTTCATAACAACACGGCGGGGCTGGATACCCCGCCGTAGCGTACGACACTCACTGACGGAAGCAGAGCGCATAAGCCCTCCGGAAAAACCGCTCCCCCTCAGGCGAAGGCGTCCTCCTGTGTTCCTCGAAAGATACCCTCCAACGCCACCTGAGGCAGGGGACCGACAATTTTTCTGGTCTCCTCCAGCTCGAAATCGAAGAGGAGCTGAGAGATGGCGAGCTGTGTCACGTCGTCGGTCTCGTAGGAAATCGCACCCCTCCGGTAACCGAAACGCTCGGCAAAAAATGCGGCGAAGGAGTTCTTTCCCGCAGCCTTCTGCAAGACTTCCGTGAGCATATTCAGAAAGGGCTCCTCATCGAAAAAAGGATTCTCACTCGCGAGAGCGATGACCTTGCACTCGTCCAGCAACATGAAGCGGTCCCAGACACCGCAGAGAGTCAACCCTGCTTTCAGCCCCGGCACGGCCTGGGCGAGAAGATGGGTCAACGTCTCCATGATCGACGAATATCCGAATACCATTGAAAAACCGAGCCGTCCCCCCCCATCGCGCTCGGGATCGATGAGATGGTCCGGAAACAGCGTTCCCACACGACCGCTCCGCAGACTTTTGAGGTACAGGAACTCGCTCCCCACTTCGAGCGCAAAGGCGGCTATGGAGCGGAGCTGCTCGCTGTACATGGAATTGATGGACACGGGCGCGAAATCCAGACTGTAAGAAACCCAGGACGCGATGTCCAGGTCCACGTCCCTGTCCCAGTAGGGAAGAACGCCCATGGGAACTCCGCTGTGTCCCTTCCTCTTACCGCTGAACAAGGAGTCTGCACACCGTTTCGACAAGAATGTCGATTTCCGGCTTGGTGATCTGGGCGTCCGCGCCGACGCTAACGGCCTTTCTCTTGATGTCGTCGGCCATAATGGAAGAGAAAACGATCACGGGCAGCCGGCGAAGATGTTCATCCTCCTTGACCCTGCGGGTCAGTGTGAGCCCGTCCATCTTAGGCATCTCAATGTCGGTGATCAGGAGGTGAAAGGACTCTCCTTCGTCCAAAAGACGATCCATGGCCGCCTTTCCGTGACTCACCAACTCCACGTTGTGGAAACCGCCTTGGCCAAGGGCATCCTGGATGAGCTTCCGAATCAACGGAGAATCCTCGGCGACAAGAATCTTGTACTTGTTCGGATCGCCGATTTCCTGCACCACGTTCTTCGCCGTGCGGGAATCCACGTGGAATTGGGCGGAGAGCACGGGATTTACCACCTGAACGATTCTCTCATAATCGAGAAGCAGGATGTTCCGTCCTTCCCGCTTGATGACATAAAGCGCATTCTCACCGAGAAACGTTCCAGAAAGCGTGGCGTCCAACTCGTCCGAATTGATGCGGTAGATGCGCTCAACCGCGTCCACGACGAAACCGAGCTTCATCTTGTTGAATTCGGCGACGATGACCTTTCGTTGTTCCTGCTCAACCTGAGGAACATGTCCGAGAAATGCCGCCAAATCAATGAGGGGAATGACTTCTCCTCGTACCGTCGTAATTCCCAGCATCGCCTCGTGGGACTTGGGGACGGGACGTACTCCCGTCCATCGGAGAATCTCCCGCGTTTTGTCCACGTTGATCGCGAAACTCTGATCTCCCAAGAGGAAGACAACCACTTGCCATTCGTTCGTTCCCACTTCGGTAAGAATGCGTTCGTCCCTCATGAGATCACCCCGTTCGTCTTCTCCAAGCCCTTGGGACACTATAATCCAACTTGGTGAATCGCTCAATACGGAGACCCGTCGTTCATCGGAAAACATCACCCCTTCAGTCAGGGGCGCCTCGTTCCGGGCGCGAACATCTCCTCTTGATGGGAAAGCATTTCCAAAGGCCTTCGGGAAATCGTGTACCGACACCATGATACCCTTTTTTCGCAACATGGGACATAGGAGCTGCGTACTCCCCGAAATTCGCGACATTTTGGAGCCTCGATCCATCCCTTGCACGATCGCGCCGCTGCTTCCGTCACCTTTTCCGTTCAGGCATGGAAAGCGTTACGCTCTCTCATTCGCGAAGACGTCGCCTCGCTTACATCCCCAAAACCTTTCCGTTCCCCACCCGGAGAGGTGACACGCCCGCCCCGCTCCGCGACAGTCCATCTTGACGGATGGGCAAAGAGTCCGTATGTTCTTTGAAAGGCTTCGAAACTTCCGAAAAGGTGGTACCCACGTTCATGCGCAAACTGCGGAATCTGCTTCTCGTTCTTACCGTCGCCCTTTTCTGGTGTGCGTTCCACACACCCAAGGAGGGCACAGCCCAAGCGCTTGTCATCGCACGAGGCGACATCTCCACGAAAAATGTGGCACTCACCATCGACGACGGACCCCATCCGGGATTTACGAACCGCATTCTGGACATTCTGCAGGAAAAAGGTGTGAAGGCCACCTTCTTCGTCGTGGGCCGCATGGCCGCGGTGAGCCCCGAAATCGTCCGCAGGATGCTCGCGGAAGGACACACCGTGGGAAATCACACCCACTACCACAACAACCTGCTCTCGCTTCCTCCGGAGAATGTCCATATCGAGTGGGATATGTGCTCCAGCACCCTCAAGACCATTACCGGAAAGGCACCCCGTTTCGCCAGACCTCCCGGAGGGAACTACGACGCATCGGTCCTTGAAGTGGCACGAAAATCCGGGCTGACCACCGTGCTTTGGACAGCCAACGGCGCCGACTGCACCGGAATCAGCTCCGGAGACATTACGAAACGTATTCTCTCGAGAACAGGTCCCGGAGGCATCATCCTTCTTCACAGCGGCGTGGAGGCCACTATCGAGGCACTTCCCGGCATTATCGACACACTCAAGGCAAAAGGATACCGATTCGTGACCCTCAATGAAATGGCCGGCCCCGTACCCGCGCCGCAACGGAAGGAACTCCGTTCCGCCTCCTCCGAGTCGCCCAAACGCACGGAGGACTGACAGGACCTCCCACGACGGGAAACCGCTCCTGCCGACCTTCGCTCACCTTCGAGCTCTTCCGTACAGCTGAAGGAAGCGTCGCAGCCTTTCGCTCACCGGAAGGGAAAGATGTTCTCCTTGTACGCGCCATTCCCAATTCCTCGAGACAGTGCCGGGACGGTTCATACGAGCCTCCCGGCCAAGCCCGAGGATATCCTGCATGGGAAGGATCGCCGTTTCCGCCACAGAACTGAGCGCCATCCGGAGGAGAACCGCTGCGACAGCCTCTCTCCCGAGGGGGAAACCCAGATAGTCCGATAAGGCTTCTCTTTCCTCCGGCGTCGCCTCCCGGTCGAACCACCCCAGGGAAGTGTTGTTGTCGTGGGTCCCCGAATAGACCACGGTTTTTCGGTCATGGTTGTGGGGAAGATAGGGATTTTCGGCATCAAACCCGGCAAAGGCAAACAGAAGAACCCGCATTCCTGGAAGCCCCAGTCGTTCCATGCCGCGACGCACATCCTCGGTGATGACACCCAGATCCTCCGCCACAAAAGGCAACCTGCCGAAACGCTCCCGCAGCGCCAGGAAGAGTGACTCGCCGGGCCCCGCCCTCCACGTTCCCCGCACTGCCGTGGGTTCCGTTCCCGGAATGGACCAAAAGGCGAAGAATCCTCTGAAGTGATCGAACCGGATCCGGTCGCAACAACAGAGAAGGTGGGCCACCCGAGCCTCCCACCAGGAGAAGAGTTCCTCTCGTTTCTCCCCCCAACGAAAAAGTGGATTCCCCCATCGTTGTCCAGTCTCGCTGAAATAATCGGGGGGCACTCCCGCCACGGAGTTCGGATGTCCCTCCCCGTCGAGATCGAAGAGGTTCTGGTGAGCCCATACATCCGCGCTGTCGTGGTCCACATAGATAGGAAGATCCCCCAGCAGTTCGATGCCCTTTCCACGGCAGAAGCTCTTCAAGGCACCCCATTGCCGAAAGAAGAGATATTGCCGGAAAATCTCCTCCTCCACACTCCTCCACAGTTCCTTCCGGGCTTTCGCCAACACCGCGGGATCCCTTTTTCGCAACGATTCGGGCCAGGACGTCCAGGGCTGCCCCGAATAGGCTTTCTTCAGTACGGAAAAAAGCGCATAATCCTCGAGCCAGTGACGTTGGGCCTTGTGAAATCCCGCCACCTCGCCCATAAGCTGGGACGAGCGGAGCGCCGCCTCGAAAGCCTTGCCCAGCACCGCGTTTTTCCATGCCGTCACCTTTCCGTACTCCACACGATCCTCCCGAAACGGAACGGGAGGAAGGATGTCGCACGTTTCGAGAAGACCCATACCCACGAGAAAATCAAGGCTGATAAAGAGAGGGTTTCCCGCAAAGGCCGACGACGCGCTGTAGGGTGAATTGCCGCGCCCCTCTTCGGTGGGACAGAAGGGGAGAATCTGCCAGAGAGTCATGCCGGATCGGGCGAGGAATTCCACAAAACGATACGCACCCGGGCCAAGATCCCCGATGCCGCAGGAGGATGGCAGGGAGGAGAGATGCAGGAGAACCCCTGCCTCTCTAGGCATGGGAAGAACTCCCTTCAAAGAAAAGAACACCGAGGGGAGGGAGAGCCACGGAAAGCGACATGGATTGCCCATGCCAGGGAATGGGTTCCGCTGTGATTCCCCCCGTGTTTCCGATGCCGCTTCCGCCGTATTCGGTGGCATCGCTGTTGAGGGCTTCTCTCCAGAAGCCCCCTCCGGGAACGCCGAGACGGTAATTGAACCGCGGAACGGGCGTCATGTTGCACACCACAAGGGTTCGCTCCGGACCATCGCAGCGGAGAAAACTCAGAACGCAGCTCTCCGTGTCGGTGAAATCCACCCACTGAAAGCCTTCCCAGGAGAAATCCCTGCGATACAGCGAAGGCCTATTTCGATAGTACCAGTTCAGGTCCATGACCCAACGCAGAATGCCGTCGAAGGGGCGAAAACCCAGCAGTTCCCAGTGTAACCCCTCTTCGTGGTACCATTCCTGCCACTGACCGAACTCCCCTCCCATGAAAAGGAGCTTCTTGCCGGGGTGGCCGAACATGTAGCCGAAGAGCAGCCGGAGACCGGCTCCTTTCTGCCAGTCGTCTCCGGGCATCTTGGAGAAGAGGGAATGTTTACCGTACACCACTTCGTCGTGAGAAAGGGAGAGGCAGAAATTCTCCGTGAAGGCGTACATGAGACTGAACGTGAGCTGATTCTGGTGGTATTTTCGGAAAATGGGATCCCTGGAAAAATAGGACAGCGTGTCGTGCATCCACCCCATGTTCCACTTCATACCGAACCCGAGCCCTCCCACATAGGTGGGGCGGGAGACGAGCGGCCACGCCGTGGACTCTTCCGCTATGGTCTGGGCCTCGGGGACTCGTTCGTAGACGGCTTCGTTGAGCCTTCGGAGAAACTGAAGCGCCTCGAGGTTTTCTCGGCCGCCGAACTCGTTCGGAACCCATTCCCCATCCTTCCGGGAGTAATCGAGATAGAGCATGGAGGCCACGGCATCGACCCGAAGACCGTCAGCGTGATACCGCTCCAACCAGAAGAGAGCGCTGCTGATGAGAAAACTCCGTACTTCGCCTTTTCCGAAATCGAAAATGTAACTGTTCCAGTCTGGGTGGAATCCCTTGCGCGGATCCGCGTATTCGAAGAGGTGTGTTCCATCGAAAAGTCCCAGGCCGTGTCCGTCCACGGGAAAATGGGAGGGAACCCAGTCCAGAATGACGCCGACTCCCTCCTGGTGGAATCTGTCCACCAGGGCCATGAAATCCTCGGGAGTACCGAATCTGCTCGACGGAGCAAAATAGCCGATGCACTGATATCCCCAGGATCCGTAGAAAGGGTGCTCCATGACCGGGAGAAACTGTACATGGGTGAATCCCATGTCCCGAACATAGGGAACGAGCTCCTCCGCGAGATCTCTGTAGCTCAGAAGAGCGCCGTACCGTCTCCGCCAGGAACCAAGGTGAACTTCGTACACGGAGAACGGAGCGTCGAGGGCATTTCGGGAAGCCCTCTCGCGCATCCACATGCCATCGTTCCATACATGTTCGGGAGACCACACGACGGAAGCGCTCCGGGGTGGTTCTTCCCACCACAGAGCAAAGGGATCCCCCTTCTCCGCTCTGAAATCCCCGTTGTCGACGTGATATTTGTAGAGGCATCCCTTACCCACTCCGGGCACGAATCCCTCCCAGATTCCCGAGCTGTCCCACCGGGGCGCGAGAGGGTGTGCACCACAATCCCAGCGGTTAAAATCGCCCATAACGCTTACGCGTTCCGCATTGGGCGCCCAAACGGCGAAGAGCGTGCCCTCACTCCCCTCCACCGTCATGGGATGCGAACCGAGTTTGTCCTGCAGACTCCAGTGGTTGCCCTCCCGGAACAGATAGATGTCATAATCGGTCAACCGGGAGATGCCATAGACAACACGCTCGTTCCGTCCGTCCTTCATTCTTCTCTCCCCCAGTCCTTGTCAGAGAGGCAGGCATACGTGCGCTTCCTCAAGAAAGACCTCGTCCGTTCCGGGAATCTCTCCTCTTGGCGTTCAGGAACATTGTAGCATTCACCGCCCTGTCGCGGTCTTTTTCAAAAGGAGTTGAAAGATTCCCGTTTCAATCCGAAAAGAAAGCTGCCGACGATGCGGGGAACCCGATCTGTGGTTCATTCCACCACGTGGAGGAGTGATCTCGTTTTTCCATAGGAACAGTGCGACAGCTTTTGTGCCGACATGCACTCTTTCAGAAATGACGGTTTTCATCTGCCTCCGATTTGTTATGATACGAGCGAGAAGGAAGAGCAAGGCACGTCTTCCCTCCGTGTTTCCTGTCGTACCCCTTTCCGGAGAGCACTTCCCGAGCGTGCGTGAAAGGAGAGACCCGTGCGAAACATCGGCCTGTTTCTGACACTTTTTCTCTCGATCTATACGATGACGAACCTGTATCTCTTCCGCCACATCCATCTCGCCACAGTCATCGTTCCATGGATTCGCCCCATCCTCTACAGTGCCTGGCTTTTCGTTCTCCTTGCGTATCCCCTGGGGCGCATTCTGGGCCGACTCCTCCCCTATTGGCTCGGAACCGCTTTCCTCTGGATCGGAGCTCTCTATCTCGGGTTTCTGACCTATGCACTCCTTCTGGCACTGATGACGGACCTCTACAGGCTTTGCAGCAGCCTTGCCCCTGCTCTCCTCCGCCCCCTCTCCCCTGCGGGAACAACCCACCTGTGGCTCTGGGGAGGAGTCGGCATCGGCGCACTGCTTCTTTTGGGGTATATCAACGCTCTCACTCCGAGAATCCGCCTCATGGAAATGACACTTCCGACTCCCTTGGGCAGCGGACCGGAACAGCTCCGACTCGCCGTCGTCACCGACATCCATGCGGGGGAAATCATCCACAACGCACGTTTGCAACACATTTTCCAGCGCGTGAACGAAACGAAACCCGATGCGGTGCTCCTGGTGGGAGATATCGTGGACGGCCTCGTCCGCAAGGCGGAGGAGGCCGAATTGGCAGAGGAGCTGCAGAAGCTGGACGCACCGCTCGGTGTCTACGCGGTGACGGGAAACCACGAGTACTATGCTGGCATCGAGGAAGCACTGGCCTACATCGAAAAGGGAAACGTCCGCATTCTTCAGGATGAATCCGTCGTTTTGGCAGACCGGCTCCTTCTGGTGGGGCGGAACGACCGCCAAGCGCCCCGGTTCGGCCACTCTCGAAAATCTCTGGAGACGCTCCTCGCCGAATCCTCCGCTCCCGCAGATCTTCCCGTGGTCGTCCTCGACCATACTCCGCTGGATCTCGACGAAGCTGCAGACACCGGCGTCTCCCTCCAGTTTTCGGGGCACACCCACAACGGCCAGCTCTTTCCCTTCAACCTCATCACGAGAAAGATCTATGAACAAAGCTGGGGAATGCTGCGAAAGAAAAAAACCATCTTCTACGTTTCCTGCGGCGTAGGCACTTGGGGGCCCCCCTTCCGCACGAGCAGCGTTCCGGAAATCGTGCTCTGCACGCTCACCTTTTCCGAGCCGCAGACCGCCGCGGTGCAGGGCCCCCCCTGACCCGAAGAGTTATCGGGAGATCCTCAGACTGTTCCTCCCCCCTCCTCGTGATGAAGAAAACATGCCACAAAATGGCCGGAGCCTCCGTCCAGAAGGGCGGGTTCCTCGTGGCGGCAGCGGTCCATCACATGGGCACAGCGCGTGTGAAAACGACACCCGCTGGGAGGCGAGACCGGAGAGGGCACATCGCCTTCCAGGATGATGCGCTTTCGCTGCTTTACCGGATCCGGAACGGGGATGGCCGAGAGAAGCGCCTCCGCGTAAGGGTGAAGCGGTGCGGCGAAAAATGCTTTTTTCGGAGCGAGTTCTACGATCTTCCCCAGGTACATGACCGCCACCCGGTCCGAGATATACCGGATCACGGAAAGATCGTGGGAGATGAACAGGTAGGTGAGATCGAGCCGCTCCCGGAGATCGCAAAGTAGATTGAGCACCTGGCTCTGGATGGAAACGTCCAGCGCCGAAACAGGTTCATCGCAGACGACGAACTCAGGTTTGACCGCAAGTGCCCTGGCAATGCCGATGCGTTGCCGCTGTCCTCCGGAGAACTCGTGAGGGTACCGGAATCGGTGTTCCGGACGGAGTCCGCACTGTTCGAGAATGTCCGCCACGTAGCCATCGACATCCTTCCCCCGGGCGATACCATGATACCGCACCGCCTCCCCCACGATGTCCCGCACGTTCATGCGCGGATTCAGACTCCCGTAGGGATCCTGAAAGATGATCTGCATCTTCCTCCGCACACCCGCGGGATCTTTCCGGAGCATTTCCCCTACGGGCATCTGACGGAAGAGAACCGCTCCCTCGGTAGGCTTCACAAGGTGCAGCAGCGTTCGTCCCGTGGTGGTCTTGCCGCACCCCGATTCTCCGACGAGCCCCAGGGTTTCTCCCTCGTTCACCGAAAAAGAAACACCGTCCAGAGCGAGGACATTGCCGACGGTCTTACGCAAAAGCCCCTTCCGGATGGGGAAATATTTTTTCAGCCCCGCCACGGAGAGAATCGATGCAGACCTTCGCTGTTCCTTTCCCGCCTCAATCATGGCGCTCACCCACCTTATCCGGATCATCCGCGCAAAGCCAGCACCGCACAGAACGTCCTCCCTTTAGGAGAAAAAGCGGCGGTTCTTCCGTGCGACATTTCTCGAAACATGAGGAACATCTGTTGTGGAAACGGCATCCCTCGGGAAAATCCAGAGGATTCGGCACGACGCCAGGAATGACGTCCAAACGTTCCCGGTCCTCATCGAGACGGGGGATAGAGTGCAAGAGCCCCTTCGTGTAGGGGTGCAGGGGTTTACGAAAAAGGGGCCCCACGTCCGCTTCCTCCACCACCCGGGCCGCGTACATGACCACAACGCGCTGGGCCGTCTCGGCGATGACCCCCAGAGCGTGGGTGATGAGAAGGATCGACGAACCGAACTCCTTCTTCAGATCGTTCATCAGATCCAGAATTTGTGCCTGAACCGTCACATCCAGTGCCGTGGTCGGCTCATCCGCGATGAGCAATCCTGGATTGCAGGCAAGAGCCATGGCGATCATGATGCGCTGCCGCTGCCCACCGGAAAATTGATGGGGGTACTCATCGAGGCGACGCGTCGCCCCCGGAATGCCCACAAGATCGAGCATGTCCGCGGCTTTCTCCCAGGCCTTGTGTTTGCCCAGCCGTTGATGTTGCATGAGGGGTTCCATAATCTGTTCCCCCACGGTATAGACGGGATTGAGACTCGTCATGGGTTCCTGGAAAATCATGGAGATCCTGTTTCCTCTCACGGAGCGCATCTCCTGTTCGGAAAGAGCCAGGAGATTTTTACCGTCGAAGAGGATCTCCCCGCCGGCGATCCTTCCCACGGGCTTGTGCACCAACCGTAGGATGGAGAGGGCAGTGACACTCTTTCCGCATCCGGACTCTCCCACCACACCCAGGGTCTGCCCCGCTTCGATGCTCAGGGAGACGCCGTCCACAGCCCTGACAACGCCACGATCCGTGTCGAAATAAGTCTTGAGTCCTTTGACTTCCAGCAAGGGCATGGAAAAGCACCTCCTATCGCTTCAGGCGCACGTCGAGCGCATCGCGAAGACCATCTCCGAGGAAATTGAAGGCCAGCACCGTGTACATGATGGCGAGCCCGGGAAAGATCGCCCACCACCATTGCCCCTGGCCGAGATACTTCTGCCCCTCGGAAATCATCAGCCCCCAACTCGGCGTGGGAGGTTGCGCACCAAAGCCGAGAAAAGCCAGCCCCGCCTCGATCATGATGATGCTCCCCATCCCCAGCGTCGCCTGCACGATCACGGGAGCCAGGGCATTGGGAAGAATGTGCACGAAGATAATCCGCCACGAGGGCATGCCGAGCGCTCGGGCGGCCTCGACGAACTCCCGCTCTCGCAGGGAGATGAACTGAGCCCGAACCACCCTTGCGATGGAAACCCAGTTCACCATGCCGATGGCGATGTAGACCACCACGAGACTTGGATCCTTGAACACCGCAACCACCGCGAGGACGAAGAGGAGAAAGGGAAAGGCGAAGACCACGTTGACGAGCCAGGAGATGAGATCGTCCACCCACTTCCCCACATATCCCGCGAGTGCCCCGAGAGGAATGCCGATGACCAGCGAGACGAGAGTCGCGAAGATGCCGATCTGAAGGGAAATGCGCGCCCCGAAGATGATCCGGCTCAGAATGTCCCGACCGTACAGATCCGTACCGAACCAGTGCTTTGCCGAGGGAGAGGCGAGGCGGACGGCTTTGCCTTCGGTCCAGATGAGCTGTTTGAGCGGATCGTAGGGAGAGATCCACGTCGCCAGAACTGCCACGAGAATCACCGTGATCACCATGACGAGTCCAATCATGGCAAGCCGGTTTCTCCGGAACCTGAGCCACGCCTCGAACCAGAGACTTCCGCCGGATGCAGCAGGTGTCGTTCTTTCCGTCATGATCGTCACCTACTCGAACCGGACTCTCGGATCGATGAAGCCGTAGGAGAGATCCACCACGAGATTGGTTACGAGAAAAATGAGCGCCATGAAAATAACGGTCCCTCGGATCATGGGGAAATCTCTGGCCACAAGGGCCTCCACCGCAAGCCGACCTATGCCGGGCCAGGCGAAGATCGTCTCCGTGAGCACCGCCCCGGAGAGCAGTTCCGCCACCTGGGTTCCGATGATGGTCACCACGGGGATCAGGGCGTTCTTCAGGGCGTGTTTGATCACCACGATCTTCTCGGCGAGCCCCTTCGCCCGGGCGGTCCGGATATAATCCTGGCTCAGCACCTCGAGCATGCAGGAGCGGGTAAGCCGGGCGATGAGCGCCGCCGGGCGGACACCGAGGGTCAGCACGGGAAGGATCAGATAGATCGCCTGACCATCACCGTAGCCAACACCTGGAATCCAGTGCAGGTTGTAGGCAAAGGCGAGCAGAAGAAGAAGCCCGACCCAGAAAACGGGAGCGCTGACTCCCGAGATGGCGAGGAACATGGCGGAATAGTCGAACACGGAATACTGCTTCACCGCCGAGACGATCCCTGCGGTGACGCCAAGCACGGAGGCCAACACCATGGCCCAGAAGGCAAGGCGCAAGGTGGCACCGAAACGCACGGAAAGAGCGACGGAGACTTTTTCGTTGCTCCGATAGGAGGTTCCGAGATCACCCCGGAGCAGCTCACCGAGGAACTTCGTGTATTGTCGGTGCAGAGGAAGATCGAGCCCAAGATCGGCGCGTATCCGCGCCAGCGTCGCGGGGTCGCCGCGCTGCCCCATCATGATACGCGCAGGATCTCCTGGAACAACAGCCATGAGAATGAATACCACTGTGACGACACCCCAGAGGACGGGGATCGTGTACAGGAGTTTTCGAAGAAAATAGGTGAACACGAGCACACCCCCAATTCAAAGTTGGGACGAAGACACACGAAAAGGGAGGAAAGACCAGCCCTCCTCCCTTTTCTTTCAGACGCGCTACTTCTTCGTCACCCACACGTTATAGAGCGGCGTCGAGTAGTCACCCATGGCTGGCAGATGCATGTTCTTCACCCATTTCTGTCCGAGAAGGCTCGTGGAGTAGTGGAAGAGGAACACCCACGGTGCATCCTCCACAATGAGCTGCTCCGCCTTGCGGTAGAGCTCGATGCGCTTGTCCCAGTTCGTCTCCACCCGTGCCTCGGCGAGCAGGGCATCCACCTCGGGATTGCTGTAGAAGGAATAGTTGCCCTTCGATCCGTGGTTGCTCGAATGCAGCAGCACGTAAAGGAAATTGTCCGGATCGAGATAGTCTACAACCCATCCCATGCGGAACATCTGCGTCTCCGCACGCTCGCACATGTCGAGGTGCACGCCCCAGTCAACGACCTTGATGTTCAGCTTGATTCCCAGTTCCATCAACTGGGCCTGAATCGCCTCGGCCACCGCCTTGTGCCGGGGATTGTTGTTCACCTGCAGTTCGCATTCGAAACCATTCGGATATCCCGCCTCTTTCAGCAGGGCCTTGGCCTTGTCCGGATCGTAGCTGTACCCCTTCAGGTCGGGATTGAAACCGGGCATCCCCGGAGGCAGCACGCCCTTGCCTGCAGGATACCGTCCCTCGATGACGAGATCGCTGATGCGCTCCCGGTCCACAGCGTAGTTGACGGCCTGGCGAAGCGCCCTGTTGCCCTTGAAAGGCTCCTTGCTGTTGTTGAATCCGTAGTAATACGTTCCCACCCAGGGACGTTCCTGAAAGAGCGGGCCGTAGGTCGCCTTCGCCTCTACATAGAACTCGTCGGGGAAATCCTGGAAGGCATCGAGATTGCCCTTCTTGAATTCCTCGTAGGCAATGGTGTTGTCGGGGATTACCACGAGCTCCACGCCGTCGAGATAGGGCAGCGCGTTCCCCTTGTCATCCTTCCGCCAGTAGTCGGGGTTTTTCTTGAGAACCACTTTCTGGTCATGATCCCATCGTTCGAGCATGAACGGTCCCGTTCCCACGGGATGGAAATTGAACTCTTTGCCCCATTTCTCCGCGTCCTCCCTGGGAATGACCATGAAGGAATTGTAGGCGAGGACACTGACGAAGGGCGCGAAGGAATAGGTCAGCTTGAACTGCAGGGTGTAGTCATCCAGGACCTTGATGCCGCTCCACTCCGTCGCGCCCGTTTCATCACGGCTGACAAAATCCTGATAGCCCTCAATCATTTCTATGAAATACGCCCGGGGCGAATTGTCCCGCACCATGCGCTCGAAGGTGTACTTCCAGTCCTGTGCGGTGACTTCTCGTCCACCGTTCGCCGTGGATTCTCCCAGGCATTCCTTATGGAACCGGACGCCCTTCCGGAGTTTGAAGGTCCACACCGTGCCGCCTTCGCTTCCCTCCCAACTCTCGGCCAGCGCAGGAAGCACTCCCTTGCCATCGCTGTCGTTTTCCACAAGGCTGTCGAACATGAGGTAGATAGCCCGGCTGGAAACCGTATCCGTGGCCTGGGCTGGATCGAGCTTCGGAGGATCGTTGATTTCACGCCAGCGAAGGATACCACCGTACACAGGGTCTTCCGCAAAGGCAGCTCCCGCCATACAAAGGACGCCGAACGTCAAGAGGAACAACAAGAAGACTTTCATTTCTCTTTTCATGCATCCCATCCTTTCCTAGACTCTCCATGCCTCCGAAAAGCACACGAACCGATGTTTCGCCGCAGCACACGTGTCTTCCCCCCGCACCGGAGAGACTCGCCTCATCTCCGAACCTCCGGCGGATATCACCTCCCCTGAATCCCGCACCGGTCGAAGGAACGTCAGATATATTCCTCGTGAGANNAGAAAAATGTCGGAGACAACACGTCACGCGCCGAGAAGAAAACACTCTTTTTCGGATGTAGTTGTACCGACCGGACGGTATAGATGCATCTATTCCGAATATTTCAAGACGAGCTGCGCCCACTATCGAAACCAGGACATGAAGCAAGAGGAGCGCGTACAAAATCATCCAGGGCGTCGAACCGGTATGGACATGCGCCTTAACGCGGGATCTTCCCGCGTTACACCGCCATGGCTCGACACAGCGCCGAAGCAAATCTGCCTTTCTTCCCAGGGATGTTCCGGAGAGAAATTGGCTCTGTCGCAATGAAAGGAAAAAGAAGGAAGGGGACATTTCGCAAACACAACACTGAGGCGTCCAAAAAGAACGGAAGAGCGTCTCGCAACTCCCGAAAAATCTCCGAGGAATCTCTTTCGACGGAGGGATGACGTCAACGGACAGACCACAGACAATCACCTTCCCTTTCATGACTCCGGGAACTCCTCAAAGCCATTTCGCCGAAACCGGGCACACGGCCTCTGTGACATTTCTTTGCAGCATCGGGGGAAGGCGCAATCCAACAACACAACGTAACAAAAAAATAATATGGATTGCCTGCCTTGTTCTTCACCACAGATGATAACACGTTCCTCACTTCCCGTCACCTGAAGGCAAAAGACACGCTCCTCATTCCCATCCCCTCTGTGCCACTCCGACGGGGAAAAACCCCTTCATGCGCTAAAATCAGCGCATATCCTTCAAATTCTTTCCCTTTTCATGAACTATTCCTCTTCGTTGTTCTCGTCGGGAATCTTGCGACAGAGCTCTTCCATGGACAATTCGGGGCGAATGCCGAAGCGGGTAAGCACAAAATCATACCGAAGAGGATCCTCGGGATTGATCTCCCGGAAGACCCGTGTGGCCTCCAGCGCGGCACCGAGATCCGGATGACGTCTCTCGCAGAAACCCCAGGCCGAACAGAGAGCGAACATGTGCGTATCCAGCGGCAAAACCAGCTCGGAGGGATACAGGCACGTCCATACCCCTGGATCTATGGCATCACGACGGACCATCCACTTGAGGAAAAGGAACAGACGCTTGCAGGCGCTCCCCTTTTCCGGCGAAGCCAGAAGGCTGCTCCGGCTTCTTCCCGGAGGCACGGCGCCAAGTTGCGTCAGCACTCGAACGAAAGAAGCCACCCCTCGCACCGCACGAACAGAACGGTTCGCATGCAGGATTTCCCTTTCCCCCTCCATGGGAACGTTCATTCCCTCGCGGAAAAGAGGCTCCAGTCCACCATACCGCCGCAGCGCCAGACGAATGGCCCGGAGCAGCGCCACCGTCTCCTCCGGGTCGGTAAAACGGTGACGCAGCGGAAACGACGAGGTGACGAACTCTTCCTCCGGCATTCCGACAAGCCTGCCGGACGGTTCCGGACCGAGAATATTCAGAAGAATTTCGACGCTCCTCTGGATCTGGCGGACCTTACCGTACGCGAAACGTGCCGCCAGAAGACCCGCGACTTCCACATCCTCCGGCGTATCATACCGGTGAAGAAAAAGGACCGGATCCGGATCCAGATAACGGGGAGAAGCATAGGTTTCGTAGAGGGCATCGAAACACGTGCGATATCGCAGCGGGAGCAACACGGGCGACTCCTCCTTTCCGGTGGGCCAGCAGAAAAATGGAGGGACCGGACACATCCTCTTTGCGAAAGAGGAGATCCGATCCCCCGAACAGCCACCGGGTTGATTCCGGAGGCCGTGAAGAACACGATATGTCGCGACCCGAACCGTCAGAGCCCCTTCACGTCGTTGAAGACGGATGTGGGCGAATTCTTGTGGGACTTGCCCTTCTTGAGACGATGGTAATCCGCATAGGTGAGGGGGTTGCCTTCTTTGACGACTTCGGCGCTTGCAACCTCGCCCACGAAGAGGACATGCGTATGTACCTCCTGAACGGCGATGACCTTTGCCTCCAGCACCGCCACCGTCCAGTCGAGAATGAAGGGGGAGCCGAGAGGTGCCGGTCGGTACTGAACATTGCAGAACTTGTCGATGTCTCTGCCACACTTGAAACCGAAATTTCCGATGAACGGCATGGGCACATCCTGCTCCAGGACGGACACGGAAAACACGCCGCTTTTCCGGATGAACTCCGTGGTGAGATTATTCCTGTGAAGACAGGTCGTGACGCAGATGGGCTCTGCGGTGATCTGCATGACCGCATTGGCGATCTGTCCATTACATTTCCTCTCCCAGGTGGCCCCCACGATGTACAACCCATAGCTGAGTTTGAAAAGCGCTCTCACATCCAACGTCGTCTCCATGGATTTTCCTCCTTCTCGCTCCACAGCAAGCCTTGCAACACCTTTCCGGAACAACTTCCCTCACGTCCTCGCCTGCGGCTCCTCCAGGTAATGCCGTGGCGCGTGTCGCGCCGGTCCCTCGGAATCCCTCTGTGCCTCTCTCCGGGTTCACGTCACTGTCCCTGCGGGGGAAAAGATTCCGCAGTCCTCAGGATGGAGCGGGCTGCCACGAGGCCGCTCGCGGATGCCTGAATCACGCCTCTCGTCACTCCGGCCCCGTCTCCAGCGGCGTAGAGCCCCGAAATGGAGGTCTGCAATGTTTCGTCCAATCCGAGACGGAGGCTGTAGAATTTTACCTCGACCCCATACAGGAGGGTATGAGGGCCATTGATTCCGGGCATGATGGTGTCCAGGGCGTGAAGCATCTCGAGAATGTCCGTGAGGTGGCGATAAGGAAGCACGAAGGAGAGATCTCCCGGCTCCGCCTCCGCCAGGGTCGGGCGGACCAGTCCCCTTCGGATTCGCTCCGCCGTTGAACGCCGGCCCGCCCGAAGATCGCCGAGACGCTGAACCAGTACCGTTCCTCCGAGCATGTTCGCCAGCCGGGCAATGTGCGTGCCATACCCATTGGGATCGTGGAACGGTTCAGTGAAGTCGGTGCTCACGAGAATGGCGAAATTGGTGTTCTCCGTCTTCGTCTCTCTGTTGCTGTGCCCGTTGACGACCACTACCTTGCCGTCGCTCTGATATTCCGTGACCACCTCGCCTCCCGGACACATGCAGAACGTGCGGACCCGATCGTCGAACGTGGGCGCGTTGAAGAGCGCCTTCACTTCGTAGAACTGCTCGGTGAGACCGTCCGCCCACTCCCGGGGAATTTCGACCCGTACACCAATATCCACCGGAAGGGAGTCCACGTGCAACCGAAGTTCTCTCGCAACGCGCTCCATCCAGTGGGCACCTTCTCTTCCGGGACAGACGAGCACGAATCGGGATGGGATCTCCCGGCCATCCGCCAGGCGGATCCCTTTCACCGCACCGTCGTCGGAGAGGATCGACGCGACTTCCGTCTCGAGCAGTACGTCACAGCGTGATGCAAGCGCCTTCCGGACGGCAGCGAGAACCTCCTGGGAACGATCCGTTCCGATATGGCGGATTTTTGCGGGGATGACCTGAAGCCCCGCAAAACGCCCCTTTTTGACCACCTCTCCGGCGAAGGCGGCATCGGGCTCGAACACGGGCGTGTCCGCGCCGTAGTGAACCCAGATCGCATCCACTTCCGGGATGAGCTGTTCGAGGACGCGCCTTCCCACATAGCGCTCGAGGTTGCCCCCGAATTCCGGGGTCAGCGTGAGCTTTCCGTCGCTGAATGCCCCGGCTCCCCCCCACCCGCAGATGACACTACAGGGAGAGCAATGGATGCATTGCCCCACCGCCCCGTTCTTGAGCGGACATTTCCGCCCCTCCAGGGAACGCCCCTTGTCCACGACGAGAACCGAGGCGCCTTTTTCCGTCAGTTCCAGGGCAGCGAAAAGTCCCGCGGGACCTGCACCCACAATGATCGCATCGTATCGTTTCTCCACCACACCCCATTCCTCCCGGAAAGCATTCTTGCGGTTCATGCCGCTTATCGCAAGCGCCTTCGACATTGTACCATGTTGCGTTTCTTCGGAAAGACGCCTATGCTGCGTTCGAAAGAACCTTGCAGGAGGTGTCTCTCATGGCGCACATCCTCGAAGAGCAGGCGACGCGCTGCGCCGCGATGCTCGAACAAGCCAGAAACGTTGTCCTCCTCAGCGGAGCGGGCATGTCCACGAGCGCGGGCATCCCCGATTTCCGCGGTCCGAACGGACTCTATCGGACCGCGGGAATCGCCGATCCCGAGCGCATTTTCGATCTCTCGGAATTCTCTCGAAACCCCGCGCTTTTTTATCGCTTTCACAGGGCATTCCTCTCGCTTCTCGACACCGTCCGTCCCACGTTCGCACACCGCTTCTTCGCGGCCCTTGAACAGAAAGGAATCCTCAAGGGCATCGTGACCCAGAACATCGACGGCCTCCATCAGCGGGCAGGATCGTCCCACGTGCTGGAAATTCACGGCGGGATCGAGACAAGCACCTGCGTCCAATGCTCCCGGACCTATCCCCGCGAAGCGGCAGCGGGGAAGGCCCTCGAAACGGACATTCCCCACTGCGACTCCTGCGGAAGTGTGCTCAAACCGGACATCGTCTTTTTCAGTGAACAGGTGCGATATCTGGAGGAGTGCGTGCACCTGGTAAAAGCCTCAGACCTGCTCTTCGTGATCGGGTCGTCTCTGACGGTCACCCCCGCAGCGCTTCTCCCAGCTTATGCCGGAAAGGATCTCGTCGTGGTCAATCGAGGACCCCTTTCCTTCGACTACCTTCCCAAGAAACGCATCTCTCTCCTCGTGGAGGAAGATATCGATGCCTTTTTCAAGGCGGTGGACACACGATTTTCTCTCGTTTCCGAAAACGGGACGTGATATCCTTCTTTGCCGTACTTTTCGTCCGTCTCTTTCATCGTCAGGCTGTACGTTCGGAGCGTATGTGCCTCACTCATCCCGAAAACCCTCTTCGGATGAGGAAAAATTTCCCGGCTATCTCAACCTTTTCCCTTCCGCTTCCGATACCTGAAGCGGGTTCGTATGAATGCGGACACTTCTCCGCACGCTTTTCCTGGAAGGATTGTGATGCAGCTCATGACAAACGGTACTCAGAAACGTCTTTTCCGTTTCCTTTCCGGAGCGATCATCGTCGCTCTTTTCGGAATCGTTTCCTCGGCCCGGGCGGAAATCATTCCCCGCGGAGGAGTTTCCGTCGCCATCTTTCCCGTGCGCAACGACACGGAAGTCGTGGTATGGCCGAATAAATACTACCCGCAGGACGTCCTCCCGGAAAAGATTGGTCGGTTCCTCTCGGAGCTGTTGAAACAGTCTCCCTTGGCCGATGTCTCCACCCTGGATGCAGAAGACCGCGCGCTCTGGCTCTCCGGTGCGCGAAGAGGCGAGGATTTCGCCGTGGAGGTCGAACTGTACCGTTTTCTCCCCAAGAGAACCGGCACTCCCATCCCCGTGGGAACGACCACCAAGGGATCCGTGGCGTTGCGGATGACCGTCTACGACGGGACCACAGGCAGCGTCCGCAGCAGGAGCGTCATCGAAGCGAAAGAGGCGCGCCTCACCTTTGACCCGGACTACGACCCCAGCAAATCCCCCTACTGGGAATCTTTTTCCCGCAGCGTGTACTGGGCGACCATCCAGCAGGCCTGCCGTCAGGCGGTGAACGATCTCGTCCGGGGGTACACGGGGTTCCGTATTCTCGGGCGACTTATCGCCCCCACAGCAACTTCCACCAAGGAGAGGCGGGAATACATTCTCTCTCTCGGGAAATACGATTCTCTCAAAGCAGGTGACGTGCTTTCCGTCATGCGGAGCGACACGTATATCACTGTGGATCCCGAAAATCCCGTGGTCCTGCTTCCGCAGCTCATCGGCGAAGTGACCGTGACCTTCATCAAGGAACGGGAGGCGATCGTGGTCGTCACCAAAGAGGATTCCAAGAACCCCATCCGCTTACGCGACCTGGTTTCCGTGCCGGTCTACAAACCGAGGAAAGGAGAAGGTTTCTGATCATGATTCGACAAATCGTTCCCTTCGCAAGGGGAAAGCAGGAGCAGGGGCTTCCTCCTCTCGGCAGATTCTTCTTCGGATGGCTTGCCTTTGTCTGTTCCTGGGGGATTCTCCTCTTCCCCTCCGGAACCATAGCAGCCCCTGCAGGACAAATATCCGTACAACAATCGATCCCAGGCGAGGATGTCCTTCGTCTCGCCTGGAAAGCAGGACAACAGCTGTGCCTTGAAGGGCGGTTCACAAAAGCCGTCGCCTATCTCCGACAGTACGTCAAGGAACGCCCGAGGTCTGCGGACGGGTGGTATTGGCTGGGCAAGGCTCAGGAAGGTGCCGGGAATCTCGAAAAAGCCCAGGAAGCCTACCGCACGGCACTCGAGGTGGATCCCGAATATCCAGCTCTTTCAAGAATCCTTGCCGCTCACGAGGACGGAAATGCACTTCCCCTTTGGGATCCCGCGCAGCAACCCTTCGGTGCGCAGCCGACAATCCCGAGAGGTCCAGCCTACTACATCGCGCCTCAGACACACCCGGTGGAAGTCCTCATTCCCCAGGGGGGTGTCGTACAGGGACCCGCTCCAGAAATGCTCCCGATGGCTCCAGGCATATTTCCACAGCAGGGCGGTGTCGTACCGATCATGCCGTCCCCGCAGGGCATGGTCGTCCCACCTGGAGGAGTTCCCCGCATCGAACTTTTCGAACCGTTCCCGAGCCTGTCAGACCAGCAGGGACACGCGGAGCCGCTCCTTCCCGCCCCTTCCCCGAACAAACCGAGTTCGACACGGCCTCGGGTTCCCCTTTCCCCTCCCGTCGTGGTGAAACCCGCAACGCCGGTCCCTTCGGGAGAGCAACAGGAGCCATCCTCCTCGAAGAGCGTACCTGTCTACGTTCCACCCGCACCGACGTCACAATCAGGGACATCGACAGCGACAGGAACGCCTCTTCCCCAACAGAATCTTTCGCTTTCGCCGGCGCAACCCTCGGAAGAAGAAGCCCCGATTCCTCAAGCGCCTCTGTATATGCCGCCAGAGCCTTCCGAAGGAGCACCAACCGTTCCTCTTCAGGATCCGCCAACAACTCCGCCGGCGACACCGGAAAGTCCTGTTTTTCTGCCACCGACGCCGGCTACGCCGCAGCAACCCTCTCTGGACAGGTTTTCTCCTTCGGAGACTACCGATTCGGAGAGCGTTCCCCAAGCACTTTCCGGAGACGTCTCGCCGGATAACAACACTGCTCCCGACTCAGATTGAGCACTTTACTGGATCACCCCAAGAATGTTATACTTACATTTACCAAAGAAGAGGAGATTCTTCCCTGCCGGAAGTTGCTGACAAGACTCTCGTGATCTCCATGTGTTATCGGGCGTCAAAAGGGATATTCGCTCCGCGGCAAAGGTTTTCTTCGGGGAGCTTTCTGGACGAAGGTGTTTCGCAAAAGCTTTTTCAAGGATTTCACAACCGATGCCAAGGAAGGTGACTGTTTATGCGTCGATTTGTTCTGCTGCTTTTCGCAGTGGCTTTGTTCTTGGGGACGTCGGCCAACGGCGGAGAGTGTATCACCTATGTGGTCGAACCCATTCTGGTCGCACAACCCGTTTACGCCGGTATGACCTTTCATGTCTATCGTCCCGCGACGTTGCCTCAGGGGTGGTTTCTTACCTACGATGGTTACGCGGTAACCCAGGCACCGGGAGGCGTATGGTTTTACGGTTCCTCCGCCGGAAACGGCCACATCATTCGCACTGATTTCGTAGTGGGCGCCGTTGTGCCGACCGCAGTTGCCCTGGTTCCCCACGTTTCGATTCAGAGCACCCCAGCGCAGCAACCCGTCACCGTTGTGCAACAAGGCATGATGTCTCCCTCCTGGAGCAACAATGGAAATTTTCAAATGGTAGCCCGCTGGAGAGGCTTTGTGGATCGAATGGCAGTTCTGGACAAACCTCGCGTCCCCCTTGCATGGAAAGGCGATGAACCAACGGTGGTCTTTGCCTGGACGGGGCAAAGCTGGTATCAGATGAAGGCCCGGAAGGGTGAAACTGCTCCCCAGGTACTTCAGCGCCACCTTTATTCCCTGACGAGGATGGTAAAGACCAATCAATATTCCTGGAATGACCGGGAAACACCGCTTCTGGCAAATCAGTCGGTGCTCTGGGGCTTTTTGTGGATGGGGCACGTTGCCCCGATCAACTTCTGATCACAGCGAAACATATAGTTCCGGAAAAGACGACTCCACCGGCCCGTTGCAGGATCGGTGGAGTTTTTTTTCCCGGGAAAGCTCTTATTCGTTCGAAAGGTCGTCTGTTTTTTCGGGTTCGGTATGCCCGGATGAGTTCGGTGCTCGGAGCCTCGGTCTACTTCGCCCATCCCCGTAGCCCCTGAGAACGGGGATGCCAATGAGAACACCAACAGCCTCCTCCGGAAGTCCCTCCCCAAAGGCAAGAACTTCCGGAGCGTGAGCCGAGAGGCGTTGGATAAGTATGTATCGCTTCCTCAAAGAGCAGGCCACGAAAGTGCGGCAGATGGCGCACGCCTGTGGAGACATCTTTGAAGCCGGCTTCATCTCTGTTGCGTTTGAATTGACACTCCGAGGAAGCAATCCCTGCTTCCCGCTTGCTTTTTCCGAGGCCAGCGGAATTTTTTCAGACGCTCCGGTTTCGTGTCTGAGTGAGTTTTATTCTTCGAAACACGCTTGCCAGGCCTGCCTAAAAACCTGCCGGAGACTCCTTTCAGCAGGGGTCTCGGCAGTAAACACGTCAAGGAGGTATGAACGCATGCATGACCGCCGGCGGTCACATTTGGCCTTCCTTTCACTCCCTCCTCTTGTTTCAATTCCCATCATTCTCGTCCTCTACGGAGTACGCGGTCCCGGAGAACCGAATTTCTTCCTTGCCCCCATTTGGGCAGTCGTGCTGCTGGGATATGCCATTCTTTCCGGTTCCTATGCCGTCCATCTGAAAAGGGACGTAAGAGAATTTCTCGTCCCCCTTCAGCTTCTCACACAGGGGATCGTCATCACATCGGTCTCCCTTCTCTGGAACACCATCCCTCTTCTCACCTGGTTTGGTGTGGCACTTCTCACCATAGGGACAATTGCCGAGGAACATACCATCACCGTGGCCTCCTATTCTCTTCCGAAACGAAAACAATCACAGGAAGCCGAGCGCAACAGGATTCAGGAACTCAGGAATTTCCTCGGAGAATTTCCACTCCCGGGGGTCATTACCAATGCCGATGGAGAGACCATCGCGTTGAACGAAGCATTGAAAGCACTTCTCGCTTCCACCCCGGAAAATGGAACATCACCCTCTGCTTCCATTCGCCAAACACTCCAACGGTTGACAAGCGATCAAAACACGCTCCCTCTCGGAGAAAAACCCTGGCAAATTGAAACGGTGATCCGAAAGGACCACGTTCTTACTTATCTCACGCCCGCCCCGCCTCCGGTGGAACGTCAGAACACTTCCGTCGCCTCAACGAGCATTGAGGATCCCGAAACGGGGCTTTTCAATGCCACATATGCATTTAAACGAATCGAGCAGGAACTGGACCGTGCATTTCGCTATCGACGTTGGATTTCGGGGCTCCTTTTCGAACTTCAGCTGGAATCGCCCTTTGCTCCTATGGAACCATCCGAGCTCAACGAGGGTTTTCTCGCCTTTTCCAGGGCTCTCAAGGACCAGGTTCGCACTTCGGACCTCGCCTTTCGTCTGCCCGGAAATCACATCCTCTTGCTTTTGCCTGAAACACCTCGAACAGGTCTCAAAACTCTTATCGGGAGACTCAAACTTCTAACGCAGTCACTTTTTGAGAAAAAGGATGAGACAAAGCCTTTCAAAAAACTCTACAAGGCCACACTGAGGATCGGCCAGTATTTTCATACGGGTACGGAGCGTCTGGAGGTGGAGCATTTTCTGAAGGAACTGGAGACGTCCCTGGCGTCTCTGGACTCCTGAGGGATGTGCCGTCAGGGCGGGACGGCGCCGGGAAGAAAAGGGACGAAAAAAGAGGTCCCGGAGATTTCTCTCCGGGACCTCTTTCGATATTAGGTTTCTGGCAGTGACCT
>DIMS01000023.1:3641-11609 GCA_002425685.1 Synergistaceae bacterium UBA5560 | reverse complement strand
TGTCCGATGGAGCGAAAAGCGCCCGCGTGCGCGCACGAATGATGCTCCGACGGTCTCTCCCGCGGCGGTGTGGACAATTTCCGCCGCGGGCTTCGCACTCCGGGTTTTTCCGGGAAGGCTAGAGCGGCTCCGCCAGGGCGAGGGCGCAGGCAAGGAGCACGTTCGCGCCCCGGACGAGATCCTCCGGGGCGGAGTACTCCTTTGGGGTGTGGCTCACGCCGCCGACGGAGGGAATGAAGAGCATCGCCGCAGGGCAGACCGGGGCCAGAAGCTGGGCGTCGTGTCCGGCGCCGCTCCGCATGCGGCGGTAGGTGCACCCCCGTTCCCGGGCGCCCTGCTCCACCAGGGCGACGAGGGTCGGGTCGAAGCGCACGGGAAGGGCGTTCGTCACCTGTTCGAGGCGGTATTCGAGTCCGTTCCGGAAGGCCACGCTCCGCACCAGTTCCTCCACGAGGATCTTGCCCCGTTCGAACCGCTCGGGGTCATAGCTGCGGAAATCGAGGGTGAAGCGGGCGCCCCCGGGCACGACGTTGATCACGTCCGGCTCGGGAGCGCAGCGCCCCATGGTGGCCACCGAGCCGTCCCCGAGTTCTTCCGCAAGAGCCCGGACCGCCAGGGCGAGGTCCGCCGCCCCGAGCAGGGCGTCCTTGCGGAGCACAAGGGGCGTGCACCCCGCATGGGCGGCCTGTCCCAGAAAGAACCCCTGCCACCAGGCAATGCCCTGCACGCCCTCCACCACGCCGATCTGGAGATCCTCCGCTTCGAGGATGGGGCCCTGTTCCACGTGGAGTTCCAGGTACTTGCCCGGAGCCACCCGGTCCGTTCCCGCGTAGCCGTCGCGGTCCAGCTCTTCTCCCACGGAGATGCCCGCGTCGTCCCGCTTTGTCCGGGCTTCTTCCAGAGAGAGTGCTCCCGAAAGAATCATGCTCCCCATCATGTCCGGCTGAAAACGGGCGCCCTCTTCGTTGACGAAGTTCGCCACCGCCAGGGGGTGTCTCGTGGCGATGCCCAGATCGTCGAGGGTGCGGAGCACCTCCAGTCCGGCCAGCACGCCGTAGGCACCGTCGTAGGGTCCCGCCTGATGCACCGTGTCCAGGTGGGAGCCCATCGTGATCGGAGCGTTCTCGCCCTCCCCGCCCGGGCGGACGCCGAAGATGTTTCCCGCGGCGTCGATGCGGCAGACGTATCCCGACGCGGCGAGCTCGTCCAGAAAGAACTGTCTGGCCTGTCTGTCCTCGTCGGAGAAGGCCAGGCGCGTGATGCCCGCCTCTTCGCCGTTCCACCCGATGCGCCCCAGCCGCTCCAGGCTTTGCAGGAGCCGGGGGCCGTTCACGACAAGGTCCTGTCCTCTCGCGGTTCTCTTCATGGTTGTTTCTCGCCCTCTCTTCGGTGATTTTTGTGGGTCGGCCGTGTCAAACCCAACGGGGCGCGGCGGCTTCCCGGGAGATTTCCGCCGGGACGCCTTTCTCCGTTCGCTGCCGTTGTGTGCGTTCCGTTCGCAAAAAGATCGTTCCGGCAGTCCTTCGCGGCGCGTCTCCGGTTGTGTCGGGGGGCTTCGAAAGAGAAGCAGTCTTCCCTTTCGGGCACGGCGTTCCCGGGAGTCCCCGGAAAAACGCGATCTTTTCCGGCCGGTGCGTTCTCAAAGTATATCGAAGATACGGGAAATGGTAAGATGACACACGCGCCGGTCGAGAGAAATCCGGGCGCAGATTTTCCGAAAGAGGGCAGGTGGAGAACGATGCAGTTGCTGCACTATATGGACCCCGAGCTGGCCGCGGCCATCGAGGGAGAGAAGGCCAGACAGAATCTCACCATTGAGCTCATCGCCTCGGAGAATTTCGTTCCCGAGGTGATCCTCGAAGCCCAGGGGTCGGTACTGACGAACAAATACGCCGAGGGCTACCCGGGGAAACGCTATCACGGAGGCTGCCGTTTCGTGGACGTGGTGGAGAGCCTCGCCACCACCCGGGCCAAGGCTCTTTTCGGCGCGGAGCACGCCAACGTGCAGCCCCATTCGGGGGTGAACGCGAACCTCGCGGTGTTTCTGGCCGTCCTCAATCCCGGGGATACCATCCTCGGCATGGATCTACGCCACGGGGGACACCTGTCCCACGGAAGCAAGGCGAACATCTCCGGCAAGTTCTTCGTCACCGAGGGATACGGCGTGAGCCGGGAGACGGGGTGTCTCGACTACGACGAGGTGGCGGACATCGCCCGCAGGGTGCGTCCCCGTCTGCTCATCGCCGGCGCCAGCGCCTATCCGCGGACGCTCGATTTCCCGCGCCTCGCCGCCGTCGCCCGGGAGGTGGGGGCCTACTTCCTGGTGGACATGGCCCACATCGCCGGACTCGTCGCGGCAGGGATCCATCCGAGCCCCGTGCCGCACGCGGATTTCGTGACCTTCACCACCACCAAGACGCTCCGGGGCGCCCGGGGCGGTGTGATCCTCTGCCGGAAGGAGTTCGCCGCCGCGGTGGACAAGGCCATCTTTCCGGGTATTCAGGGCGGCCCCATTCCCCAGATCATGGCGGGCAAGGCCCTCACGTTCAAACTCGCCGCCACCGAGGCCTTCCGCGAGTACGCCCGCGGGGTGACGGCCTGTGCGGCGGCGTTGGCGAAACGCCTTCAGGAACGGGGTTTCGCCCTCGTGTCGGGCGGCACGGACAATCATCTTTTCCTCGTGGATCTGCGGAACACGTCTCTCACGGGCCGGGAGGCGGAGATGCGGTTGGAAAAGGTGGGCATCACGGTGAACATGAACCTGATTCCCTTCGATCCCCGAAAGCCCACGGAGACGAGCGGCATCCGCGTCGGTACGGCCGGTGTGGCGAGCCGCGGATTTTCCGTGGCGGATGTGGAGATCGTGGGGGACATCATGGCCCGCATGCTCGCTCCGGAGGCGCCGGGGGAGGATGAACAGGCGCGCCTGCGGGAACAGGTGCTGGAACTCTGTCTGGCCCATCCGCTCTACATGTCCCGGTCCGAGCTGGCGGCGTCGCCCTTTCTCGGTACGGATATTTTGGGAACCGGCGGGGAATCCGCCTAGCGTTTCTGAGTCGTCGCCTTTTTCGGGGTGCTGCTTCAGGGTGTTTCTCCAGGTGCGCTCTCCGGGAGAAAGCGCACCGCGGTAAGGCGGAGCGGAACGTCTCTTCCCGAGGGGCGTGCGAGGTCGCGAAGCGGGCTCGCGTGTGCCGCACACGGAGCTTCATTGTGGGTGTCGCACGCCGCACGGAAACGGGGGAAAGGAAGGTCTTTCATGGAAGCGGAACGCAAGCGGTGGAGCGGGGATGTGCGGACGGTCCTCCTGGCGGACACGGCCATGTTCGTCATCGCCGTGTTCTGGGGATCCGGCTTCGGAGTGAGCTCCTGGCTTCTCAAGACCATCTCCCCCATGTGGCTTCTGGCGGTGCGCTTCACCCTGAGCGCCCTTTTTCTCGCCTGCGTGCTGTGGCGGCGCATGGCTGACCTGGACCGGAAGCAGATGGTTCTTGCCGGAGGGCTCGGTGTCTTTCTGGGATTTGTCTTCTTCGCCCACATCTTCGGTCTGCAGCTTACCACGGCGGGGAAGCAGTCCTTCATCGCCGGATCGAACGTGGCCATGGTTCCCTTTCTCTACGCGCTCCTCTACCGGCGATGGCCCGGGGCGGTGGCCACGGTGGCGGCGCTGCTCACCACGACGGGACTACTCATCATGGCCTTTACCCCCTCCATGGTCTGGGGGATGGGGGACGGTCTCTCCCTGCTGCTTGCCCTGGGCATCGCTCTCCACGTGCTCATCGTCGGGAACCTGAGTCGCCGCATGGATCCCGTGGGACTCACAGGGGTGCAGATGGCGGTGACGGCGGTCTTTCTGGTGCTCGCGGCGGCGCTCTTCGAGCCGATGCCGCACTTCGGGGCGCTGCCTCCGAAGATATGGGGCGGCGTGGTCTACGTGGCGCTCTGCGTCACCGCCATCCCTTTTCTGGTGCAGAACGTGGCGCAGCGGTACAGTCCGGAGACCCACGCGGCGATCCTGCTCTCCCTGGAGAGNNGAGTCCCTTCGGCTACGTCATCGCCATTCTGCTGGGGCAGGAGGTGCTCAATGCCCAGGTCGTCCTCGGCGGTGTGGTGATCCTCTCGGGGGTGCTGCTCGCCGAATCGGAGCCGTTTCTCCGGCGTTTCTTCTCCCGGGCGGAGGCGACGGGGAGCTGATGCATTCCCATGCTCCGTGGGGTATCATGGTCGCCATGAAACCGCCGGTGCGGTTTGTTGCGGAAAGCATGCTTCCCGCCTGGGAAAAGGACGCGGTGCGAAAAGGCGCGGTCTCCATCGGGAACGCGCAGACGACAGCAGACAACGAAAACGAAGGAGGTTGTTCGATACCATGAAACTCGTCAAGTTCACCCCCCCCGGCAGCGCTGCCCTGTGGGGCATTCTGGAGGAAGAACGCATCATCGTCACCAACGGTCCCGGCGGCGAGCGCACGGGGAACAACTACGCCCTGGACAAGGTGGTTCTGAAGGCTCCGGCGAACCCCACGAAGATCGTCTGTGTGGGACGGAACTACGTGGATCACATCAAGGAGATGGAGAACGACGCGGAGAACCTTCCCAAGGAGCCGGGTCTCTTCCTCAAGGCGCCCAACGCGCTTGCGGATCCCGGCGAGAGCGTCCCCTATCCGTCCTTCACCAAGGAGTTCCATTACGAGGGAGAGCTGGCGGCGGTGGTGGGATGTGTGCTCAAGAACGTCTCCGAGGACGAGGTGCTGCGGTGTGTGCTGGGGTACACTATCGGCATCGACCTCACCGCCCGGGAGTGCCAGCGGAACGATCTGCAGTGGACCCGGGCCAAGTCGTCGGACAAATTCTGCCCCCTCGGTCCCTGGATCGAGACGGATCTCGATCCCCGGGACGTGGGCATCCGCACGGTCGTGAGCGGCCGGGTCGCCCAGGATTCCCGCACGTCCCTGATGATTTTCCCCGTGGCGCGCATTCTGAGCTACATCTCCTCCTTCATGACCCTCTATCCCGGCGACGTGGTCCTCACGGGGACGCCCAGCGGAGTGGGGCCCCTTCAGCGGGGTGACGAGATCGCCGTCACCGTTGAAGGGGTGGGAACCTTGGTGACGCGCATTTCCTGAGGAGCCTAGGGACATCGGCGTGTCGTTGCATCGCCGGAGGTTCCGAGGGGTGCAGCTCCGTTTCACGAAAACATGACGCGTGTCGCCACATCCGGAAAGAGGACATCCGCGAAGATGTCCTCATGTTTTCCTGATACACCGAAGGGAGTTGAAACCATGACGAAGGGAGTCTGGAGGCAACGGCTGCGGGGGCGAAGCGCTCTTCTCGCCGGAATCGCGCTGCTGGGGCTTTTTCTGGGCGGAATCGCCCCCTGGGGGTGTGTTTCCGAGGCGTCCTCTCCGGGAGAAACCTCCGGGGACGCCGTTTCGAGCGCGCCGGTTTCGGAGGTTTTTTCCGCCGGAAAAACCGGGCGCCCCGGCGCGTCCCTGTCCATGGGAGAAGGTGCACGTTCGACGCCGCTTCCCGGCCCCGCCGGCGCGACCAGGATGCTTACCGCACCGGCCCTTTCGGGAAACCGGCTCGCCTTCGTCTACGGGGAGGACCTCTGGGGCGTGGAGTTGCCTCCGGGGACACCCTTCGGCACCTCCGGGGCGCTTCCCTTCCCCCGGCGTCTCACCGCCGAGGGGCGCGTGGTGGGGGCGCCGGCTTTTTCGCCCGACGGACGCCTTCTCGCGGTGAGCCTGGAGCGGAACGGCAACATCGACGTGTACGTTCTTCCCGCGGAAGGCGGAGCCTTGCGTCGCCTCACCTGGCACGGCGCGGTCGATCTTGTGCAGCAGTTCTCCGCCGACGGGCGCACGGTGCTCTTCGTCACGAACCGGGAGAGCCGTTTCAGCCGGGAATATCAGCTCTATGCGGTTCCTGCGGAGGGCGGTTTTCCCCGGCGCATGCCCCTTCCCCAGGCGTTCCGGGCTTCCCTGGAACCGGGAGGGACGAGAATCGCCTACAATCCCCTTCCTCCGGCCTTTCTCGTCTGGAAGGACTACCGAGGCGGCATGATCTCCACCCTGATGCTCTACAACATGGCCTCCGGCGAGGCCATGGCGGTACCCAAGCCCGAGGGCGGGTGCAACGACGCGGATCCCCAGTGGATCGGAGGACGGGTCTACTTCCGCTCCGACCGGAGAGGAGAATTCAACCTCTACTCCTATGATCCCGCCACGAAGGATCTGCGCCAGCTCACCCGGCACGACGACTTCCCCGTGCTCTCCTTTTCCGGTACGGAGGAGCGTCTCGTCTACGAACAGGCGGGACTGCTCCACTGCTACGATCTCTCCGGAGGCGCGGTGCGTCCTCTGCCTCTCTCCGTTCCCGCGGATCTTCCGGAGACCCGGGAGCGCTACGCGAAGGGGGCCGATTTCATCCAGGGTGCGGCCATTTCTCCCTCGGGGGCCCGGGCGCTCTTCGCCCTTCGGGGGGACATCGTCACCGTCCCCGCCGAGAAGGGGGAGCCGCGGAATCTCTCCGCGTCGCCGGGCGTGCACGACCGGTGGCCCCTCTGGTCTCCCGACGGGCGTTTCGTGACCTGGTTCGCGGACCTCACCGGGGAGTATTCCCTGCTGCTGCGGCGACAGGACGGCAAAGGGCCCGTCTGGTCCGTCCCCCTCGACGGGCGCGGTTTCTACGAGTCCCCCTCCTGGTCCCCCGACGGCACGAAACTCGCCTACCGCGACAACGACTGGAATCTCTACTGGATCGACCTGTCCTCGCTCTGCGCCGCCGCGGCGAGTGCGGACCCGCTCTCGTCGGATCTTGCGTTTCTCCCCGATCCCCCCAGGGCAAGGAAGATCGCCGCGGAGCCTCTCTTCGGCATGGGCAAGCGGCGCACCCCCGAATGGTCCCCGGATTCCAGGTGGATCGCCTACACGCTGAACGAGAAGAGCGGCCTGGAGCAGCTCCATCTCTACTCGCTGGAACAGGACCGTTCCTTCCGGATCACCGATGGCGCCGGGGACGTGTCCTGTCCCGTGTTCGACCGGAGCGGCAAATACCTTTATTTCTTCGGCTCCACCGACGCGGGGCCCGCCAAATTCGGCCTGGACATGTCCACCCGGGACATGAACGTGACCCGGGCGGTCTACGCGGCGGTGCTCGCCGCGGAAACTCCTTCGCCGCTGGCCCCAGAGAGCGACGAGGAAGCAGCCTTCTCCGGCGAAGAGCCGGAGAAAAAAGGTGAGGACCCGGGCGACGACGGAGGAGACGAGGCGGAAAAGGCGGGCAAGGGAGAGAACGGCGACAAAAAGGACGACGCAAAGGAGGAGGGCGGAAACGAGAACGGCGACGGAGGAACGCCGCCTCCCGGCGGCGAGGACGCTTCCGGCGCCGGCCCCTTCGGAGAAGGCCTTCCCGTTTCGACGGATGCTCCTCTTTCTCCGGATCTTCCGGCGGCGAGCGCCGATGTTCCCGAAAGCGCGGACAAGGCGGCGCGGAAGGACAAGCCCTCCGTTCCTCCCATCTCCGTGGATGTGGACGGACTGGCGGGCCGCATCCTGCCCCTCCCCGTTCCGCCGGGGGCGCTGGACGATCTTCAGGCGGGCGGGCCGGGGAAGATCTTCTACACCCGTACCGTTCCCTCCGAGACGGGATTCCGCACGGCTCTCTTTTCCTTCGACCTGAAGGAGCGGGAGGAGACGGGCGTTCTTCCCTCCCTGAGGGGATACCGGATTTCCGCGGACGGCAAGCGTATGCTCGTCGCCGGAGAGGCGGGGGGGAGNNGCGGGGTGGAGTATTCTGTCCGCCTTGGGAGGGAGGGGTGACGGCAAGCCGCTTCCCCTGGAGGGTGTTCGCGTTCCCGTTGAGCCCCGGGCGGAGTGGGCCCAGATGTTCACCGAGGCCTGGCGGATCAACCGCGACTATTTCTACGATCCCGGCATGCACGGCCAGGACTGGGAGGCCGTGCGGGCCAAGT
>DIMS01000023.1:3334-3516 GCA_002425685.1 Synergistaceae bacterium UBA5560 | reverse complement strand
GCGGACTTCGCCGTGGAGAACGGGCGGTACCGCTTTGCCCGGATCTACGGCGGGCTGAACTGGAACCCCGATCTGCGCGCACCCCTCGCGGAACCCGGGGTGGACGTGAAGGAGGGGGACTACCTCCTCCGGGTCAACGGCCGGGAGGTGCAAGGCTCGGACAACGTGTACGCCTTCTTCGA
>DIMS01000023.1:0-3193 GCA_002425685.1 Synergistaceae bacterium UBA5560 | reverse complement strand
CCGCCACGAACGGACGGGTGGGGTACGTGTATCTTCCCAACACCGCCGGAGCGGGGCAGGAGTTCTTCAAGCGCTACTTCTTCGCCCAGGCACCCCGGGACGGGGTGATCCTGGACGTGCGGAGCAACGGGGGCGGCCAGTTTGCGGACTACGTGCTGGACGTGCTGCGCCGGAACTTCACCGCCGGGGTGGCCCTGCGTCCCGGCATGGACTACACCGCGCCGGGGACCTTCGTGCCCGGCCCGAAGGTCATGCTCATCGACGAGTGCGCCGGATCGGGAGGGGACATGCTTCCCTGGGCCTTCCGCAGGCTCGGCCTCGGCACGTTGGTGGGAAAGCGCACCTGGGGCGGTCTCGTGGGCATCTCTTCCTATCCACCCCTGATGGACGGCGGATGGGTTACCGCGCCCTCCCTCGGCATCTGGAGCGATGAAGGCTGGGTGGCGGAGAACGTGGGCATCGCCCCCGACGTGGAAGTGGAACAGGCCCCCCGGGCGGTGCTCGACGGAGGGGATCCCCAGCTCGACGCGGCCATCCGCATCGTTCTGGAACAGCTCGAGGCGAACCCGCCGGTGCGTCCGGTGCGCCCCCCCTACCCCGACAAGACCCGTCACTGACGGAGCGATTTCGAAGGGGAGCGGGCGCAATGCCCTCTCCCCTTCACAATGAAAGGATTGAGGCCATGCGAATGCATCATGTGGGCCTGGTCGTGCGAGACCTCTACGCCCAGGAGCTGTTCTACCGGACCATGCTGGATTTTTCGACGGAGTACCGGTATTCGAGCCGGAACACGCCGGGGCTGCGGACGGTTTTTCTGCGCCGCGGGGACGCGGTGGTGGAGCTGCTTTCGACGGAGGACCCCGAAAAAATCCACGCCGCTTCGGGCGGAGCCGTCGCTGGCAAAGGACATTTCTCCCTTGAGGTGGATTCGGTGGAGGGCGAATACGAGCGCCTGCGCGCCCTGAGCGCTCCGAACCTGACGCCCCCCCGGAACACCGGGGACGGCTTCCGGGAGTTCACCCTCACGGATCCCGAGGGAAACCGCATCGAGTTCTGCCGCCGGGTCCGTCCCTTCGCCGCGCCTCCCCTGGCGGGGGTGATCTTCGACCTGGACGGCACCCTCGTGGACAGCGAGGACAATTACTTCGAAGCGGACCGGATCCTGCTGGAGGAGTACGGCGTCGCCTTTCATCCGGACATGAAGAAGAAGTACGTGGGGTACAGCAATTTCCTGATGATGGAGGAACTCCACCGGGACTACACCCTTCCCGACGGGCCGGAGGTACTTCTGGAGAAGAAGAACGCCATCTACCTGGATCTGGCCCGGCGGAACACTCCCGCCTTTCCCGAAATGCGGCGCCTGCTTCCCCTCCTGGAGGAGCGGGGGCTCGCCCTGGCCATCGCCTCCGGGTCATCCCCGTCCGTCATCGACGAGGTCCTTGCCGTGGCGGGTATCGACGCCCATTTCCCCCTTCGCCTCTCCGCCGAGGAGGTCCCCCGGGGCAAACCCGCGCCGGACATCTTCCTGGAGGCGGCGCGACGCCTTGCGCTTCCTCCGGACTCCCTCGTGGTGATGGAGGACGCCAAGTACGGCGTGGAGGCGGCGGTCCGGGCGGGCATGCGCTGCGTGGCAATCCCCTCTCTGCCGCAGCCGCCGCTGGATCCCGCCTTTTTCATGGCGGACCTGCTCTTCGAGGCGGGGATGGCAGCCTTTTCCGCCGATGCCTTTCTCGCCTGGCTNNCTCCGCTTCCTCCGGATGTGGGGGAAGACGCATGGGGACTCGCGTCCCGGAGAACGAGGAGGAGAGAGAATGAAGCGGAATATGTTCCTGGCTCTGCTGGTGGTGTGTCTCCTGGCGGGAATGGCCGCCGCGGAGGAGATGGGGAAGTGTTTCCTGGTGATCGGGCATCGGGGGGCCTGCGGCTACGTGCCGGAGCACACCCTCAGATCCTACGAGCTGGCGATCGAGATGGGCGCGGACTATGTGGAGCCCGACCTTGTCTCCACCAAAGACGGAGTGCTCATCTGCCGTCATGAGTGCGAGATCGGTGCCACCACGGACGCGGCGAAGAAATTTCCCGACAGAAAGAAGAAGGTCGTCATCGACGGCGTGGAGCAAGAAGGATGGTTCGCCGAGGATTTCACTCTCGCGGAGATCAAGACCCTGCGGGTGAAGGAGCGGACGGACTTCCGGGATCACTCCAAGGACGGGCTCTACGAGATTCCCACCTTCCAGGAAATGATCAGCCTCGTCAAGGCCAAGGAAAAGGAGAAGGGGCGGGTCATCGGCATCTATCCCGAGACCAAACATCCTTCCTACCACGATTCCATCGGCCTCTCCCTTGAAGAACCCCTTCTGGCGGTTCTGAAGCAGAACGGTTACGACCGGGCCGACGCTCCCGTGTTCGTCCAGTCCTTCGAGATCGACAACCTGAAGGAACTGAAGGGAAAGACGAACATCCGCCTCATTCAGCTCTTCGACGAGTACGACATGAAACCCGGATGCGTGCTCGCCAAGGGAGGCACCACCACCTACCGGAACATGGCCACGCCGGAGATGCTGAAGGAGATCGCCACCTACGCCTACGGCATCGGACCGTGGAAGGAACTCATCCTCGCCAGGGACAAGGACAACAAGCTCCAGCCCGAGACGAACCTGTTGCAGGATGCCCACGCGGCAGGGCTTGCGGTGCACATCTACACCATGCGCAACGAGGCCAAGTATCTCGCGGCGGAATACAACAGCGATCCCCGGGAGGAATACCGTAAGTGGATCGCTCTCGGCGTGGACGGTTTCTTCACGGATTTCCCCGACACGGCCGTGCAGGTGCGCCTGGAGGTCAGCCGGTAAAGAAGGAGGCCGCGGGGGCGGGGGCCCCTGTCGCGCACAACAACCCTCATTCAACCATGTAGCCGCTCTCACGTATGCACGCATGAAGAAAGAGGCACATGAGGGAGTTTCGGCGGTGGATTATGCGCTCAAGAGTGTGTAAAAGTGATTGCGAGAAGAGGATTCACGGAAAGGCGCTTACCCAAAGAAAAGCTGTGGCGGAAAACAGGAAAAGACCCAAGAAATCCTTGCAAAGGCCGCCGCGGAGTTCCTGTGAGCCTTTTCAAAGCGGGCAAATCCGGCGAGGGCGTTTTCAGAGGATTTTCCGGAAAGGCGCGAGAGGCCGCAACATGCGGCCTCTC
>DIMS01000040.1:45195-74183 GCA_002425685.1 Synergistaceae bacterium UBA5560 | reverse complement strand
CGGAGAATCTCCTCATTGCTTCAGGAGTACCCTCTCCCGGGCGATGCCCGTGTCTCGATGCCGAGCGCGGTACCGGAAGTCCGGTGCCGCGGCCCCTATGCTACTCGTCGATGCGGAAGGCCAGGGTTGCGATGAGCAAAACTTTGTCGCATGCGGCCTTGTTTTCGTGCTCTGAGGTCTGATCGACTTTGGCGAACCAGTAGCCGGCCTTCAGGGGAATGATGTCGATCATGCCGTTCAGGTCGGTCCTGCCCTGAAAGGCCTTGTATTCCTTGTCCGAGAAACCGGCGAGGGTGGCTTCAAGCTTCACGGTCTTCGCAGGTTTTCCGTCCACGAGCACTTGCACGGGAAATTTTCCGCCGGGCTTCACCGTCGAGGGGTGCACCTGGGGAACGATCTCGATCCGCTGTCCCGTGGGTTTGGAGATGAAGTCGCTCTCCTGGCCCCCCGCGACGTCGAGGATTGCCTTGGCGGTCATGGTGACTTCCTCGCAGTAGGTGGCGTCAGGCCGTTCGGTCCGGTTTTTCTGTGCCCAGCCGTCAGGCCCCTTGGACCAGAACGTGGGGTGGTAAAAGCCGAGAACCAGGTAGCTTCCTTTTTTCAGATCCGCTTTGCCCTCGTAGGCGTAGTTCGTTCCCCCCGGGGTCAGTTTCACCGTTCCCTCCGGTGTTGCCAGCTGCAGCACGTCGAAGAGATGCGTTCGGTCCTCTGGAATGGGTTCCGGTTTGGGAAAATCGTGACCATAGCCGATTTCGGCCTTGACGAGGCCGTCCTTCGGCTCAAATGCGTTCACCCAGAAATCGTGGGCGAAGGCGCCGGAGGCGGCCAGTGCGAGGGAAAACACCAGAGAGACCACTGCGAGACGAAATGCACCGTGTTTCTGTACCGAACAAGACATGCCAATTCCTCCTTATACGAGTAACGAGTGATATTGAGCGCAGAGCACGCTCAAAGTTCGATGACTCTAACTCCTCTTTCTCCAACTGTCAATCCCAGTGCCGCACCGAGAAGCGACCTCTCTTTCTCATGCGACATTTTCTCTTTTGAGACAAGATGGTATCTTGTAGAAGTGTTTTTCCGATGGTGCGTCTGGTTCATGGTGTTGTGTCGCAAAGGATGAATCTCTTCAAGGGCTCGGGGCGGGTTCATCCGGGCAGTCACGTGTTCGGAGGAGGGAAGGGAGCATGCGGAAGAACATTGTGCCGCTGTTCGCGGGAATGTTGGTGCTGTCCTTGTCTTTCGTCTCGGGAGCGCTCGGTGCCGTGAGCGACGCGACGTTTCTGGAGCTGTGCGGAACTGGCACGCCCGAGGAGGTGCGGGCCGCCCTCGCGGAGGGTGCGGACGTGAACCTCCTCGACGAGAACGACAGCACGCCCCTGATGACGGCGGCGGAGAGAAATCCGAATCCGGAGGTCGTCACCGTTCTTGCCGGAGCGGGCGCGGACATTCATGCCCGAACCGAGCAGGGCATGACGGCTCTCCTCCTCGCCGCCGGACAAAACCCGAATCCCGAGGTGGTCATGGCCCTTCTCCGGTCCGGAGCGGACGTGAAGGCTCGTGATGCGGAGGGTTTTTCCGCCCTGATGGTGGCGGCGGGGCAAAACCCCAATCCTGCAGTTTCCACCGCCCTCGTCGAAGCGGGAGCGGAGGTGAATATCCGGAACGTCCTCGGTGTCACCCCGCTCATGCTCGCCGCCGGATACGGCGCCGATGCAGGAATCGTCTCGTCCCTCATCCGGGCCGGAGCGGACGTGAACGCCCGGGACGAGAGCGGCGAGACGGCGCTGATGTTCGCCTCTGGAGAGAATGCCGATTCCGAGGTCGTCGTCGCTCTTCTGGGAGCGGGGGCGAACGTCCATGCGAGAAATCACGAAGGCTGGACCCCTTTGATGAAGGCCGCGGCGTTCAACCGCAATCCCCGGGTCGTCGCCGTTCTCCTGGAGGCCGGAGCGGAGATCGAAGCACGAAGCGAAGAGGACGAGACGGCGTTGATGAAGGCCGCGACGCACACGCGCAATCCCGAAATTCTTCTGACCCTCATCAACGCCGACGCGGAGGTGAATGCCCGGACCCGGACCGGCTGGACGGCTCTCTTCTATGCCGCGCGATTCACGTCGCATCCCGAGGTGGTGGTCGCACTTCTGCAGGCGGGGGCGGATGCGGCCCTCGTGGACAATCGGGGCGAGCGGGCCGTCGATGTCGCCCGGCGCAACAAGAGGCTGAAGAATACGGAGGCCTTGCAGAAACTCGAGAACGTGAGTCAGTGAGCCGGTTCGGGGTCGGAGGAGCTTTCGTCGGAGTGCACTTCCCAAGGTTGTCTCGTGCCGGAAGTGTGGACCGAACCGGTATCGGCGGGAACGGACGCTCGAAAAATCGAAACGGCCGGTACCGCCGGAGAAAGGGCATCAGTCGGTCTCGCAGTGGGGAGAACGCCCCCGGAAAAACGACGTTCTGAGCCGTTTTTCCGGGGGTGTCGGCATCTGCGCCGGACTTCGGCGTGAGGAACGGGTGTCATGATCCCCTGGAACGGGCATGACGTGCTTCGCGCGTACTACCGACTGTATTCCAGGTCCGGATGCGATCGCTCGGTTGTCGTGGCGAATTCAGGATCCGATGACGTTCCGAATCCTGGGCGGCGTTTCAAGCCGATGCGCCCGGATTCGCTTTTTCTTCAGGCTCTTGAAGAACCGCTCCGCGATTCCGTTATGCACCTGCTGAGGCGAAGAGAAGTCCCGATCAGCCCTGCGAAATATCCGGCTGAAATCGGCGCTGATCACATCTTCTTCGCGAGCTCCCGGAAAATGCGTTCCGCCGCGATGAGGGTCTCGTCGATGATCGCCTCGTCGTGGGCGATGGAGACGAAGAGTGCCTCGAAGGCGGAGGGGGCGAAGAGGTGCCCCTCCTCGACCATGGCGGCGAAGAACGCAGGGTACAGGTCTCCCCGGGTGTGCTTCACCTCGTCGAGGTTGGTGGGAACCGCGGAGGCGAAGAACATGCCCAGCACGGAGCCGAGTCGCGTCACCACAAGGGGGAAGTCCGCCGCCTTCGCTGCGTCCGCGAGCCCTGCGGCAAAACGGGACGCCCTTGCTTCAAGCACTCGGTACGTCTCGGGGCGTTCGAGCACCGAGAGGGTGGCGATGCCCGCCGCCATGGCGAGGGGATTGCCCGCGAGGGTCCCCGCCTGGTAGACCGGGCCGACCGGGGCGAGTTTTTCCATGATCTCCCGACGTCCGCCGAAGGCTCCCACGGGCAGCCCGCCGCCGATGATCTTGCCGAGGCAGGTCAGGTCGGGAACGAGAGAGAGGCGTTGCTGTACGCCCCCCTCGGGAACGCGGAATCCCGTGATCACCTCGTCGAAGACAAGTAGGCTTCCGGACTTGGCCGTGATCTCCCGCAGGGATTCGAGGAACCCCTCCCGGGGCGGCACGAGGCCCATATTGCCCGCCCAGGGTTCCACGATGACCGCGGCGATGTCCTTTGCGTGCTCGGCAAAGCAGCGTTTCACCGCGTCAATGTCGTTGTAGGGAAGGACCATCGTGCAGGACGCCACGTCCTCGGGAATGCCCGGACTGTCCGGGCAGCCCAGGGTGAGGGCGCCGCTTCCGGCGGCGACGAGAAAGGCGTCGGCGTGGCCGTGGTAGCAGCCGGAGAACTTCACCGCAAGCTTTCGTCCCGTGAACCCCCGGGCGACCCGGAGGGCCGTCATGGTCGCCTCCGTACCGGAGTTGACGAAGCGGATCAGTTCCATGGAGGGAAAGCGTGCCCGCACCTTCAGGGCAAGCTCGATCTCCAGCGGCGAGGGAGCGCCGAAGGAGGGCGAATCCGCGGCGGCCCGCACCACCGCCGCCACGACTTCCGGGTGGGCGTGGCCGAGGATGAGGGGGCCCCAGCTGCACACATAGTCGGTGTAGACGTTGCCTTCCACGTCTTCCAGCATCGCCCCCGCCCCCCGCAGGAAGAAGCGTGGTGTTCCTCCCACGGATTTCCAGGCCCGGACGGGACTGTTCACGCCTCCCACCAGCACCTGCCGTGCAGCGGTGAAGCACTCCGCATTCGTCTTCCGTTTCCGTTCCATTCCGGATTCCCCCTTCGACGGATCGTTTTACTTTTTTGACGTTGGATTGTCAATGCAAACACAGCAGAGGCGGGGCCGGCTCCCGATAGCTTTCCGCCGCAGCGCGGCGTCCCTTCCTCGTCGGCGTTTTCTTTCGATTGCTGGAGTTCTTTTCCTGCGCTCAGATCCCCCGGGCGATCAGCTCCTCCAGGCGCGTCATATCCAGATGGGTTGCCACGAAATCCGCCCAGGCGTCGTAGCTTCTGTCCCGGAGTTCTCGCCCCGAGGGCGCTGTTTCTCCGGTTCCGCCGAGAGGGGCGAGCCCTTTGCGCCGCCGCAGCCAGTTGACGAAAGCCCGCCGGAAGAGCGGATCGTCCGCCAGACCGTGGAGATAGCAGCCGAAGACCGTGCCATCAGGCCGCGCCGCCCCGTCTGCCTCCAGGATCTCGCTGCCTCCCCGGGCGATGAGGGTGAGCAGGGGCGTGCCATCGCCGAAAGACGTCGCCGCAACGGGGATCGTGCGTCCCATGTGGATCTCGTAGCCCGAGATCTCCCGGTCCCGAAGAGCTTCCCACGGTCCCGGGGCCCAATCGTTCACCACCGCCCGGGCGGGGGCGGCGATCTTGGTTCCCTCGAAGAGGGTACGCACCGGCAGCAGGCCGAGCCCCTCCATGCTTTCCGATCCCGATTCCTCCACGCCCCCCGGGTCGTCGATGCGCTCTCCCAGCATCTGGTAGCCCCCACAGATGCCCCAGATGGGAATGCCCCGGTCGGCGGCATCCCGGAGAGCCGCGGCGAGGCCGCGCTGCCGAAGCCAGCGGAGGTCCGCCATGGTGGCTTTCGTCCCCGGCAGAACGATGCAGTCCGCGCCGTCCGTATCCCCGGGTGCGTCGGCGAAGACCACCCGGCAGCCGTCGTGCTCCAGGGCGTCGAAGTCGGTGAAGTTGGCGATGCGGGGAAGCTTGATCACCACAATGCGCAGAGGGCCGTCGCCGAAGGAGCGCAGTCCCAGGGAATCCTCCGCGGGGAGGCGGAGATGGGTCGCGTAGGGAAGCACCCCCAGAACGGGGCGCCCCGTGCGCGCTTCGAGAAAACGGCACCCCTCGTCGAAGAGGCTCGGATCTCCCCGGAACTTGTTGACCGCAAAGGCTTTGATCAGCGCGGCATCCTTCTCGGGGAGCACCGCGAGGGTGCCCACCAGCGAGGCGAGCACGCCCCCCCGTTCGATGTCTCCCACGAGGAGGACCGGCGCCTCCGCCTCCCGGGCGGTCCGGAGGTTCGTGAAGTCCGCGGCGTAGATGTTCATCTCCGCGGGGCTTCCCGCACCCTCCAGGAGCAGCAGGTCGTACTCCTCCCGGAGGGCCGCCAAGGCATCGCGGGCGGTCTCCCAGGCGGTGGCCGCGTAGCCTTTTCCGTTCCTGCCGTGATAGTCCCGGGCGGAAAGCGTGGCGGCGGGGCGTCCCAAAAGCACCACCTGGCTCGTGCTGTCTCCCTGGGGTTTGAGGAGCACCGGATTGAAGCGCACGTCCGGCTCCAGGCCGCAGGCCTCGGCCTGGAGGGCCTGGGCGACGCCCATTTCGCCTCCTCCCGGGGCGGTGTAGGCGTTGAGGGCCATGTTCTGGGCCTTGAAGGGCGCGACCCGTATGCCCTTTCGGAAGAAGTGGCGGCAGAGCGCGGTGACCAGAAGGCTCTTCCCCGCGTCGCTGGTGGTGCCGCAGACCATGAGTCCCTTTGCTAGCGCGGTGCTCACGAAAGATTTCCCTTCCGCGTACGGCGCGGTGTGGTGTCGTTTCGTTCCGTCTTTCGGCGAGGGCCTTTTCTTTCCGGTGTTTCCTCGTCGCTTCTTCCGACATCCTCCGCGGCCTGTTCGAGGCGCAGGTCCGAAAGAAGGGCGTTCAGACGGCGCAGCACTCGCTCCAGCCCCGGGAGGTCCGGTGATTCGAGCACCGCCACGTCACGTCCTCCTTCCCGCTGGCTTTCCAATAGCTCCCGGATTCGCCGCGCGCACGTTTCTCCCCATGCGACGGGAACGGCCCCGGGAGGAAGACCGCCGAAGCGGTCCCACCATGCCTCGGCGAGGGCGGCGCTGCCGAAGACCACCGCGTGGAGCGGTGCCTGGCGCCACAGCTCCCGGTAGAGTTCCTCCCCCGGAAGAGGGCGGGGAACCATGCGGTAGGCGGCAAGCTCGAGAGGAACGCCTCCCGCTTGCCGGACGGCCTCCTCGGGAAGCGACGAGGCCCGTTCATTTCGGACGAAGGCCACCCGCTCGCCGGGGCGGATCAGGGAGCGCAGGAGTCGGGCCAGTCCTTCCGACGTGGGTTCCTCCGCCGTGGTGTCCGGTGGAAGGCCCTCCAGGGCGAGAGCCTTCGCAGTGCCCTCGCCGATGGCGGCGAGGCGGCCCCGAAGGCGGCGCAGGTCCGGAGCGCAGCGTTTGAGCTGTGTCGCGCCCCGGGGGCTCGTGCAGACGATCCAGTCCGCCTGGGCGAGAAGGTCTGCCGCGCCTCGGAGAGGGCGTTCCTCCAGTTCGAGGAGGGGAATGCTGTAGGCGTCGGCGCCGAGCTGTTCCAGGCGCCGTGCGGTGTTCCAGGATTCGGGAGCGGGACGGCACACCGCCACCTGGAGGCCCGAGAGGGGGCCGCGGAGAGGATGGAGAGCCATGCCGGCGGTGCCCCCCAGGACGAGCACGCTCGGGCTTCGCAGCCCGTTCTGCCGGGATGCCTCGATGAGTTCCCCGAAGGTTCCCGAGCGGAGCGTCGCCCTTCCCCAGCCTCCCCAGGTCACGCACGCTCCGGGCGTGACCTGCGTCACGCCGCCTGCTTCGAGAAACGGCGCCGCCTCGGCGAAGGAGGAGGCGCTCATGTAGAGACAGAGCGTTCCCGGAACGGCGCCGAGTTCCCGGAGGAAGTTCCGGCGCGGGTCTCCGGAATTTTTCCCATCGTCCGGCGTCGTCTCGGTGCCGCCGTCGCCGAGGCGTCCCGTGGCGAGGGTCACCGCGCCGGAAAGGCCCCGGTGGGTCGGCGGAAGTCCCGCCGCGGCGCAGCCGCCGAGGGCGGCGGTGATGCCCGGAACGGCGTCCCAGGTGAGCCCTGCTTCTTCCAGGGCAAGGGCCTCCTCGCCACCCCGTCCGAAGACGAAGGGATCACCTCCCTTGAGGCGCACCACCGAGGTGAGGCGTTTCCCCAGCTCCACCAGAAGGGCGTTGATCTCCTTCTGCGGAAGGGTGTGGTCGCTCTCGCGCTTGCCCGCGGGGTGGTACTCGCATTCCCTGGGGCAGAGCTGGAGCAGGTCCGGATGGATCAGGCGGTCGTAGACGACCGCCTCGGCGGTGCGGAGCAGTTCAGCTCCGCGGAGCGTGAGCCACGAGGGGGTGCCGCACCCTGCACCGACGAGATGGACGGTCATGGTCTTCTCTCCTTTCCCGGATGGTTCTCCCTGCCCGGAGGTCTCACGGGACATCCGCGGAAGGGGTCCGTTTTGCCGCCGCAACGAGGCGGCGGGCCAGGGGGTTTTCGGCCATGTTTTTCCAGAGACGTTTTCCCGCCTCTTCGGCTTCGGCGAGAGAGGCCACCTCAGTTTCCAGTTCCGCCGTTTCCCGGGCTTTTCCGCCTCCGTCGAGCAGTTCCGCCCGCAGATGCAGCACACCGCTTTCCCAGAGGCCGTGCACGCCCAGGGGGAGCACGCAGCCGCAGGCGAATTCCGTGAGAAAAGCCCGTTCAGCCGTCACCGCCAGCCGGGTGGGGAGGTGGTCCAGATCCCGAAGGAGCTGTTCCAGGGGCGTTCCCGCGCAGGTCTCCACGGCGACGGCTCCCTGTCCCGGAGCGGCAAGGAACGGAAGGGGAGCGCTTCCCCGGCGCAGCAGCTCCCGGTCGGGCTCGGAAAGCATGCTGCCTCCCCTTCCGTCCGGGCTGTTGTCGAGGCGGGAAAGCCCCGCCTCGGCGAGGATCGTCGCCGCTACCTGTCTCTCCCGGAGCTTGCGCAGACGGGTTTCCACGTTGCCCCGAAAAGGGACGACCTCCAGATCCGGGCGGAGGAAAAGGAGCTGTGCCCGACGGCGCAGACTCGACGTGCCCACTTTCGCTCCAGGCGGCAGCGCTTCGAGGGGCAGTCCGTCGAGGGTGAGCAGGAGATCCCGGGCGGATTCCCGGGGAAGCACTCCGGCGAGGACGAGTCTCGTTCCCCGGCGTTCGTCCCCGCCGAGCTTCGAGGGCACGTCCTTGAGGCTGTGCACCGCGCCGTCTCCCTCCCCCGCGAGGAGGGCCTCCTCCAGCGCCTTCACGAAGGCGCCGAAGCCACCGAAGGCGGAGAGAGGCGTCTTCTGGTCTCGATCGCCGTGGGAGGTCACGGTGCGCACCTCCGTGCGGGCGCCCCGGGTGGCGAGGGCTGCCGCGGCCAGTTCCGCCTGGCGCAGGGCGAGGGGGCTTCCCCGGGAGAGGAGCACCAGCGGTTGTGCGTCGTTTCCGGAGTGACGTCCCGGATTTCCGGAATGCTCGGAACGGGGTGTCGCGAAAATGCCCTTTTCGCCCCGGGAGGCGGCTTCGCTTCCTTTCGAACCGTCGGAATGGGTGGCCTCTTCCGCCGGGCTGTCTCCGCCGGGTGTTTCACCCTCGGAGCGGGACATTCCTTCCTTTCGGGTCTCCTCCGCGTCAAGGCAGGCGAGGAGGTGTCGTTTGAGCCGAACCGCCTCGCAGGGGTCGTCGCCTCCCGTGCCGATTCCGACGAAGCAGGGGCCGTGCCGGAATTGGGCCACCAGTGCCCAGTCTCCCTCGTCGGCGCAGGCGGCGCAGTTCACGAGACACCCCGCCTTGCGTGCCCAGGCGAGGGCCTGTTCGAGCGAAGTGCTCGCCCCATCCGCCTTCGTTCCGAGGGAAAGGGCCAGGAGAACGAGCCGGACGGCGGCGAAGTCCTCGGGGAGAACCGTGCGGCGAAGCCACCGGATCCGTCCTGTCGTGGCGAGTTCCCGCAGTTCCGGTGTCGCCTCGGGGGAGACGAGGATGACCTCGCACCCTGCGCCGAGGAGCGTGGCGATCTTCCGGGTACCCACACTGCCGCCTCCCACCACGAGAACGCGCTGTCTCCGCGTGTTCACCGACGCGAGGAGCGAGAAGGAACGCCCCGTCACGAGCGCCGCTCCGTTTCCGCCAGGAGGCGCCAGACCCTGTTCGTGTGGGATGTCCGGTTCGACAGAAGGGGGTGGAGCACTCCCTTCACGACGCTCCAGGCCATCGCCTCCAGGACCTCCGGATCGGCGCCGGTCTTCTTCGCCGTCCGTTCCACCCGGTCCCGCACCACCTGCTTCGCCCGCGCCAGGGCTAGGCGCCGGTAGGTGTCGCCGTAGATGCCCGAGAGTTCCTCCCAGAGCGCCCGAGCGGTGGCGTCCGCCTCCTGCTCCAGGCGGCGGAGTCCCTTGCGGTGGGTTTCCAGCAGGCGTCCGGCGTACTCCCGGAGATCGTCCACGGTGATGCGCACCGCCCCGCTTTGCGGAGCGGACTGGGGAATGCCCCCGAGGTCGAGAACCCAGGGAAGAGGACGGGGTTCTTCCCTGCGGCACTCCTCCGGGTTCTGCCTCTTGCCGGCGCCGAACGTTTCCGTTTCGCTTCCCCGCCAAAGCGGTTCCGGTGCGTCGGTACAGAGGAAAAGGCCGTCCACTCCTTCCGTCGCCTCGCGCCAGTTCTCCCAGGGGAGCAGCGGAAGACCGAGCCGCTCCGCCACCTCCTCGCCTCGGCGGAGCGTGCGGTTGACGAGACAGACCTCGACCCGGCATGCCCGGAGAAGCCGCGCCGTCTCCTCTCCCATGGCGCCGGTGCCCACCACGAGGGCGCGCACCCGGGGCCAGCGGGGATGTTCCTTGAAGCACTGCAGCATAAGGTAGGGAATGGATGGCGCCCTTCCGGGGGACCAGCAGGAGCGCAAGGTCCCCGCCAGGTGGAGCGCCCGCTGGAAAAGGCGGTGGAGCATGCGGCCGCAGCGCCGCTTGTCGTTCCCCTCGTAGCACTCCCGGAACTGGGCCACGATGTGCTCCTCCCCGACGGCGAGACTCTCCAGCCCCAGGAGAAGACGAAGAAGATGCCGCACCGCTTCCTCGTCCTCCAGATGCCGCGCGCCGGGGACGAGCAGTTCCCGGGGCGGTTGCCCCCCCGAGGGGAGCACCAGGTACATTTCCGCCCGGTTGCAGGTGCGCAGGCGAAAGCACTCCCGGACGGCGGAATCGTCGATTTCCGGTATTCCGCCCGTTCCGTCGTCCGGGGCTTCGTCCGCGATGGCAGCGCGGATGTCTCCATTACGGGCCTCTTCCTCCGGATCGTCGCCACAGGGAAAGGAAAGATGCCGCAGTTGTGGAAGAACGGATGCGTCGCCGTTCATGCGGCTCCAGGTGCTCCATGCGGCGGCCCGCTCCTCGGCGGAGGCGTCGCGGTAATCCAGGACCAGACAGTGGAGAGAACTCATTGTGCCTCACCTCGCCAGAAGAACAGGAATCGCCGCTCCCATAAGGGAGAGGAGCATGAGCGGAACCTGTGTTCCCGTGTGCCACACCAGGAGGGAACGCACCAGATCCCGCGGAAAGAGCCCGAGCCAGTAGCCCACGTTCTGTCGGGCCGTCCGGGAGAAGGAGCCCAGGACGTTTCCCACCAGGAGGGCCAGCACTGCTTCCGCCGTCGTGAGTGTCTTCGTGGCGAGGCTTGCCTTGGCGGCGGCAAGGGCCACGTTGTTCTGAGCCAGGCTGCCCGCCACAACGGTCCATCCCGCCGGAGGCAGAAGGGGGAGCAGGTGTACGTGTTCCAGAAGAAACGCGTCCAGATAGGGCACGAGCACGAAGGCCAGTGCATAGAAACTCCACGCCCAGGGAAGTGTCCGTCCCAGAAGACGCAACAGCATCCGTCGACGTTCCCCGGCGCTGACGAAGCGGCTCTTCCTTTCGTTCAGGAGAGCGGATTCTTCCATCTCCGGGGTGCCCTCGCCGTGCACCATCTCCGCGTGGCAAGCCCCCGAGGGTTTTTTCCCCCGCCGGAGCAGCAGCAGCACGAGGACGAAACGGGCGGCGCTCCGGAGAAGAAGCACCGCGGAATAAATGGCTCCAGCTACTCCCGCGAGGCCCACCGCCACGGCGAAACTCGTCACCCAGCGCCGCAGATAGCCCGGAAAAGCCAGAAGCAGCGTGCCGAGCACGGTGTCCCTCCGGGCGAGTCGCCCATCCCGGAACGCCGCCGCGATCATGGCCGCTCCGGCGCGGGAGGAGCCGAGGCTCACCGCCAGCGCCGCTCCAAGGTCCGGAGAAAGGCCCCAGCGGGCAAGGCGGGGAAGCATCCTCCTGAAGAGACGATCCGCCACCTGAAAATGCAGGATCGCCTCACCGAGGGCCAATCCCAGGGCGACGTTCGCCGTGAGAAGCAGCTCTCCCCGCAGCAGGGCTCCCCAGTCCACGGAAAGGGATGTCACACGGAAGCACGCTCCCTCCAGAGCAGCACCAGGGAGAGATATTCCGAGCAGGGGGAGATGGCTTCCTCTCCCTGGAGAATGCGTTCTTCCGGAAGACCTCCCCGCTCGATGCGCACCATGTGTTTCCATGGCCCCGCGGCGGAGACCGTCCGTGCGAGGTTCTCTCCCAGGGCCGAGGGTTTGTAGAGTGCCGCCGTGTCGGCGGCTTCCAGAATGCGCCGCACCTCGTCGGCCCCTGCGGTGCAGGGGACCACCGCGAGCCGCTCCTCCGCGAGGGCCAGGAAGGACGAGAGGGCGCAGGCCGCGAAGGAGTGGGCGGAGATGCCGGGGACCAGCCGAAGTTCCAGCTCCGGCGCGAGGGGGCGCCAGGCCTCGAAGAGCCAGGCCACCGTGGCGTAGAGGGCCGCGTCGCCGAGGACGGGGAGTGCCGCGGCGCGCGCGCCCTCCCAGCGGGGGCGAAGTGTCCGGAGCTGATCCTCCAGAAGGCGCCGTCGCTCCTCCTCGTCCCGGACCATGGGGAAGACCAAAGGCACCAGCTCGGGAAGGGGCGTGCTCCGCTGTGCCCAGGCGGCGGTGACAATGTCTCCGGCGACGCTCGCCCGTCCCTGCCGCGAGACGGGAACGAGGACAAGATCCGCCTCTTCGAGAAGCCGCAATGCCTTGAGCGTCACCAGTTCCGGATCTCCCGGACCGACGCCGATGCCGTACAGAATCATGAGATCGCTCCTCTTCGGTCGAAATGAGGTGTCGAAAAAACTTCCGCAAGGACCTTTCCGGCGGAAATCTCCAGGACCCCGCGGCGATGTTCCCGTTTCCTCCGCCCCCGCTTCTTCATGCGGGAGAATGCGGACAGCGTCTTTTTTCGAGAGTGCTCCCGGGTTTTTTCGCCTCCCACGACGTCAGTACCGCCTCGAGTTCCTCCAGGGAGGACACGGAGGGAACGTGCCCCGTTGTCGTGGAGGGGCGGTTCAAGAGCACCAGGGGCAAGCCGAGGTTGCGGCAGGCCTCGATCTTGTTGCGCAAGCCCCCCTCCTCGCCGGAATCCTTGGAGAGCATGCACGCCGCTCCGGCCTCGAGGAGAAGCGCCTCGTTGAGATGCACGCTTCCCGCTCCCCAGAGGGCGACGATCTCCTTCGGCTCCAGACCGGCTCTGCGGGCCGCGCAAAGGCTTTCCTCCGTGGGAAGCACCCGGGCGACCACGCGCCGGTTCTCCTTCCGAAGGAGCGGAACGATGCGGGGAAGCAACTTCACCCCTACCGCGAGGAAGAGGCATTCCCCGGGGCGCGTCACTCCCCAGAGAAGGGCGCATCCCTCCTCGGGCGAGTCCGCCCGGAGGAGAAAACGGGGCGGAAAGAGTCCCCTCTCCTCGCTCTCCTCCGCAGAGCACATTGTCCGCTCGAAGACGACGAAGGGGAGTTCCTGTGTGGCCGCTGCTGCGGCGAGTTCCTCCGTGGCCGCCGTCGCGAAGGGGTGCGAGCAGTCCACGATGCCTTCCACGTTCTCTTCTCCCCCGTGCGGCTTCTTCCGGGAGAGCAGTTCCATCCATTCGGTCCGGTCCCGGGCGCCCAGAAGTGCCTCTGCGCCGGGGGGAATCGTCTCGAGTCCCCAGGTGCGCGTCACCGAGACGGTCACGGCATGTCCCAGTGCGAGAAGGTGTTCCGCCACGCGGCGCGCCGCGGAGGTTCCGCCGAGAACGAGGAGCCTCACGGGGCAGCGCCTTCTTCGGGTGGCGATCCCTGTCGTGACCGTACTGCCGCTTCGTCCTCCGGAACGCTTTCCGTGCTCTCGTTCCGCCCTTTCTCGCTCCGGTATCCCCGGCGGTCCAGAAGGCGCGTTCCATCCCAGAGGACGTTCCGCCCGGGGAGCACCACCAGGGTCCGCATGTCCACCTCCGCCGGGGAAAGCGCCTCCAGAGGAATCGCGCGGAAAGACTCCTCGGGCCTGCCCACGTCCCGCACGAGCAGGACCGGTCCCTCCAGGGATGCGAAGATCTCCCGCACCGCGGCGAGCTTGGTCTCCAGGTCGCGCCGCACGGGATTGTAGAGTGCCACCGTGAGCCCTCCCATGGCGGCGCCGCGCAGTGCCTGAAGCACCTCCTCCCAGGGCTGGAGATAGTCAGAGAGGGAGAGGCAGGTGAGACCGTTCGTGTAGGGTGCTCCGAGGAGCGCTCCCGCGGCCTGCATGGCCGAGATGCCCGGAATGACCCGGACGGGCACGGAGGTCTCCGTTGCCAGGGAATGGGTCAGTCCTGCCATGCCGAAGAGCACCGGATCACCTCCGGAGAGAAGCGCCACGGCGTATCCCTGTTCCGCCAGGTTCAGGGCGAGGCGGACCCGTTCCTCCTCCTCCCCCATGGAGAAGCGTTTCACCCATTTGTTCCGTCGCCACGCCCCGGGAATCTGGTCGATGTAGAGGGCGTAGCCCACGAGAACTTCCGCGCCTTCGATGGCCGCCCGTGCCTCGGCGGTGAGGAAGCGCACATCTCCCGGCCCGGTTCCCACCACGTCCACCCGACCCCGGAAGTGGAGGGGGCGCAGGGACAGCGCCACTGTCACGCCCCGGGAACTCGTCCGCGGTGCGAGAAGAGGCCCCGCCGTGGCGGCGCAGGGTTCGGCAACGCCGGGGAGATCCAGATGGCGTTCCGCCGCGGAGGGGGTGAAGGGGCCTGGAAGCGCCAGCAGTTCCTTTCGGGAGCAGATCCGCAGGGGAACGCCGAGCAGGTTTGCCGCTTCCACAAGGCCAGGCTCGAACTCCTTTTCCGGAATGGTACGGCATTCCGCGAGGGCCGAAAGAGTGTATCCCCCTTCCCGGAAGGACGCCCGGAGGGCCTCCACCACATCCTCCGCGGCGATGCCCTTTCGGCAGCCCACCCCCGCGACGATGCAGGGAGGGACCAGACGCACCGTGCCCGGAGGAAGGGGTGCGTTCCGGAAGGAGACCAGCACCTCCGGGCGCGGTGCGTCGTCTCCGGGTGCGGTCTCTCCGTCCTTTTCTTCCGCGGAGTCGACCCGATAGCAGGATGGGAAGGGAAGCCGGAGAAACTCCGGGTCCACCCGGAGCGGAAGGGTTCCCTCGTCGAGGAGTGCTCCGTTCACCGCAGGGAGATGCTCCTTGCCCTCCAGGACGAAGCCCCATCTCCGGCAGAGCAGGTCCGGCGCGGTGAGCCCCGCCCGGTCGCTGGAGCAGGTGGCCGCGAGCGTGGCATCCAGGGCCTTTGCGCAGGAGCGGGCCAGGTCGAATCCGCCGCCCAGATGTCCCCCCGTGAGAGGAACTACCATGCGCCCGTCCTCGGAGACGCAGACGAGAGGTGGGTCCGAGGCCTTGTCCCGCAGGAGTGGTCCGGCGGCGCGCAGATAGATGGCGGCGGCGCCGATCCCGATGATGCCAGAAAGGGCCGTCCTCGGCCGCTCCCAGAGGGAGATCAGAAGCGTCTTCAGTTCCCCCGGGGCGGGAGAGAGGACATCGCCGCCCAGGGCGGAGGCGAGACGTCGGGCCGTTTCCTCTCCCCGGGAGGAGAGAATCAGGATGGCGGGAGGTGTGCTCATGACAGCGGGGATCTTTCCGCGTTCCGGAAGCCGTGGGAGAAGCTTCCGTCGTAGAGGAGACTCTTCGCCTCTCCGGGGGCGAGGCAGCTCCCGATCACGAGGAGCGCGTGATTCGCGATGCCCGCCTCGTCCATGCGGCGGGCCAGCTCATCGAGGCGGGTCCGGAGAATTCTCTCGTCCGGCCAGGTGGCGCGGTAGACGCAGGCGCTGGGCGTGTCCGGTGCGTAACCGCCCCGAAGAAGCGCATTGGCGACCTGATCCGCCTGTCCGGCGCTGAGGAAGATCACCAGGGTGCTTTGCGATGCGGCGAGCCGCTCCAGAGATTCCGAGGCCGGAACGGGCGTGCGCCCCGCCGCTCGGGTGCAGATCACCGTCTGGGTGCCCCCGGGCACGGTGTATTCCACGCCGAGGCGCGCCGCTGCGGCCTGAAGGCTCGACACGCCGGGAACGATGGTCACGCCCACGCCTCGGGCCTCCAGTTCCCGAATCTGCTCCGCTGTCGCTCCGTAAAGGCTGGGATCTCCGGTGTGGAGGCGCACCACGCGCCGTCCCTCCAGCGCGGCCCTGCTCATGAGTTCCACCTGTTCCTCCAGATCGAGGGAGGCCGAATCCACCCTCTCGCAGGAAGGGGTGCAGAACGCCAGCAGTGCGAGAGCCACGAGACTTCCCGCGTAGACCACGAGGTCCGCCGTTTCGAGGAGGCGCTTTCCCTTCAGCGTGAGCAGTTCCGGATCTCCGGGACCGGCGCCGACGATGGTCACCTCCGCCTGGAACGGTGTTGCGTGTTCCCCGTCCGAGTGTTTTCGGTTCATGCCTGTTCCGCCTCCTTGTCTCCCCAGACGAGAAAGACCGGGTTTTGCCCCGTCAACATCCACGATCCCGCCAGGGGCTTGCCGTATCCTACGGTGAGCTGCCAGAAACCCGGCGAGCCCCCCAGATCTTGCAGTGTGCGCAGTGCCGTCATGGCTCCGTCCATGAGGATGAACGTCGCCGCCAGACGTCCTCCGGGGCGGAGCAGCTTCCAGCAGGCGGCGAGTACCTCCGGAAGAGCGTCGCCGTGGCCGCCCACGAAGACCGCGTCCGCGCACCGAAGCCCCGCCAGTGCCTCCGGTGCGTTCCCCTGAAGGAGGCACACCCTGCCCCGGGGCGGACGCCCCGCACGTTCTCCGTCGTTTGCTGTGTCGCGGCGGAACGGGTCCTGCGTCGCACATCCTGCGGAACCGGCCACAGGTGCCGTCGCAGAGACGGCGTCTTCCTCCGGAGAAGGGGTGGTTGCTCCGTGTCGCGTCCTCATTTCCACGGCGATGCCCGCCCGAAGGCAGTTGCGCGCCGCGAGCGCGAGCGCCTCTTGCTTCGGTTCCACCGAGAGCACTGTTCCCTCCGGTCCCGCGGCACGGGAAAGCTCCACCGTCATGCCTCCCGTTCCCGTCCCGATTTCGAGAACCCGGCACCCCCGGAGAGGGTGAAGCAGGCCGAGAAGAGCGGCGCGAACAGGGGCCTTCGTGAGGGGGATTCCCTCGTCCCGGAAAAACCAGGAATCGGAGAGGACGCCTGTGGGGAGGGGTTTTTCCCCCGCCCCGGCGTCGTCTTCCGGAAGGTGCCCTTTCCGCGGGCAATCCCTGCGGGGTGGTTCGCTCTCGGGGGGGTCGAGCCAGAGAAGAGGCAGGCGTCCCCGAGGCTCCATGGTTGCCAGCTCCGAGAGCGTTCCCTCCGTGATGGATTCCTCCGGCAGGCCCAGATCCCAGGCGAGCGCGCCTTTGCGCTCCGGGCCGAGGAGGTCTGCCAGCTCCCGGAGCTGTGCCGGAACCCGCTCCCATCCGCCCAAAAGGACCACCGCCTCGCTTTGGAGGCCGGCGAGCGCTCCTCCGGTGGTCCTCGTCCCCGGGGATGTCTCCGCGGAGAGGCGTTCTCCCGTTGATGGGTGGATCTCCTCCGGATTTTCGAGCGTCCGTCCGTGCAGGGAGAGGGTGGGGACGTTCACCCAGGAGCGGCCGCGTCGTGCCGCCAGAAGCTGCATGCTGGAGATGCCCGGGACGAGTCGGATCTTTTCAGGGCCGAACCGGCGCACCAGGGAGGAGGCGAGGCTGTAGAACCCCGTGTCGCCGCTCACCAGAACGCCCACGGGGCCTTTTTCGAGAAGTTCCGCCACACGCTGCAAAGTTGCCTCGGTTCCCCGGGGCAACTCCTCCAGGTGTTGCGGCGCCACGGAAGGACCTGCCGCAACGAGGGCGAGAAAACGGGCGTCTCCGAGAAGAAACGGCACGGACGCCGCCGTTTGCAGTGCCGCCCGGGTCACCTGTTCGGCGCCGCCGGGTCCCATGCCGATGCAGAAGATGTTGTTCATGGCCCTCTCCACGCTTTCCTCAACGTGCGAAATGTCCCGTACTCCGCTTTGTGGACTGAATGCCTCTCTTCCGTCGTCGTTTCTCCGACGCCGCAGAAGAAGACGAAAAAAGGAGGGCGATGTCTCCGCGCCCTCCTCCGCAGGTTTTCCAATGAAACCGGCCGAGGCAGCCTGCCGCCCGCGCGGACGCTCCCCTTCCAGAACAGATCGGTCTCCTGGCTTCCGTTCGTCCTACTTCCGCCCCTTCCCAGAGCTTGACTCCAGTGGGATGTGCGCGGTTTCATCCCGGCTACAGTGGCGAGGGCCGCACCGGCGTGCTACCGGTTTCCCGTCACCTGTTCTGGCGAACTATGGGCACGCCCGCCGACGCAAAAAGAAGCGTCCGCGGGCGTGCATCTCGAAGTCCTGTCAATTATACCTCCGATCCTTTCGGGGAAACCTTCGGAGGAGTTTCGTTTTTTTGCGCGTTCCCCGCGTCTTCGAGAAGACACGACCAGGCGGTGCGTTTCGCCTCGAAGGAGCGGCCCGCGTGGGCGGGGCTGGTGGAGGGGAGCCGCAGCGCGGGGAGCGCCCGCAGCGGCTCGGGAAGCAGAGTCCGCACATGGCGGCGGAAGGCGCTTTCCGCAGTGCCTCCGTTGAAATAGACGACGCGGATCTGCGGATGGGCCGCGAAAAAGGTGCCGAAGTCGTTGGGAACGATGGAGGAGGGCACGATGTCCGCATCGAGGCTTCCCGGTCGTTCGCAGCAGGCGAGGACGTCCCAGAGGGCGATGCGGGCCCGGCGAAGGGTCTCGCAGCGCTCGACGTAGGGCGCGCCGGGATCGAAACCGAGCAGAGCTCCGAGAATCGGCCAGAAGGCGTTGCGCGGATGGCCGTAATACTCGCCCTTCGCCAGGGATGTCTCGCTGGGCATGCTGCCCAGGACAAGACGGGTCGCGTCGCTCCGGGCAATGGGAGGAAAGCCCCGAAGAATCGTCATGTCCTGCGGTGCGCTTGCGATTTTTTTGTGTCGCGGAGAATGCCTCTCCCAGGCGCGCTCTCGGGACAGGATGAGATCGCCTGAACCGGCCGGGCGGAGAACGTATCTGCGGTGCGAGTTCTTTCGTGTAAGACGTTCATTCTGCACATACTGCTTCGAGCCTGCGAACCCAATTGTCGAACAGGGAGCATTCCCTCCGGATTGTGGTCAGGCCGATTTCCCGAGCTCCCAAGATGGGGTGGAGCGGCTTGTCGTAGCTCCGAAAGAGTTTTTCTATGCGCTTGCTTGGAGCGGTTTCCGGGCTGTCATCAATGTATTCGGGTGAGGAAAATTCGCGTCGTATTTCCGTAAAAGCTTCGGAGAGTTCAGAATGTCCGAGGCTTTTTGCCAGGCTTTCCGGTCGGCTGAAAAGCAGCGCCTCGAATTCGTGCATTTGCACATAGGGGATGAACCGTCGAGAGGCATCCTCGCCGAGATCGTGTTTTACGCGGTCGGCGAGAGCCGAGATCACGGAGGAGTAGCGGCTCTCCACGTCTCGGAATTTCCCGGCGTCTGTTTTTCCCGGAAAATCCGACGGCAGGGCGTAGTAATCGAGAAAGGTGGTGCAGAAACACGCGGTATCACGCAACAAGCGCTCCCTGATGTCGACAAGGAGGCGAGCATACCCGACGTTGCCGCCTTTGTGTCCCGGCCTGCCCAATTGCGATGGCAGCAGAAGAATTTTCTCCGCCGAAAGGGGGACAAGCAAAAGTTCGTTGATGAACTGTTCTTCCGTGAGTCCCTCGCAGATGACGTGGACGCGAATCATACGCTCGGTCTCCCCCCGAGGAGATTCTTCTCCCAAAGTTCCCCGAGGGAATATTCCTTTAACCATTCCTGGAAGGACTCCTCTTCGTGACGACGGAACGTCGTGGCCCCCTCTCTCCGTTCTACGACGAGCAGATCCTCGACGGAAAACTCGTTGACGAACGGCACCGATTGTGTGGAAACGATGATCTGTACGCGCCTCGAAACGGAGCGCAGCAGGGAGGCGAGCAGCGCGAGCGCATAGGGATGCAGTCCCAGTTCCGGTTCATCGATGATGATCGTCGAGGGAGGATCCGGTTGTAGCAATGCGGTGACGAGACAAATAAAACGGATGGAGCCGTCCGACAATTGGCTTGGCCAGAAAGGATAGTCACTATCCTTCTGTTTCCAGAGAAGACGGATCTGTCCTTCTTCAGAGGGCAGTCTCTGTGGTACGAGAAGAAAATCGTCGAAGAAAGGGATTGCGAGTTGCACCACGTTCCTGATGCGCTGATAAATCTCGGGTGTTTCATGGGCCAGACGGTACAAGAACGCGGCGAGATTGGCGGCGTCCCGGCGGAGAAAGGCGTTGTCGTGAAGTGCGCAGAGGCGTTTCACTCCTGCGGTGTCGCTCGTGTCGTGGAAATGAAAAATCTTCCAACCGGAGATGGAGTTGTAGCAGTATTCCGCGACACGCCCCTTCGGAAGTGTTCGCTGTTCTTTGAGTTTTGACTCCAGATGGCCCGAACCCAATGGTTTCCACGTGGAGGAATGTGTTCCGTCGAAAAAGGTCTGTTCGTTGATAAAGGCAAACCCCCCGTCCACCGTCGGTTCGAGGGCGAAACCATAGCCGTTCAGGCCGAATGTGATGGTGGATTCCAACCTCGTCGTCGCCTTCACGCCAAAGCTTACGATTCGGTCCGCCGATCCCTGGTTTCGCGTCCACCTTTGCAGGCGGCCTTCGACCATTTCACCGAGCATGCGGAAGAAATCGATAAAGTTGCTTTTCCCCGCGCCGTTGGAGCCGATAAGCACGTTCAGTTCCCTCAGTTTCAATGTGTCGAGGCGGCGGATAGACTTGAATCCCTGGAGTGTGATCCGGTCTATCGGGTACGTAGTGATCATGGTGCGGTCTCCCTTCCTTCGGATTGCTGCGGCGAAAGCACCGTGAACCCCGTGATCCGCTCGCCGATGGTTCCCGACGGATGCAGGTCCGGAAGTTCCGCGCCAGGGGTGAGGGTGGTGATCACCGTTTTGCCGATGACATGTCGCCCTTCTCTGCCGTCCTTCAGGGTCCGCACGCCCCAGGTGGTGTGGAGGACCACCGGTTCCCCTCTCCAGGAGGCGATGTAGAGCATGATGTGCCCCCGAAGTGCCACCAGCGTCCGGAAAGGGAGTCCCTCCGCGAGGAGGCGCGCCTTTTTTTCCGCCACGGGAAGCCCCTCCAGGGGAAACCACGTGCCGCTCTTCGCCTGGGCCGCGGAGTTGCGGGGAAGCCAGACGCCGAAGGGGGCCAGCAGATCCCTTGTCGTGGCGGAACAGTCCCTGTTCTGAAGCAGCCCTCCCCAACCGTAGGGTTCCCCCATGATCTCTCCGGCGAGGCGCGCCGCGTTCCACCCTGTGAAGGGAAGGGGCCAGGACACCGCCGCTCCTTCGGGAAGCACGCCCCGATGGAGGGCGGCCATTCCGTTTTCGTTCCGCACAGGAATGCTCACGAAGCGGAAGGCACCGAGCAATGGATCCCCCGCGACGGGAAGCAGTGTCCCCAGGGGGGCGGTGAAACGGAACGTTCCGGGCTCGTCGCCGGGCTGAAACAGTGCCACGGGGACGGTGTTGCGGCACACCACGAGCCAGGGGCCGCGCTGCCAGCGTTCCATGAAAACCGAGTCCACGAAAGCGAGATGTCGCACATCCACCCATCCAGCGGCGTAGGCGGTCTCGCAGAAGAACCAGGCGCCGTCGGCGGAGGCGTGGGAGATGAAGAGCGCCTCGCCGGGCTTCACCGCCGAATTCTGGAGGTAGTCGAAGGGATAGCCCTCGCCGGCCATGTCGGAATCGAGAAAAAAGGGCTTGTCCGTGGGAAAGAGTCGGAGCGATGTTTCCTGGAGCGCCACGGCGGGACGGTTCAGGCTTCCGAAGGCCTCCTCCCGGACATTCGTCCGCATGGCGGCCACCCAGTTTGGAGAGCGGAGGCGCAGGTTTTCGCCGAATCCCTCGCGATTTCCGTAGGCCTTGAAGGGCCAGAGGAGATCTTCCACCGTGTGGGCCGGTGCGGTGCGTTTCCACGGCGCGAAGTGCTTTTCGAGGAACGCCTGCGCCTTCTCTTTCTGGACCTCCTCGTCCACGAGGCACGTCGCGGGGTCTCCGGAGAGATAGAGGAGCGGTTCCTGGGGCAGGCGGTTCAGATCGAGGATCTCCGGAAATTCCCTGGCCGACGCCGCATCCGTTCCGAAGCACAGGAGGGCGAGGACGCAGAGAACGAGGAGGTGCAGGGCGGTTCCCCGCGCCGTGCCGGAGCCGCCGGATACGTCCGGAGTGTGTGCGCCGGATATGTCGCCTCGTGGGCATTGAACTCGTGCACGCCGAACATGGCGGGCGCCGGAATCTCGAAAGGTACCGGAAAGAGTAGTGGGCCGGATCGTTGTCATGGCCGGGTCATCCTTTCGTCTCTTCTTCGGTGTTCTCGCCCGTCTCCGTTGCGCATGGCCTTCGCATCGTCTCCGGGTTCCGTCGTTTTTTTCGCTGCCGTTTCGCCGGCGCATGGAACTCTTCCGGGCGGTCCCTCCGGAGGGGTTTCGGAGGGTGCGTCTTGTCCCAAAGCCGCGAGAAGGCGCTTCACCTCACCGGAGGTGTGCACGATCCGGTCCGGCAGGATGAAAAGCGCCACGCCGACACAGCGCAGGCTTTTGCAGGAGCGCTGCAGCACCGCCACGATCCGCCTGCCCGCCCGGTCGAGCGTCTCCGCCGCCCAGGGTTTTTCCAAAAGGGCGTTCACCGCCTCGTCGGCGGTGTTCGCCTCGAGGATCGCCGCCACCTCCTCCCGGGACGCCCCGGCAAGGACGGCACAGGAGGCCAGCGTCTCCAGACGCCCGTCGCTGTAGCGGCTCGACGTGTGGAGCGATCCTCCCGCCACCTTGAGGAGTTTCCCCACCTGTCCCACCAGCAGCAAATGGTCGATGCGCCCGCCCTTTTCCTCCTCGCCCATGCGGGAGAGTTTCTCCAGGGAATAGCCCAGGAAGTTGCTCGTCTTCACCAGGGCGCTCGCGGGGACCCCCAGTTTGCGGGCCGTTGTCTCTCCGTAGTTCCCGGGGACCAGGCAGCAGGCGGTACGCCCCGATGCGGCGAGCACGTCCAGCTCGGTGAAGATGGTCGCCACGAGGGCCTCCTCGCTCATGGGCACCACGATGCCCCTGGTGCCGAGAATGGAGATGCCCCCCTCCACGCCGAGACGCGGATTGTAGGTGCGGGTCGCCACGGTGCGTCCCTCGGGGACGGAGACGGTCACCACCGCGCCGCGTCCAGGTCCGAGTTCGGCGGTGAGGTTCTGCACCAGCATCGCCCGCGGTCCCGGATTGATGGCCGGTTTTCCTACCGGCACGGGAAGACCTTTCTTCGTCACGACGCCCACGCCCTCGCCGCCGCGGATCTCGATGCGCTCTTCATCGAGAAGCCGCACCGAGGCGACGATGGCGAGCCCGGAGGTGACGTCCGGGTCATCGCCGCCGTCCTTGATCACCCAGGCTTCGGCGCCTTCGCCGTCCCCCTTTTCCAGGGAGTGCACTCCCGCCACGGAAAGAGGAAGACGGCGTCCCTCCGGCAGCTCCACCGTCACGGTACGACAGGTCCTGCCGAGGAGCCAGCGCACGGCGGCAAGAGCCGCCGCCGTGGCCGCCGTGCCGGTGGTGAATCCGTAGCGGAGATTTTTCCCCTGTCTCTCCTCCATGTCCCTGCTCCGGACGTTTCGCTCTTCAGGACGCCGGAGCGTCGTCCAGCCGGAGCAGGGCGTTGAGTGCCGCCGCGCAGAGATTGGAGCCGCCCCTGGGGCCGAGGAGGGTCAGACAGGGCAGCCCCGAGGCCAGAAGGGCCTCCTTGCTGTCCGCAGCTCCCACGAATCCTACGGGCATGCCGATCACCGCGTCCACCGGTGCGCCCTCCCGGGCGTGTTCGAGCAGGCGGAAGAGCGCCGTGGGGGCGTTGCCGAAGGCGAAGAGGCGTACCCCCTGGGCCACTGCCATGTCCACCGCCGCCATGGCCCGGGTGATACCTTTGGCGGCGGCCTTTTCGGCGACGCTCTCGTCGTGTACCGAGGCGAAGGGGTCGAGTCCGCAGGCGGCGGCGATTTTCCTCGAGATGCCCGCAGCGAGCATGGAGACGTCGCAGAAGAGCCGTCCTCCCCGGTGCAGACGCGCCGCGAGATCCGGCACGGTCGTTCCTCCCACGGTCACAAGGGAGGCGAGAGAAAAATCCGCCCCCGCGTGGACCACGCGGATCACCACCGGAAGCAGTGCTTTCGGAACGGCGTAGCTCGCCAGAACCGTTCGGATCATGGCGAAGCTGGCGTCTTCGATTGCCTGGGGTTTCTGTTCGTAGGAAAAAGTCATGGGCTGCCTCCTCGGAGAAAGGTAATGTCCCGTGTCCACGCTCGTTTGCAGGGATGACGTTCATTATACCCGAACGCTCTCCGAAGGGTTCCGAAGGAGAGGAGGAGCTGTGCTAGAATGCTGCTTGGAAGAGGTAAAGAAATGGGCGGATCCGTGGGAACTCCCGGGCGGGTCGGAAATGCGAGAGACGCGGAGAGGGGAGAGGCGTCGTGCCGGAGATGGAGGAGATGTCCGGAGCGAGGTGGACAGTGTTCCGCTTTGTGCCGGTCATGGTGCTTTGTGCGGTCTGCGGTGCAGTGCTCGGCATCTTTCGGGCCGATGCCTGCGCACTGCCGGGGCTTGCGGGAATGCTCGCGGGGGGCATCGCCGGATACGGCGCAGGGCGTCTGGGGCGGGGCGATCCGCTCCGGTTCTGGGCCTTCGGACAGCGTCTGTGGCTTGTCTTCGCGGGAGCCCTGATCTACGGATGGGTGCAGCTTCTCGTAGCCGGAGCGGTGCACGCCACTCCGGCGGATTCTCCCTTCTACTGGATCTCCGAGGTCGCGGACGGCCTTCTGCGGGAGCCCTTTTTCTCCATGGGACAGACCGGGGGTGTCGTGCTTCGGGCCTACAGCGGAACACTCACGGGAGGCTGGTGGATCTTCTTCAACCTCCTCGACGCGGTGCTTTTCGCCTTTCTTTTCCTTGTCTCCACGGGCGTCGGACTCTTCCCTGACGAAAAGAGCGGCGCGGAAAAGGAAGTCCTTTCCGGAGAAAATGACGACGCAGGGGAGGGGGAGCGCGAAAACGGCAGCGGCGGTAACGATGAACATGAAGGAGAGAGCACGTTCGAGGTGGCACGTCCCCGCTCCGTTCGAGCGGAACCGTGCGGACTTGTCCCGGAAGCCCCGTCCAGGCTCGCCCTGCTCGGCTTCGTGGTGGTGTTGCTCCTGCTCTTCGGGGGGAGCGCCCTCGCCCGGTATGTGCTTGACGAGCGCTTCGACCCGGCTACGTACCATCCGGAGAGCCTGCGGGAACTGCAGCGCCTCGCCGAAGGAAGGTGGCGCTTCGATGCTCCCGACGGGGTGCTTCTCCGCACGGAAAAGGATCTGGACCTGTTCGTCCAGGTGTCGGGATACGGATCTCTGACGGCGGTCACCAAGGGAGACGCCTCGTTCCGGCTCAGCCTGGACAAGTGGGGGCGAAGGTTTACGGGGCTGCTCTACCCTCTCCGGCCCGGGACGGAGCGCGTCTCCTCCATGTCCCTCTCGGCCCGGCTCCACATCGCTTCCGACGGCAGCGAACTCCACCTGGCGGTGACCCTCTTCACGGTTCGGGGGCGTCTCGACCCCGTGCTTCGGGCCGTCCGGATTGCTCCGGCGGAACAGTCCCCCTAGCGTTTGATTGTATAAATAGAGTGCATATCGTATGCTCGTTCCGAGGTGATGCACATGCCGCGGGCAGGCCATACCATCGAGTGCGACGAGAAAGCCCGGAGCAGACTGGAACGTCTTTCACGAAGCAGGACGGAGGAGGCCCGACTCGTCTTGCGGACCGAAATCGTCCTCACCTGCCTTGCCGGAGAGCCCTTGGCGAAACGGATGGAAATCTGTCCCTAGACGGTCATCCGTCGGCGCGAGCGCTTTCGGAAAGAGAGACTCCGGGGATTGGTCGATCTTCCCCGCTCCGGGAAGTCGCTCGTCCACGGCGACGAGCTTCGCACGAACATTCTCCGCTTCCAGCTCTTGTTGTGGTTGAAATATAAATTTAGTCAAAAAGGAGTCAGTTTTACCATGGAAAATAAGGCAAATAAGCTACTAGAAAATTTAAAAAAATACTCTCAGGATTTTTCAAATAAACAGAGAATTTTGGCGAGTTATATTATCCAAAATTACAAGCAGGTCGCCTTTATGAATTCGCGAGAATTGTCTCGCAAGGCAAACGTCTCCAACTCTACGGTTCTCAGATTTGCGATAGCTTTGGGATATCCGCGTTTTGCCGATTTTCAGGAAGAGTTGCAAAATTTAATTCATAGTCAAATTTCAACACTGGATAGATATACTCCATTGGAATCTGAAGACAAAGATTTGCTTTGTCGCATTGCCGCCCTGGAGGTCAACATAATTAATAAAATGATAGAAAATACTAATTCTAAATATTTTCAAGATGCGATTCAGCTTCTTTCGCTAAAAGAAAAAATCCTTGTCTTGGGATACGAGGGTGATGCGTTTGCAGCGGACTACGCGGCCTCCATTCTGCAAATCATCAGGAGGAATGTGACAAATCTGAGATCCATGAACGATGCAGGCATCACAAGTGCTATCAGGGAAGGGGATGCGGACGACACGGTGGCACTCGTGTACCAGTTTCCCCGTTATTACTCGAAAACCACGCATGTCGCCGCCCTCCTGAAGCAAAAGGGGATTCCCATTATTGGAATCACAAACAATGTTTTATCTCCGCTAACTCATTACGCGGACCCGTTGCTTTTCATTCCGACAAAATACAACACCTTCATTGACCCTCATGCTGCGGTAATGACCTTGACTCACGCCCTTGGAACAGGTGTAATTTATTCAGACAAGGCTTTGGCGCGGAAAAACATACAAAACTACTATGAAATTACGAAATTATTTAAAAGTTGCGATTTAAATAATATTGAAATAATTGTTGGCGATTGATCCTTTTATCCAGATAATTTCTTAAGTATCTTATTGCAAAAAAAAACCCGTCGAAAAATTCCGCGTTTTCGACGGGTTTTTATCAATTTTGTATTTTCTTCAATTTTAACATCAGCGAATCCATCAATTATTTTAAAAATAATAATGAGTGATTTTGGTCATGTGCATTCGACCATCGTAAACGGTTAAATTTTTGCCACCCTTGTGTCGAGTGCGAGAAACGAGTTCCGTGTGGATCATGTTTTCTCTTTGTTCCGCTGTGAACATTTTTCGAGGAGCTTGTTCGGAGTTTTCTCAGGTATTTCGCGATGTATTTGCCTCAAGTTTTCCTTCTCGCAGGTATTCTCGGATTTGCATAGGGGACAGGTTTTCGATCCCTATATCTTCGAGGGTAAAACCGGTTTCAAAATAGTTTGATTCGGTCATGACATTTGCGAGGTGAATCATCGAATCGATGATAGGGGTGTTGACGCCGAATTGCTTGCCCATCAAGTGAAAGAGATGACATCCTACGGGAATATCCTCGGTGATGTAGCGGTTGTAGATGGAAAAAGGACCGGTGGTCCATGCGCTTTTGTACTGCTCTTCAAAGGGGATTTTGTATTTCGGACCCATATGTTCGGAACCAAGGATCGTTGAGCGGGAGAAGAACGTCTCGTCGTCATAATGCTGAATGCCAACACCAAGAGCTTTTGCCAGTGCGCATTCCTCTTTGTAGAGTGCGAGCTGGACTTTGGAGATGGACGGGCAATAGGCGTGAGAGTAGATTGAAAACGTGTACTTGTCTTCTCCGTAGATGAGCCCCCAGTTTTCCATCACACCCACCCCAAGAATGGTTCCTGGACAGTGGAGGATGGGGTTCACGTTGCTGAAGCAGGCGTCAAGGACCGTATCGGCCTCGACGGGAGCAACGACCGAGTCGAGAGAAGGAAGATACTTCTTGGATTCGAAAAAGGCTTCTTGGTCTGTCATGGGGAAGGCCGCTCCCCGAAGTGTGATCGCCCAATAATTGATCCTGAGTTCAGGCAATTGCTGTCCCCCGGAAGACTCGATCCGGATTCCATAGGGTTGGCTGGCCCATTCACCGACAATCACGTGCTTCTGACAACCCAGTTCTCGCATCATCTTCCGAAGAATCATGCTTCCGAAATTCGCAGTGGTGAAATGGATCACTTGCCCATCTTCCAGATGGGGGATCAGGTGCTCGAAGAAAGGCTTAAAGCCTACGGCCGGCAGAGAGACAACAATGAGTCCGGCGCCTTTTACGGCTTTCTCCATGTTGTCGGTAATCATCGAAAGAGTGGCGATCCCTTTTCGTTTGAAACCGTAAAGACTTTGCTGCAGGCCCGACAGTTCGATCTGCTTCGTTTCTCTGATGCACCCAAGCCCTTCGAAGAAGTCGGGATGTTCGTAGAGCCGGACCTCCTTTCCGACAAGGGCGGAGCAGGCGGCGTGCCCCCGCCCGGTGGCTCCGCCGCCGAGTACCGCGATTGGTTTTTCCCCGAGAGAAGACATGTCAAGCAAGACGACCCCTCCTATGGGCGCAAATGCGCCATAAAATAATAAAAAGACGCAAAACGTATCATGTATATTCAACAGCAACTCCTCGAATTTTGCAAGCCCTGCGCCACGTTTGTCGCAGATCCTATGACTGAAGTTTCTGGCGTTGCTGTCGAAATCGAGGCGTGCGCGATCTTTTCTGCGCAGGAGAATGGCAGGTTCCGTCTTCTTGACGAAAAAGATTCATTTGGTGTAGACTAGGCGAAAGTGAATCATATTGCCGTGGCGGAATGGTTGAAATCGTGCAATGTTTCGACAACGCGAAAACGGGAGTGATGGCGATGGCACATTTTCAGTTCCCGAATTCCAGAATGTCGGCGGTTTCGTTTTCGGGAGGGATACGAGAAATTTTCTCTCGCGCTAACGAACTCGAGCGGCAAGGAAAGAGGATCATACACATGGAGATAGGCCGCCCGGATTTCGATTCGCCGGAGTGCGCGAAGGCGGGAGTTCGGGATGCGTTGGAAAAGGGAGATGTCCACTACACCGATATGTCGGGAACGGAAGAATTGCGCCGGGCGATCGCACGCAAGTACAAGGAAGAAAACGGCATGAACGTGGATGCCGATCGACATGTCATTGTCACTGCCGGTGCCATCGAGGCATTGGCAGTGACTTTTCTTTCCATTCTTGAGGCCGGCGATGAAGTTGTCGTCCCTTCCCCGTTTTTTCCCGCCTACGCGGATCAGATTGCACTGGCAAATGCGACGTTGATCAAAGTGCCGTGTCGCATGGAAAATGGGTTTCGCCTGCGGGCTGAAGATCTGGAGAAGGTTCTGACGCCGCGAACCAAGTTACTCCTCATCAATACGCCCAACAATCCCACCGGAGCGATCTTGTCGCTCAAGGACCTTGAAGAGATCTCCTCGCTTGCGCAAGAGCACGACTTTTGGGTCATCTCCGATGAATGTTATGAAAAATTTCTGTACGAAGGAGAGCATGTCAGTATTGCCGGTCTTCCGGGAATGGCTGATTGTTCCGTAACCGTCGGAGCGGCTTCAAAAACCTGGTCGATGACCGGTTGG
>DIMS01000040.1:0-45184 GCA_002425685.1 Synergistaceae bacterium UBA5560 | reverse complement strand
GGAGAATCGGATGGTTGATAAGTCCTTCAAGCATGAAGCCTTATGCCGCGAAATGTCATCAAAATATAACAACATGTGGAAATTCTTTTGCACAGGCGGGTGTCGTGAGGGCTTTTCGGGAGGCAAAGAACGATGTTGCCGTGATGGTCGCCGAGTATGAGCGACGTCGGGACATGGTGTTCGAGTACCTTGATTTACTGGACGAAGTGGAAACGATAAGGCCCAAGGGCGCCTTTTACGTTTTTCCGAGTGTCGGGCGGTTGGGGATGAGTTCCAGGGAATTCTGCGGATATCTTCTGGAGGAATGGGGAGTTTCTTCTGTCCCCGGAGAGGCCTTCGGTTCTGAGGGCTTTGTCAGGTTGGCATACTGCTGTTCTTGTGAAGATGTCGAGGAGGGAATGAATCGTTTTTGCCGGGCGGTATCCGCGTTACGAAAAAGAAATTGAGGTAGGGATGTGTTTTCTGATTATTTAATTCTTTTAAGAAAGGAGAGGTTTTGTCGAGGCTTTGAAGTGGTGCAAGGTGGTGTTGTGGAGAGAGCGTTCGCCTTTCGGACGGATGGGCAAAGGAGGAAGAGGGCTGTCCTTCGTGGTATGTGGCAATGGAGAGGAGTGAGAGTATGAAACGAAATCGTGTCGCGCTGCTGGTGCTGGGGTTCGCTTTGGCGGCATTTTGTGTTGTCGGCGCTGAGGGGTCGGCCGTGGCCAAGGATACCGTGCTCAAGGTCGCGGGTATTTCGGCCCCGGATTATCGTGGCACCCAATCTCTCTATAGGATCAAGCAAAAAGTCGAAGCAGGGACAGATGGCCGAATCAAGCTGGACATTTTTCCGGCCAATCAACTCGGAGATTACACACAGGTTTTCGAGGAGATTCGGCGAGGTTCGATTGAGATGGGCTTGATTTTTCTTCCCAGTCAATTTGACATCATGTTGGAACTCGGCTCTCTTCCCTTCCTCGCCTCAACGAGCGATGGGCTGAAAAAACAGCTTTCTCCAGGTTCCTCTCTGTATGGAGTGATCGATAGTTCCTTGGATCGGCTGGGCGTAAAATTGTTGCGTATTTACGGTGATGGTTTCATTGGTGTGGGAACCGCGAAAGAACCCGCCAATGCCACTGATCCGTCTGCAGACAAGGATACCCTGATTCGTGTGCCTCCTCTTGCCGTCTACAGGGATACTGCCCAAGACATGGGGTACAGGACCACCAACATTCCCTATGCGGATACCTACAGTGCCATTCAGACGGGAGTTTGCGACGGATGGATAGGGGGATCTTCGCAGATCAATTATCTGAGTTTTCGCGATGTGATCAAGTATTACATCCCCTACAACTGTCTTTTTGATCAAACAGCCTATCTGATGAACAAAAAGCTCTGGGAGACGCTGAGCGAAGCGGATCGGAAAATTCTTACGGATGCGGTGAACTCGGAGGCCGACAGGAGTTTTGCCGACAGCATCTCGGAAGACCTTGAGTTTCAAAAGAAACTGCAGGAGTCAGGTGTGAAAATAATCGAAATCTCTGACGAGGACAGGGCGGCATTGGTCAAGCATATCCAGGAGACAACGTGGCCGAAGTTGGCCGAAATCTATGGAGCGGAGACGATGGAGAAAATTCGCGACACGCAGTAGCGAGAGTGGCAGAAGGTCGGCGGCTTGGCGATGTCCCGCCGGCCTTCTGCATTTGGAGGAATCGAATATGGTCAAGCTGCTTGAGCGTTTCAAGGGTTCGCTTGTTTGGAAGGCGCTTATCCGCTTTCAAGAGACCCTTCTCGTTCTGACCAGCCTTTTCGTTGTTCTCATCATGTGCGTGGAGGTTGTTCTTCGTTATGTTTTTCACTCTGATTTTTTCGGTATCGAAGAGGTCGTTGTTGTCGCTGCCTTCTGGTTGTACTTCATCGGAAGCGCCTATGGAGTCTACGACAAAAGTCATGTCAAGGCGGACATTATTCCCCAGTTGCTCAGTGAACGTGCGCAAAGTCGTCTCGCGGTCGTGATCAGTTTTGTCATGTCCCTGCTCAGTCTGGTTTTTTCTTGGTGGGCGGTCGGGATGGTTTGTTACGCCATCGAATGGATGCCCAGAACCACAGGGCTCAGAATTCCGGTCTTCATCTCTCAGAGTTCGATTTTGGTCGGCTATCTCCTGATGAGTCTTTATTCCATCGTGCATTTTTTGGAGGATCTTCTCCATTTTTTCCTTCCGGAGAGCGCATCACATGCGAGAACATCGTGAAATGAGAGCGTCGGCATTTCTTGATTCTGGCTCCATGCCATGGAAGGAGCTTTGGGAGGAGAAAAAATGGCTGTAATGACGGCTTTGGTGCTGATCATCGTCACATTGCTTTTCGGTCTGCCGGTTCCTTTCTGTTTTATGCTTTCCACGCTGTTCATGGTCATTTCTCAAGGATATGATCCCTCATTTTTACTGCCCTACAGTTTTTCCCAGATGAGTTCGATCGTGCTGCTGGCCATTCCTCTTTTCATCATGGTGGGTGGGTTGATGGATAAGGGCGGAATCGGAGGTTCTTTGGTCGACCTGGTGGATGTCTTCGTCGGTCGCATCAGAGGCGGCCTCGGAGTCGTGGCGGTCGTGTCCTGCGCGGTTTTTGGTTCCATTTCGGGCAGTTGCGCGGCGACCCTTTCTTGTATCGGGTCCATCATGTTTCCTCGACTTCGCGAAAACGGTTATCCTATGGGACACGGCGCGGCCTTGGTTTCCTGTGCTGCGCCGCTCGGGCTGCTTATTCCGCCCAGTTCCACGATCATCCTTTATGCTTGGGTCGGGCAGCAATCGGTCTTGGCTTGTTTCCTTTCCACGGTCGGTCCGGGAATCTTGTTGATGTGTCTTCTTTCAATCGTAAACCTTGTCCTTCTGAAGGATGTCTCCGACATTCACGTTTCTCCGGCAATCAGCGGAGCGGAAAAGGTTCATCTGTTTTGGCGGAGAACCAAAAAAGCCACGCCCGCTCTCTTCATGCCTTTCATCGTGCTTGGAGGGATTTATGGAGGTATTATGACGCCTTCGGAGGCTGCTGCGGTTGCCGTCCTCTACTCCATTCCGGTGGGGTTTTGGGTTTATCGGGGCCTGAACAGGGTCAATTTCCTCCAGGTTATCATCGAAACGGCAACGACAACCGGCGTCGTGATGTTGATGATGTATTGCATCATGATGCTGAGTCGGATTTACGTGCAAGAGCATTTGCCCGCCCTGATCATGGGCTTTCTCGGCTCGATTTCTTCGAACAAGTATGTCATCCTTCTCATGCTCAACATTTTCATGATCATCATCGGAATGATTATGGACGATGTCAGTGCGATGCTCCTCTGTACTCCTATTCTGCTTCCTGTGGTCATCAAGCTTGGGGTCAGTCCTATCCATTTTGCTGCCATCATTGGTGTCAACCTTGGCTTGGGGAATGTGACTCCTCCGACCGCACCCACGCTTTATTTTGGTGGACGCATCGCAAACACGCCTGTTTCGCAAATGCTTAAGCCTGCCATGATTTTCATAACATTCGCATGGCTTCCTACGCTTGTTGCCGTCACCTATTTCCCGGAGTTGTCACTCTGGTTGCCGAGGTTCATTCTAGGGGGCCGGTTTTAGGAAGTGCGGGCTATGCCGTGTCTTCGGGACTTCCGGCTGGGACCGACGTGAAGGCCATGGCGAGCATTCTTTCCCGAGAACGGACGTTTCGCGATGTGACCGTTTCGAGCCTCGCCAAGGTGCCCCCTTCTCAAGGCCACGTTGGTTCCAGGGCCGGTTAATATGTTTTTGCAAGACACAATTTTTCAACGTTGCAAAAGAGTTTCCCCCGGAGAGGGGGATCTTACCCGTTCCCGGCACGCATCAAGGAATCCCTTGCCCGGTTGCTCGGGACAGAGTAGGCCACCTGCCGTAAACGCGGTTCATTCGCCGATCCGCATGCACGGCGAGGCAGAGACGACGCCGGGTATGGATTTGTCCCGGCTACTCTTTCAGAGCTTTTTCCGGATTGTCTCCGGAAGAGATGATCCGGATGTTTGCGTCGAGCCTCTCCTTGAATTTTCCCAGATGATATCCATCAATGAAGAGGTGATTCACCTGGATGTTGTAGGGGAGAAGTATCCTGTTCTCTCTTTCGTAGTATTTACCCCAGGTTATTCGGGGGACGGCGTCATCTCTGTTGAGATGTATCGTATGGTCGATTCCGGTGAACGAAATTCCGGGGATTGAGGAAAAAAAGACGAAATCATCCCTTCCGCTCAGTTTTTCGAGCGGAAAAAATTCCTGCTGCGCTCGTGCCTGCCTGTACGCCGCGGCATTGAAATCGAAAATGTCGTCACTATAATCCAGAACGACGAACTTGAAGAGATCGGAGCCGTCGTCCAGGTATGCGAATGAAGGATGAATTATGTCGTGCAAAACAACCTTGTCTTCGCGGACTCTGTATCTAAAATTCTCCAGCTCGTTTATTGATTTTATTGATAAATAGAGTAAGGCGTTTGTAAATGATAGGGAGTTTCTTTTTGCAAAAAATTTATAATCGGTAATATCGAGATCGAAACATATGTTGTAGATCGGATAATCCATCCTTCGGAAAAAAAGGAAGTGCTCTTTTCGGTTCCACGTGTCCAGGTCAATTTCCCGCATTGCCGTCCCCCCTGTTTTCCTGGAGTTTGCGTATACGAAAGGCGATCCCGGCCTGCCCGCGACATGTAAAGTGCCTCGGAAGGAGTATATGATGCACAATTCATTTGTGCAATCAAGCACCAGAAAAGCATCCCCTGGTGAAGGGCATGTCCCGGTCTCGCATTATGCCGAGAAGACGGGCATGCCTGTTGTGTCCGGGAGAAATGCTTCACCTGGGGAAGCCGGTTTTTCCGTTTTGTCCCATGCGGAACGAAAAAACCCCTCTCAGAGTTTTTCGTAGAGGACCAGCACGGTATGGCCGAGATCCGTCGAGGTGCGTTTTCGGAATCCCACACCGGATGCCATTGCATCCAGCTCTTCTTCGGCTATGCGGATTTCCGGAGGAGGGCCGAAGCTGCTCGGCTCCTTCTTGCATTCCACGACGGCCGCACGCCCCCGGGGGCGCAGCACCCGGTACATTTCTCCGAAAAGAAACTGCCGGACAGCGTTGCTTCCGATGCTGTGCAGGACGGTGCAGAGAAAACAGAGGTTTGCCGTTTCGTCCTGAAAGGGCAGGGGATCGGCCAGGTCCGCGACGAGGGCGTGCAGGTTCGTCATGTGCTCCCGTGCGGCCCGGCCGTTGATCTCCGTGACGACGTCCGACCATCGGTCCAGGGCGAAAACCTTTCCGGTCGTACCCACGCGCTCCGCGGCGATGCGGGAGAAATCTCCGGTGCCGCAGCCGAGATCGAGAAAGAGTTCTCCTCCCTGAAGATCCAGCGCACTGAAGATTGTGTGTGGGTCGTGGACATGAAGGCTGCTGACCCGATGGCGACGCGGCGCGTTTTCCGAATGGCAGTGCGGCGTGTTTGCCATGTCTCCTCCTCGTTCCTCGTCACGCGATGCTGCGACTGTCACAGATAGTGTACGAAGGACTCGACCTTCGTGCGGTCGTTCTCGTTGACGTTGCCGTCGAAGGTCAGATCGAGGAACGGTTTCGACGGCATGGTTTTCGCAAACCCTTCGTGGAGGGAGTTCAGGAGAATGGCGGTGTTCTCGTAGGTCGAGGAGACGGCAAGAACTCCCTGAACACCCACCGGTACCTGAAGCGCCTTGACATTCCGGTATCTTCCGAAGGCGCCGGAATAGAGTCCCACGGTCTTGTCCGCGAGACGGGCGAGATCTTCCAGGTTTTCGGCGAAGGGGCTGACGGCGGAGAGAGCCGCGGAAACGCGGTGCATGGCGCTTTCGAATCGCTGGAGAAGTTCCCGGCGAGTCGCCCTTGTCTTTTCGGGAATCACGTTGAGAGTATCGAACCAGAAGAGCCAGAGGCACTCGCTCAGAGGTGCGTAGGCGACCCGGTGTCCGTGGTCGGTTTCGAGACGCTTCAGGATGCCGTCGTTCAGAAAGTCTCCGTAGAGGATGAACGGTTCCCCCAGGGCGAGAAGCTGTTTGGAGGGCCCTCTTTCCCTCCATCGTTCGGAAATGTCCGTCGCCACACGTGTCAGCGCGGAGATGTCAAGACAGTCTTCGTCGAGCAGTGCGATAACACGGTCAAGGATGTCCCTCCGGAGCGAGCGGGGGGCGCTGAGCACGACATCACCGGCGAGAATCGCGTGGAAAAGCCGTTCGGCCTTTTCCGGTGCCATGTCGGGCAGGTCCTCCAGGAAGGGAGCGACGAGAGGTACGTGGGGGTAGCCTCCCTCGTCCAGACAGGTCCGGAGAAGCCGGCTGAACTGTCCGTCCACTTCGGCTCCCTCGTTCTGGGGAATGCAGAAGGCGATCTGTCGTTTCGTCGTGTCTTCCTCCAGTTTCCGGAAGACGGCGCCCAGAAGTCCCGTGAGGGAGAGTGGTTCGTTGGTAAGGGTGCAGGCCCGTCCCCGGCCGAGGGTTCTTTGGTCCGGCTCGGGAAGTTCCTCCGCGTTGATGCCTTCCCGCCGGAGCAATGCGGCCAGAATGGAGGAATAGGGGAACAGAAAGGGAACGGCGATGGCATGTTCTTTGCCGAGAGTGCGAAAATCGGGCAGGATGTTCACCGTTTCGTCACGAGAGGGGCGGATGTCGTCTTCGTTGCCATCGCGTTGCGCCCTTTTTCGCTCCGCTCCTTCGAGACTGTTGAGGAACGCCTCGATGCGGGTGGTTACGCCCACCGGAGAAGAGTGTTCGTCCACCTCGATGTTGAGATAGGGTTTGTCCCCCATGATTTCCCGAAAGTAGTGGGCCAGGACGGAATCGGGGCCGCAGCAGTGGTGCGTGAGAAGAATGGCGTAGGTTCCCGGGCGGTCCCGAATGAGGGCGGCCGGTTCCAGAATGTGCTGTCCGAAGGGCCAGTACATGTTGGGGTGCTCTTTCGAACAGTCGTTCTCGGGCAGGTCGAAGAAGGTGAGCACCTTGTACCCTTTGTTCGCGAGAGTGTCGGGGATGCCCATGTTCAGCACGGGATCGGCGATGCCGTAGATCTTGGAGATGACGACGAAGACCTTTTCGGACGGGCCGATTTTGGCAAGTTCCTCCTCGCCGCGCCGCTGCAGCCGTTTCTCGAAGGAGAGAACGGCCTGCATCCCCTTCTGCAGCGCCCTCCCCGTCTCTTCCTCCGTTTTGTCGAGGTGGCTTCCAAGGGCGCCGAAACTCTGCCGCATGAACCGTTCCCCCATATTGAAGGCGATGGTGGGGGAAAGCAGGGTGATGCCCTTTTCGGAAAGCTTCATGGTGGCGTTGATCAATTTGAAGGCAAGTTGCATGTAGGCGCACCCATAGTTTTGACGTGTCTGCGAACCGGGATGCGTCACCGTGTGAAGGTCCGGAAAGAAAATGTACTCCACCTTTCTGTTCACGAGTTCCGCCACATGGCCCGTCACCAGCTTGATGGGATAGCACAGCTCGTCCTGGGCGTACTCCTGCCCCAGTCGGATAGTGGTCTCGTTCGTGGGATCCGAGAGCAGCACGTTGAAGCCTAATTCCCTGAAAAAGGTGCTGAACAGGGGATACATACCGTAAGTGAACAGGGCTCGCGGAATGCCCACGGTCTTTTTCTCCGGGTCTATACGTCCGTCGTACCCCTCGAAAATCAGGGCCGCAATATCTCTGTTGAACCGGTTTGTCGCGGCGATTTTTCCATCACAGGTGTTTTCTGCGGGGGACATTGCGATATCGGCGTCTTGTCGTTCGAAGACGTCGAAACCCTTGAACCGCGACGGCCCGGCCTCCTTCGCCTCCCGGGCCAGCATGGCCGCTCCATAGGCTCCGGTGACGCTGAAGAACGGAGGGACGCAGATGTCCTTGCCGGTAAGAACTCTGAAGGCATTTACGATGCCCTGGTTGTAGGCGATTCCTCCCTGAAGGAAGATGCGGTCCCCGATCTTCTTCCGACCCACGACGCGATTCAGGTAGTTTTTGACGATGGAGTAACAGAGTCCGGAGGCGATGTCCTTCAGGGTTGCACCCTGAGCAAGATGCGAGGCGATGCTCGTCTCGATGAAAACGGTACAGCGCTCTCCAAGATCGAGCGGTGCCTCGCTTTCCAGGGCAAGCTCGCCGAAGGTCTCGATGGGAATGTCGAATTTATTGGACTGTTCCTCGATGAACGAGCCCGTACCGGCCGCGCAGATCTTGTTCATCTGGAAATCCACCACCACGCCCTGTTTCAGGCTGATGTACTTGGAATCCTGTCCGCCGATCTCGAAGACCGTGTCCACCGTCTCGTCGAGAAAGGACGCGGCCTTTGCCTGAGCGGTGATCTCATCCTTGACGACGTCGGCGCCGATCAGGTTGCCGATCAGCGTTCTTCCGGATCCGGTGACGCCCACGCTGTTGATCCGGACCGTCTTTCCCAGGTGTGCGCTCATTTCCAGAAAGCCCTTGCGCAGCGCTCCAACGGGGCTTCCGAGAGTTCTCAGGTAGTTGTAGGCGATGACGTCGTTCTTCTCGTTCACGAGGACGATGTTGGTGCTTGTGGATCCCACGTCGACGCCGAGAGAGCACTCGACGGGGATGGGGCCGGTCGCCGGGATGGCACAGATGTGCTTGTCCTTCCCGTCGTCTGCGCCGTGTCCCTGCAATGTCGGCAGTTTCCGGATCTTCGGTTCGGTTTCGATGGGGTTCAGCAGGGCGGTCATGAGAGCTTCCGGATCGAAGCGGAGCTTTTCCCGGCCAGCGATCGCCCCGGCGCCGATCGCCCCGGCGTTGCCTGATTCGGGAGAGACGAAGAGTTCCTCTTCCCTGAGCTGGAGCGCCTCTCGGAGAGGAGCGAGAATTCCGGTGTTGAACGCGACGCCCCCCGCGAAAAAGATCGGTTTCAGGATCGGAAGCTGCCGGATCACGGCGCTGCGGTAGTTTTTCACAAGTGCATGGGCGAGGCCGAGCAGAATGTCCTCCACAGGGACGCCTTCCTGCTGGTGGTGGGTGATGTCTGTTTTCGCGAAAACACTGCACCGCCCGGCGATGCGGGGAATGCTCTTCGCCCTGGATGCGTAGGTCGCGTACTCCTCAAGGCGTAGATTCAGGCGGGAGATCTGTTCCTCCAGGAACGCTCCCGTTCCGGCGGCGCAGTTCGAATTCAGGGAAACCTGAAGGTTCGCCGGGTTTTCCTCGTAGCAGCCGGTGATGTATTTCGATCCCTCGCCCCCGATCTCGATGATGGATCTGCAGCCCTTGTGCAGTATCGAGACGCCTTCGACGAGGGCGGAGACTTCATTGCAATGATTTATCCGCCCCTTTGCGACAAGGGCTTTCGCGCCGCTTCCCGTGGCGGCGCCGAAAAGGATGTCCCTTGGAGAAAACCGAAGGCTCAGGCGCTCGAGAATTTCGGAGAGCGCGGCGTTGCTCTTTCCCTTGTGCAGCAGATACTCATGGTAGAGAAGATGAGTTCCTTCCAGAAGGGAGACCTTCACGGAAGAAAAGCCGATGTCTATGCCAAGGCTGTACACGATATACCTCCCCTGAGGCGGCCGAATGGCGCCCTTTTTATGTGTTTGCGCACGCATATAGAAACCACTGAACTCTCGATTGACCTCGCATGCGTTGACGACGCACGAGCGCGCTTCGGATTACAAGGTGTCCAAGAACCCTCCGTCCATTTTCTGAAGCAGCCGGGACAGAAGACGCAGTTCTTCCGGAGTGACGCCGGCGGTGGCTTTTCTTTCAATGTCCTCCTTGATGGTCAGCACGGTTTCCCTGCTCTCTCTTCCACGTTCCGTCAGAAAGACCAGATTTGCTCTTCCGTCCTCCGGATTCTTGGCTTTGGTGACAAAACCGAGGGATTCCAGTCTTTTCAGGGAGCGCCCCACGGAAGTGCGATCGACGGCGTGCTTCGATACGAGATATTCCTGACTTCGGCCGTCCTCCTCGAAAAGCAGCAGGAGCAGGCGCATTTCCGCATGACTCATGCCGTATCGAGTCATCTCGCGGTCCCCGAGGCGGTGCATTTTTCTGATGATGTTCCGGAGCGAGAGAAAAAGCGTGTCGTCGTTGAGAAACATGCGTTTCCTCCTTTGCGAACGTGTGATTCGGTCCCATGGGTGGATAATTATTGCGTGCGCACGCATATATAATAGAAGCCAGAAAGACTCCTGTCAATCCGGTGGTGTGATTTCCCTCTCCGTGTCGTTTTTGGAGTGCTTGTCAGAGGACTTGACGAATGCGTATAGTTACTATACAATTCTCTCCATGGAAAAACCGTGTAGAAACAGAGGAAAAATCAGCTATATGTTGCTCGGAGTGGTGTGCAATCTTCTGGAGGTCTTGAAGAGAACACACCATTTTGGCATGGATGAGGACCTTTTCGAGGCGGAGATACACATGATCAAGGATATCAAGGACAACGAGGGAATTCATGTTACCGGTCTCGCGGAAAAGCTGAACGTGACAAAGGGCGCTGTCTCCCAGATTCTCAAGAAACTCGAGAAAAAGGGCATGATCGTCAAGGAAAGGGATGCTTCCAATCAATCCCGGCTTCTCTTGACTCTTACGCCCAGAGGAGAAGAGGCATATGAACTCCATGCAAGACTCCATCGAGAATTTGACGATGTCATCGACAGCATTCTCCAAGACGCGAGTGGGGAGAATAGAGAGTTTCTGAAGAATTTTTTGGTGTCCTTGAACATAAAAATCGAAGAGTTTCTTTAGGAGTTCGAGCGGGAGATGTCGCTTCGAAGGCTTTGTGGCGACTGTGTGTATAGCAGCTATATACATAATTCGGTTGTGCACCGCAGCTGAAGAGGATGAGTAATTTATTTTTGGGTCGTTTTAGTTAAAAAGGAGAGTGTGATGAGAGGAAAAGGAACGGAGTTCAAGGGACTTTTGGGAGGGCGTCATTACGTACGGTTCGCTGAGTTTTTTGGAATGAAGAAGGATTTTTACCGTAAGAGCTTGGGGAACATAATGCTTGCCGCAGGCATGAAAGCGGTGGATCTCGGGTGTGGGCCCGGTGCGCTGAGCTTTGCTCTGGCGGAGCGGGCCCACTCCACGGCGTCAATCGTGGGTGTGGATATTTCTGATGATCAGTTGAGCTATGCGCGGGAGCAAGCCTCTTCGTTCCAGTGCACTTTGGAGTTCCTGAAATGTTCGATGGACGAACTGCCCTTTCCGGACGAACATTGCGACCTGATCATGACGTCCATGGCGCTGCACGAGACACCTCCGGAGGTGCGCCGTGGGGCGATCTCCGAAGCGGCGCGGGTTCTGAGGGACGGCGGACTCTTCCTGCTTGTGGACTGGAGCCGTCCCAAGTGGGGTTTGTGGGGCGCGGTCTGGTTTCCCTTCTGCTGTTGGGGCGAACGAAACAAAGACAATTGGAACAATGTGTATCCCGAATTGTGTCGCGAGCGGGGACTCTTCCTCAAGGAAGACGCGTACGTGAACTCCATTGCCCGTCGACAGGTTTTTCGAAAGCGGATGTATTGACAGTGTTTTTGACGGGCCTGCTGGCCGTCCGTCTGAACAGGGAGTTGGGAATAACAGCGGCGAAGGAGGCTGTCTGAATGAAAAGTTTTTTCGTGGAAATGCAGGTGGCGCTGTTCAATCGGCGTGCCCGGAAGAATGCGCCGCAGGTGCTTGAGAGCCTCGGTATCAAAAGAGGCGATGTTGTCGGGGATATCGGTTCGGGAGGCGGGTACTATACGATCGAGTTCGCCGAAAGGGTGGGATCGACCGGCCGGGTTTTTGCCGTGGATACCAACGAGAAGTTTCTGGAGTCCGTAAGCCGTAGGGTTCGCGGGAAAGGAATCGGGAATGTGGTGACCGTTCCCGGAGACGAGAGCGGAAAGACCCTGCCCGTGGAGAGCTGTGATCTGCTTTTCCTTCGGAATGTGTTCCATCACATCTCCGACCCTGTCCCTTTCTTCCGGAACATGAAAAGCAGTCTCAAGAGGGGAGGAAGGGTGGCGATCCTGGAATGGAGGCCTCGTGGGGAACGCAGTCTCATCGGCCTTTCCGGGCACTGTACGGAGGAGTCCCGCATATGCGAAGTGATGGCGGAAGCGGGCTTTTCGCAGTTGAAGCGCTTCTCCTTCCTGCCTGCTCAGTCATTCAACCTGTTTCTGTCCTGACGGTGTCGTTTTTGTGTGAAGAGAGCGCGTGTGTTCCCATCTGGTTTTTTGTCGAAGGTGTATAGGTACTAAACTTTTGTGCTGCCCCGCATTTTCCCGTCAGCCTGGGACAGCAAAGGATTTGCGCTGAAAGAGGCGATTTTTGTGAGAAAGAGAATGGCGGTTGTCCTGTNNTGGCGCTTGTCCTGTTTCTCTGTGTTGCGCTTCTGGGAGCCGGTGTGTTTGCAACGATCCGTTACGGGAAATCCGCTTCCGGAGAAGAGAGTGCCGAGGAGCGAATGCGAAAATTGTTCGCCGAACCGCGCCCGGTGTTGCTCGAGGAAGTGCGTTCCGTCGGTGGAGGAGGCGATCGGAACTATCCGGGAGTTGCCCGAGCCTCCCGGGAGGCTTTTCTCTCTTTTCGCGTAGGCGGTCCTCTGGTGAAGGTTGATGCGCAACCCGGTGACCTGGTGAAGAAGGGACATGTGCTCATGAGGATCGACCCGAGAGATTTCGAGAGTGACATTCGTGCGCTGGAATCCAGGCTTGCCGGAGCCCAGGCCCTTCTTGAGAAAGCGAAGCTCGACCATGTCCGGGCGAAGTCGCTTTTGGCAGAAAATGTCATTTCCAAGGCGGCATTCGACGCGACCCTTGCAGATCATGATACGGCAAAGGCATCGGTGAAGAATCTCCAAACCCAGATCCAGACCGCCAGGCATCGCCTTGCCGACACCAAGCTCGAAGCCCCCTTCGACGGGATCGTCTCCGGAGGGCGCGTGGACAATCACGAGATGGTCGCCGCCGGACAGGTTGTCATGGCCATTCTGGATCTCTCGAATCTTGAAATTCGAGTGAGTGTGCCTGAGAGCGAAATCGCCCACCGATCCCTGAAGGCGGGGCAGGAAGCGTATGTGGTGTTTTCGCCCCTTCCTGGAAAGCGTTTCCCCGCGCACCTGAAGGAGTGGGATGCCACCCCGGATCCGGCAACGCGGACCTATGCGGTGACCTTTGCCCTGCCGGCGCCCGAGGAAGGGCAGGTTCTCCCCGGCATGACGGGAGACGTGTGCTGGGGAAGGGCGATTCCCAATGCGGCGGATGGAATTTCCCTCCCCGTGGAAGCGCTGGTTCCCGACGGCGATGGCGGCTCCGCAGTGTGGATCTACGACGCGGAGACCTCAACTCCAGTGAAAAGGAGAGTCCGAACGGGTTCGTTCGTGGAACAAGGCAGGGTCTCCATCCTCGAAGGTCTTGTACCGGGTGAAAAGGTTGTTGCTGCCGGGGCCGTCTTCGTCAGTGAGGAAATGAAGATCAAGCCGATGCGGCATCGCTGAGTCGGAGTCCGCGATCCGGAACGTTCGGAGGGAAAGAGGGTCTTGTGGATGAATCCCGCTGTTTTTGCCGTGAGGAAGCGGACGATCATGTTCGTCCTGATGACGGTTCTCGTTGCGGCCGGTCTTTTTGCGTACCAGAAGCTGGGAAGATTGGAATATCCGAATTTCACCATCAAGACCGCTCTGGTGAAAACTCCCTATCCGGGTGCAGGCCCCGAGGAAGTGGAGGAAAAGGTCACGGATCGTGTCGAGGAGGCAATTCAATCCATGGGGCAGGTGCGAAGAACGTATTCCACGTCCCAGGAAGGCCTCTCCATTGTTTACGTGGAAATAAAGGAGCAATTCAAGACGAGGGACCTTCCTCAGATTTGGGATGAATTGCGGCGCAAGATCGGAGACCTGCAGGGACGGCTACCCTCCGGAGCGGGGCCCTCCGTGGTGAACGACGATTTCGGGGATGTTTACGGCCTGTTTTTCGCGCTTACCGGTGAAGGGTTCACCTATGCGCAACTCAAGGACTACGCGGAATTTCTGAAAAACGAGTTTCTGCTCTGTGAGGGTGTGGCCAAGGTCAGCTTTTGGGGAACACAGCAGGAAGTGCTCTATGTTGAGTTCAAGAGAGCGCGCCTCGCCGAACTGGGAATTTCGCCCGAGCGTGTCCGCCTGACGCTGGAGTCTCAGAATTTCGTGCAGCAGAGCGGCAAGGTGGATGTGGGCGAGAAATATGTCCGCGTGGCTCCCACGGGAGATTTCGTCAGCGAGGAAGCGCTCGCGGACCTTCGCCTCGGCGGCAGGGACGGACTGGTTCGGCTGGGTGATGTGGCCACCATCTCCAGGGGATACGAGGAGCCGCCCAGGAACATGTTGCGGTTCAACGGAAAGTCCGCCATCGGTCTCGGCATTTCCGTCGTCGCCGGGGGGAATGTGGTCTCCGTGGGAAGAACCATAAAGGAGAGACTCGTCGCATTGGAGTCCACCCTTCCCCTCGGCATGGAGTTGACGCCGATCTATTATCAGAGCGACATCGTGACGGAGTCGGTCAATCAGTTCGTGGTGAACCTCATCGAATCCGTCGGGGTCGTCATCGGGCTTCTGATGCTCTTCATGGGAATCCAGAGCGGCGTGCTCATCGGTGTTCTCCTGGTGCTCACGATTCTGGCGACGTTCGTCGGCATGTATCTTCTGGACATCGAACTTCAGAAAGTCTCCTTGGGCGCGCTCGTTCTGGCGTTGGGGATGCTGGTGGACAACGCCATTGTCGTTGCGGACGGAATTCTGGTTCGTCTGGAAAAGGGCGAGGAGCGGGAAAAGGCGGCCTGTGAGGTGGTACGGGAGACACAATGGCCGCTACTCGGCGCGACGGTGGTGGCGATCCTGGCCTTCGGCGCGATCGGGTTTGCGCCGGGAAGAGTGAGCGAGTTCTGCCGATCCTTGTTTCAGGTCATGGCTCTCTCGCTTATGCTGAGTTGGATTCTTGCGGTGACGGTGATGCCCCTGCTCTGCGTGAAATACCTTTCCGTTCCCAAGAACATGGACGAAGCGGATCCTTACGCCAAGACCATGTTCCGCGTCTATCGTCGCACGGTGCATCTCTGCCTGTCCCATCGGATTGTGACGATGACGGCGGTTTTCCTGCTCCTGGTTCTGGCGATTGTCGGATTCGGAAAGATCCCACTGAGCTTCTTTCCGCATACTACCCAGCCGTTTTTTTACGTGAATTTTCGGAGACCCCAGGGAACCCATCTGGAACACACATCCCGCGATATGGCAAAACTCGAGTGCTTCGTGGGCGCTCTCGAGGGAGTTCGGAACGTCTCCGCCTTCGTAGGAGAGGGTGCACTCCGTTTCATCCTCTCCTACGGGTACGAGAACGCCAACTCGAGTTACGGTCAGCTTCTTGTCGAGGTCGAGGACTATCGGAAGATCGGGGATCTGCTTTTTCGGATCGAAGCGTACATGCGGGAGACGTTTCCCGATGCGGAAGCACACTGCATGCGTATCATGTCGGGCCCGTTCAAGGAATACACGCTGGAGGTGCGGTTTCGGGGACCTGATGTGAAGGAACTCAAGGCATTGGCCACGCGGACGGAGGCGATCATGAAGGTGCATCCGAACGTCAGGGACGTGAGGACCGACTGGCGGCAGTCCCTCCTTGTTCCGCGCCCGGTCTTTGCCGAGGACCGGGCGCGACGTACCGGGAGCACGCGCCAGGATCTCGCCGGTTCCCTCCAGTGGAATTTCGGCGGGCGCAGGATGGGAACCTTCCGGGAGGGAACCGAATTGATTCCCATCATTTCCCGCCCCGTGGAGGAAGAGCGCAAGGGAGTGGAGAACATGGAAAACGTCCAGGTCTGGAGCAGTCTCGCCGGGGTGCATGTCCCGCTCCAGCAGGTGATTTCCTACATCGATCTCATGTGGGAGGATCCTTTGATCCAGCGAAGGAACCGGCAGAAAACCATCACTGTCCAGGCAAATCCTCTCGTCGGACTGGCCGAACCTCTTCGTCGCCGGATACGGGAGGCGATCGAGGCTGTTCCCCTTCCCCTGGGCTATACCATGGAATGGGGTGGGGAGTACGCGGAATCCAAAGAAGCCCGGGACCCGCTGAAGAAATCCTTCCCGCTCTGCCTTGGGTCCATGTTCGTGATCCTCGTCTGTCTTTTCGATTCGATCCGGCGTTCGTGCATCATTTTTCTGCTGCTGCCCCTGATCGTCATGGGAGTGACCGCTGGTCTCCTGCTGACGGGACAGCCCTTCGGATTTATGGCCATTCTGGGGTTTCTGGGGCTTTCGGGGATGCTCATCAAGAACGCCATCGTGCTCATCGATCAGATAGAACTGGATCTCGCCGGGGGGAAACCTCCGTATAAAGCGCTCCTCGATGCTTCCGTGAGCCGCATGCGCCCCGTCATCATGGCGGCCGGAACGACCATTCTCGGCATGGCCCCGCTCGTGACGGATCCCCTCTACGCGGCCATGGCGGTCACCATCATGGGAGGGCTCTTCGGAGGCACCTTTCTGACCCTCATCGTCGTTCCCGTTCTGTACGGAATCTTTTTCAGAATCCGGGCGGACGGAAGATATCTCTGACTCCGTCTGCTGGACGGAAGCACTCGGGCAGGGTGTTCCGGCGGGAGCCGCCCGTCATTATTTCCCCAGTGAGGAATCACGCCGTTGTTCAGGGACTTTACAAGACAAAAGCGGAGGATGAAAATAGGGCTGCTGTGGTCTCGGTATGCTTTTCCGGAACCGCTCGCCCTGTTTGTTTTTTCCGGGGTGGGGGGATGATTCGTCGGGGGAGCGAGGTTTTGCGTCCCGCGTTTACAACCAATGCTCGATCTTCCGGAATGACACGGGTGGTTGCGGTTCCGTGTCGGGATTTGCTCTCTCCGACACTTTGGAGGCAGGAAAAGACATTCCGGAAGGTGGTGCTCGCGGTGCCTTGGTTCTCCGCGCTGAGTGCGGTGGAAAATCCGGTTGTCGTCCGGAGCATCCGCAACGGCCTCGTCATGGCGATTCCGATCGTGCTGATCGGCTCCTTTGCCCTTGTCCTCCAATCCCTGCCCTTGCCCGCCTATCAGGCTTTTCTCGAGCATTTCGCCTCGGGGATGCTGCGGGATATTCTGTCTCTTGTCTTCGGCGCGACCTCCGGTATCCTGTCGGTGTACATGGCGGTCTTCATTGGCATGAGTCATGCCCGTCTTCAGAGAGGCGTGGAAATGCACTCCTTCGGCTTTCCCGCGGTCGCTCTCGCCTGTTTTGCCATTCTCGCCGGCTCCCCCCAGAGAGGGATTGCCGTGGACGTGCTCGGTGTCAAGGGAATGTTCACCGCGATTTTCGCGGCGAGCGTTTCCTCCTCCCTGATGACCTACTGGAGCAAAAGGAAATGGGCGCTGTTCCGTCTCTATTCCGGTGGCGCCGACGTGGAATTCAACAGCGCCGTCGCGGTGGTCATCCCCGCGGTCTTCACCGTGGCCATGTTCGGCGGGTTCAGCTATGTTTTCACGGAAGTGTTCCATTTCGCCAACTTCAACGACTTCTTCGTGAATATGACGAGCAGGGTTTTCTCCGTCACGGCAAGGCCCTTTCTGATCGGCCTGCTCTTTGTCCTTCTCTCCGGCCTTATGTGGTTTTTCGGCATCCACGGGAGCAATGTCCTGGAGGGCGTTGCCCAGAGATTTCTCGAACCTGGCGCGGCAATCAACGCGGCACTTGCGACGAACGGGCAGCCTCCCTCGGAGATTGTCTCCAAGACCTTCATCGATGTGTTCGTTTTGATGGGGGGATGTGGCAGCACTCTGTGTCTCCTTGCCGCGCTGCTCCTGTTCGGCCGGGACCGGGGAAACAGGACTCTTTCACGGATCGCCGTGGTTCCCATGTTGTTCAACATCAACGAGCTGATGGTCTTTGGCTTTCCCATCGTCTACAATGTCTACCTCTTCCTTCCGTTCATCCTCACCCCTCTTCTGGTGTTTCTCATCTCCTACGGGGCCATGGCTCTCGGGGTCGTTCCCCTTCCGATCCGGGAGGTCGGCTGGACGACTCCCATTCTGATCGGGGGCTATCTTGCCACGGATTCACCCATGGGGAGCGTGCTCCAGCTGGTGAACCTCGCGCTGGGAATTCTCGTCTACAAACCGTTTATCCGCTTCTGCGAGACGGGGAAAACGAAGAATGCCGATGCGGACATGAAAAACCTGGTGGGAGTGCTCAAAAAGAGCGAGGAAACACGTGTGCCCGTCGATTTGATACACATCGAGGGACACCTCGGGCTTTTCGCAAAATTGCTCGCCACCGACCTGAAACATGCGATGAAACACGGAGCACTCATGCTCCATTATCAGCCCCAGTACGACAACAGAGGGGAGTGCGTCGGCTCGGAGGCGCTCCTGCGCTGGAACCACGAGACATTCGGCATGGTGTACCCTCCCCTGATCATTCACCTTGCGGAGGAGACGGGGACCCTCTACGAACTGGAGCGGTACGTTCTCGGAATAGCCGCAAGAAATGCGGGCGTCCTTCACGGAGTATGCGGACGACAGCTCAAGACCTGCGTCAACATAACGGCGACCACCTTCTGCGAGGAGACCTTCGAGCAGTTTCTCCGGGAGCTTTTCGAAAAAGAAGAGATTAAGCCGGGAGACCTGTGGCTGGAGCTGACGGAACAGAAGGCGTTCGTCTTCGACCACGCCACGGAACAGAAAAGTCGACGTATCCGCGCCATGGGTTTTCCCCTGGTCATCGACGATTTCTCCATGGGGCATACCTCGCTGAAATATCTCCAGCGCAACGAATTCGACATGGTGAAACTCGACGGATCCCTTGTCCGGGAGATCAACGGGAATTCCCGGTGCAACGATATCGTCGGTTCCATCGTCTCTCTTTCCGGGGCGCTGAATTTCATCGTGATGGGAGAATGCGTGGAAACGAAGGAAGAGCAGCTCTCGCTGGAGCAGCTCGGTTGCGTGCACTATCAGGGGTATTTGTACAGCCCCGCGGTTCCCTTCGAGGAATTTCTTGAACTGCTGCGGGTCTCGAGGATCTCCGGATGAAGCGGTCTCTCCAGAAAAGCTGAATTCGGAGGTGGGTGCGGCACGACAGGGAGCCCCTGCGGAACCTGAGCGGGGCTCCCGCATATGCTCACATGCCGATGGCGGCGGATCCTCCCACGATGAAGGCGATGCCCGCCCACTGCACGGCCCGGGTGGGCTCCCGCAGGACGAAGAAGGAAAAGAGGGCCGTCAGAAACGGGCTCGTGGCGGTGATGGGTGTCACCAGCGACACCGGCGCCGTCCGCAGCGAGAGCGTGAAGAGCACGCCTCCCAGAGAAAGCCCCACAACCCCTGCCAGAACGACGCTGAGACGCCGCAGAGCAAGGGTTTTCCCCGCGGAAACCGCGTTGTCCCCCCTGCTGGTTTCATCGTGCCGGGAGAGGAAGTTTTTTGCTTCCCGGCGTCCCTTTGCGGAGGAGAGCCAGATACCCCAGGTGAGCGGGACGAGCGTCAGGGCCCGGAGGAAGTTGAAGGTCACGGGGTCCATGCCGGCGGAAGAGATGAGCCACTTGGAGATGGGGATGCCGATGCCCCAGCAGAGAGCGGCCAGGATGGAGAGCAGAAAGCCCTTTGTGGCGGCCTGCGGTTGTTCTCTGTCGTGTCCTTCCATGCGCAGAAAGACGAGGCCGAGGACGATGCACACCGTTCCTGCCAGGACATGGAGCGTGATGTGCTCGCCGAGCCACAGCCAGGAAACGGCGGTCACCACAAGGGGATAGGCGCTGGAGATGGCCACGGCACGGCTCACGCCGATGCTCTTGATGGCGGCGAAATAGGCCACATCGCCGAGGATGTTGCCGAGAAGGACATTGCAGAACACGACACCCAGGAGAAAGGGCGAGGTGGGGAAGGTTGCGGACGTGCCCAGGAGCGTCAGGAGGACCACGATGGATCCGCCGAGAAAGCCGAGAGAGCGCACGGCGTTGATTTCCTGGTAGGAGAAGCTCTTCATGCCTTCCCGGAGGAGGAGCGGCGACGAGGCCCAGCAGATGGCCGTACCGGCGCAGAGGAGAAGACCCGCGAGTGTCATGGATGTTCAAACCTTCTTTCGAAAGATGGCGTTTCCCTGTGGAAAGCGCGGCGTATCGGACGAAAGACGCATCGCGGCGGAAGGCGTGCTTCCGGGTAGGATCTCCTCGTCGGTACAGTCCCGGTGCATTATACCCCCAACTTCGATTTAGTGCATCCAATGTCTCACCGCGAGGGAAAAAAGCGCGAAACCTCCCTGGTGGAAGGTTTCGCGACGGAAAGGGCCGAGGGAGCCGAAAGGCGCCCCGGATGTCATTTGAGAAGCAGGTTCGGCAAAAAGGTGATGAGTTCCGGAACGTAGGTGAGCACCATCAGGTCTGCCACGAGGACGAGCACGAAGGGAACCGCCTCCCGGGCGATGTGCTCCACAGGAACACCGGAGATGTTGGCCGCCACAAAGAGATTCATGCCCACCGGAGGGGTCACCTGCCCGATGGCCAGGTTGGTGATCATGAGGACGCCGAAGAAGACCGGATCGATTCCCAGGGAGACGATCAGGGGGTAGAGGATGGGCGTGAGGAGCGTGATGGCCGCCACGTTGTCCAGGAAGGTGCCGGCGATGAGCAGCGTGATGTTGATGAGCAGGAGCACCGTTTTGGGGTCCTTGGAGAAGGACGTGACCACGCTCACGAACTTCTGGGGGATCTGGTTTGTGGCCAGGAGCCAGGCGAAAATGGAGGCGGCGGCGATGAGGAACATGACCACCGCGCCGCTCAAAGCGGATTTGTAGCAGGCCGAGGCGATGCGGCTCCAGGAAAGCTCCCGGTAGACGAAGCGCCCCACCAGCAGGCCGTAGAGAACCGCGATGCCGGCGGCTTCCGTGGGCGTGAAGATGCCGGAGTAAATCCCGCCGAGGATGATCACCGGCGAGAGGAGGGCGAAAAGGCTGTCTCGGAACGCCTTTCCTTTGTCCGGCGGCGCGGCGGCGCTCTTCGGTTCCGTTGTGCCCACCGCCTTCTGGGCGGCGGTTTCCGTGCGGTATCCCCGTTTTTTCGAGATTCCGTACTCCACGACCATGAGGGAGATGCCGAGAAAAATCCCCGGAACGATACCTCCCACGAAGAGCTTGAGGATTGACACGTCGGTGATGATGGCGTAGAGAATCATGGTGCCGCTGGGAGGAATGAGAAGGCCCAGCAGGCCAGAGCTGGCGATGACCGCTGCGGAAAAGGAGGGACGGTATCCCGCGTCCTTCATGTGGGGGATCATGATGGCCCCGATGGCGGCGGTGGTCGCGGCGGAGGAGCCCGAAATGGCGCCGAAGAACATCGCCGCCAGCGTGGAGACGATGGCCAATCCCCCCGCGACCTTGCCCACGAAGAGATTTGCGAAAGTCACCAGTTTTTTCGAGACGCCTCCCTCGGTCATGATGTTCCCCGCGAGAATGAAGAAGATCAGGGCCAGGAGGGGAAAGGAATTGATCCCCCCCACCATGCGCTGAGGAACGATGAAGAGGGGAATGGGCGTCTTCAGGGCGAGGCCCAGAAGAGAGGCTCCCACCAGGGAGAGCGCGATGGGAACGGAGAGACAGAGCAGCGCGGCGAAGGAGGCGAAGAGGAGGCCGCTCATGAGGCGTCTCCCGGGGAGTGGTCGGGACCGTCGGCTGCGGGACAGGGCGGCGCGGTGTGACCGTGTGCGCTTCCGCTGTCGCCATTCGCGGAAACGCCCGCGAGAACGAGGAGGATGCGCACCGCGTAGTTGAGGCCCATGAGAGAACACCCGAGAAGAACGCTCAGATAGAACCACCCCATGGGGACGGGAAAGGAGCCGATGCTCTGGTGCATCGTCTTCGTCATCAGAATTCCCGACTGCCATGCCACGACACTCACGAGAAGCAGGCTCACGCCATGGGCGAGAAGGGTGAGCACGCGTCCCCAGGCCCGGGGAATCGCCGTCCGGACCAGGTCGATCCGAATGTGGGCTCCCTCGGCCACCGCGAGGGAAGCCCCGAGGAATACCATCCAGATGTTGAGATACTGCAGCAGCTCCTGGGACCAGGGGATGGGAAAGAAAAGGACGAAACGGGACACGATCTGGAGGAGCAGCACGAGGAACATGGTCGCCACGAGGGCCACCAAAAGGAGACGGGTCGTCCTGTTCAGCAGGGCCTGCAATTGGCGCAGCCACTGGAAAGGCGGCACGGATGTTCCGGGTGCGTGTGAGGGCTGGAGTGAGCCGGACATGAGGACCACAGCGGCTACAGGTTCTGGATCATCCGCACCAGTTCGGCCCACTTTTCGCCCCGCTCCTTTTCGTACTGGTCGTAGAGCGGACGCATGGCCTCCTGAAAGGCGGGAAGATCCACCTCGTTGATCTCCATGCCCTTCGCCTTCAGTTCCTCGATCTCGCCCGCCTCGGTCTCGGAGACGCTCTTCCGGTCGATCTCCGCCACTTTCTTCCCCGCGTCGAGCAGGGCCGCCCGGATTTCCGGGGCCAGGGAGTCGAACTTTGCCTTGTTCATCACCAGCGGCTCGTAGACATGCTGATGGCGCGTGAGGGAGAGATACTTCTGCACTTCGTAGTATTTGCCGCTCAGTGCTCTTCCGGTGGGATTCTCCTGGCCGTCCACCGTGCCGAGCTGGAGCGCGGTGAAGAGTTCGCTCATGGTGATGGGCGTGGGATTCACGTTCAGGAGGGTGAAGGTGTTGACGGCCATCTTGGATTCACCGATGCGGAGCTTCATGCCCGCCATGTCGGTGGGGGTGACGATGGGCTTGCGGTTGTTCGTGATGACCCGGAAGCCGTTCTCCCACCATCCCAGAAGAACCATGCCGTGCTCCTGGAGGATGTCCTCCAGCTTCTTCGCCGCATCGCTGCCGTCAAAGGCGGTCACGTGGGCGTAGTCCCGGAAGAGGTACGGAAGATACAGCGCTTCGAATTCGGGGATGATGTTGCCGATGATGGGGTCGGCGGTGAGGACCATGTCCTGCGTGCCGAGCCGGACCGACTCGGTCATGTCCGGAAGGGAGCCGAGCTGGTTGGCGGGGAAGATGTTGATCTTCACCTTGCCGCCCGTTCCCTCCTCCACGAGTTTCGCGAAAAGTTCCGACGAGATGTGGTAATGGTGAGAGACCGATGCGGCGTGTCCCAGATTGAGTTCGATCTCCGCGGCGAAGGAGCCGGAGACGAGGACGAGAGAAAAGAGCGCAACCGCGAGAAGAAGCGAAACATGCCGTGCCTTCATTTGAACAACACCTCCGGGAGCGTCCGGCTGTTCTGCCGTGTCTGTCCGGTTTCCTCCGGCGAAGGGGTTGCCTTCGTCTTTTCGGAGGAACACCGCCGTCGTGAAAAGCGCATTTCGGGAATTTTCCACCTCCGATCGGCTGCTTGAGAAGATGAGGCCGTCCCGGGTCGGGGAGCCCTTTGCGGAAACACGCCTCCGCCGGGGTGTCAGAAGAAGCGTTTTTCCCGCTCCCGGATCTCCGGTGCGCCGATGAAGCGGAAGAACTCGTCGAAATCCATCATGTCCTCCCGGCAGCCCGCGGTGGTGCCGTGGGTCGCGAGTTCGGTCATGCAACGCATCGCCGCCCCGGCGACGGCATAGGTGAGGGAGCAGGGATGGACCACCACGGCGTAGCCCAGGTCCTGGAGTTCCTGCGGCGTTTTCAGGGGAGTCTTTCCTCCCTCGATCATGTTCGCCAGGGTCGGCTTGAGGATCTCCCGATTCACGGTCCGCATCTGTTCCTCCGAAGTTACCGCCTCGACGAAAATCATGTCCGCTCCCGCCTCGGCGTAGGCTTTTCCTCTCCGGATGGCGTCGTCGAAGCCGTGCACCGCCAGTGCGTCCGTGCGGGCCATGATGACGAGATCCGGGTCCTGTCGCGCCGCGATGGCCGCCTTGATTTTCGCCACCATCTCCTCCAGGGGAATGACCGCTTTGCCGGCCATGTGGCCGCAACGTTTCGGAAAAACCTGATCCTCGATGAAGAGCCCTGCCACACCGGCTGCCTCGTATTCGCGCACGGTGCGCATCACGTTGTTCACGTCTCCGTACCCTGTGTCCGCGTCGGCGAAAACGGGGATGTCCACGGCGTTCACAAGATTCCGGTACTGATGTACCATCTCCGTCATGGTGAGGAGGCCGATGTCGGGCTTTCCGAGGAGGGAGGCGGAGAAACTGTAGCCCCCCGCGGTAAGGGCTTTGAAGCCGCATTTTTCGATCACCCGGGCGGTGAGACCGTCATGGGCGCCTGGAAGCACCAGGATTTCCGGTCCCTCCACCAGAGTGCGGAACAGGGTTGTCTTTCGCACGCGCAAGTCGCCTTCTTTCCAGGGCACAGGATTTTCGATACGTTATAATAGCATGCCATCGTGTTTTCCCGTTCGGTTCTTCCTGCGGGGTGGTTTTTACGGGGGAGCGTTTCCGATTTTTGGAAAGGCTCCAAAAAAATACATGAAAGGAGAAAACCATGCATTTCCGCAAACTGGTGGGAGACAAGTGCTACCTGTCGCCTCTTTCTTCGGAGGACGCGGAACAGTGTACGGCCTGGCTCAACGATCTTGAGGTGGTGCGGAACCTTTCCAGGGTTTCCGCGGTCATCGGCCTCGAGGCGGAACGGGAGGCCCTGGAGAAGATCGGCAGGGAGCACAACTACGCCATCGTCGATCTCGCCACGGAGGCCATGATCGGCGTCTGCGGCTTCTTTGACACGGACCATCTGAACGGAACGGCGGAATTGGGTATTTTCATCGGGGACAAGGCGTACTGGTCCAGAGGGTACGGCCGCGAGGCGATGACCCTTTTGCTCCGGTACGGGTTCGACTACCTCAACTTCGAAAACGTGCTGCTCCGGGTGTATTCTTTCAACGCCCGGGCCATCGCATCCTACAAAAGAGTGGGTTTCCGGGAGATGGGCCGCCGCCGGCGGGCACTGAAACGGGAACGGCAGTTTTTCGACGTGATCTACATGGACATCACTCCGGAGGATCTCTCCGGCGACGCATAGAGGCGGAAACCGAAACGTTCCTGCCGAAAAGAGCGCCGCAGGAGTTTCTTTCCGTACAGACGAAGGGCGGGCAACGATCATGCAGGAATTTCTGGGATGGATGCTGGCATTGGGCGCTACGGTGATCTGGGCCTTTACGCCCGTGCTCTACCGGCGGAGTGGGGAGCATTTTTCCGTGTGGGGCATCAACGCGGTGCGCTGCATCGGCTATCTGGCCACGGCGGGATTGTATCTCGCCGTGACGGAGGGGGCGCGGGCGCTTCTGTCCCCTCCCTCGGGAGAGCAGCTTTTTGCCATCATCGCCGGGGGGGTGGTGTGGCTCGTCGTGGGAGACGCCTTCTTCTTCGCGGCCCTGAACCGCCTCGGAGTGGCGGTGACCTCTGCGGTGACCTCCGCCTATCCGCTGCTCGCCGTCCCGGTGTCGTGCCTCTTTCTCGGCGAATCCTTCCATCTTTCCCTTCTCTTTGCGGCGGCGCTCATCGGCGGCGGGCTCTACCTGGTGGCGCCCCGAGAGGACGGAACGGAGGCGCTGCGCAATCGGACGGGAATGTTCTTCGCCTTCGCGGCCATGGTCTGCTGGCTTGCGGGGCTCGTCTCCTGCAAAGTGTCGGCAAACGTTCTTCCCGTGGCAGAGATCGAATGGTGGCGGGCCCTGGGGGTGACCGGCGTTTCCTGGCTCGTGTTCCTCCTTCGGGAGGGACGTTTCGGCGCAGGCTGCGCCGCGCCCTCCGGATTGCGGGGAGCCCCCGCCTCTGTCGTGCTCTGGACCGTGGCCGCCGGAGCACTGAGCCTCACTGTAGGCAACCTGCTCTTCACGGGAAGCCTCACGGCCATCTCCGCCGTGGTCGCCACGAACATTGTTTCCATACGACCTTTCCTCTCCGCTCTCTTCGGAGCGCTGCTGCTCCGTGAGCGCCTGACTCCACGCCTTCTCGGCGGTATCGGCCTCGTCGTTTCCGGCGTCGCCGCCATGTCCTTCTGACGCAAAAGAGACTTGACAAGATGTTTGCACTCGCTATGCTTTATTTAAAATTTATCTAATAAAGAAGACGATCTGTCGTGTTTTTGGCGTTTTTACGCCGTCCATTTGGGTGAAAGCGATTGGAATATTCGAACGGTTCAGGAACTCCTGAGGCGCAATAATGTCAAGGTGGTCATGATTTACACCCGTGTTCCCGACCGAGGCCCATCCAGCGTACGGAGTCCTGCGGACAGACTTTGATGGAGTGTGGGGTAGGTTGAAAAAACCGGACACCAAAGCGTACCGCTGTCAGCGGAGGTGTCACATGGACAGAAAATCTCATGGCTGCTACTCGAAGGAATTTCGCGCCGAAGCGGTGGAACTGGTTGTTGAAGGCGGCGTCTCGGCCTACGAGGCCTCTCGCCGACTCTGCCTGCCGAAATCCACTCTGGAGAACTGGGTGAGAGCCTTCAAGACAGGCAAGCTCGCAGAGATCGGAGGACAGCAGCGCCCTTTGACCGAGGTCGAGCAGGAGCTCGAGCGCGTCAAGCGAGAGCTGGCCCAGATCAAGCAGGAGCGCGATATCTTAAAAAAAGCCGCCGCGTACTTTGCCAAGGAGTCGCTGCCCGGTACGCGGTGATCAAGGAACTTCGATCCAACTATCCCATGCCCCTTCTTTGCCGGGTCCTGGAGGTTTCCACCAGCGGCTATTACGGCTGGCTGAAGCATCCGGATTCGCCGTGGCAGAAACAGGAGGTGCGACCGGTGATCGAAATCAAAGCGGCTCACAAGCGAAACCGTGAGACCTACGGGCCGGAGAGACTGCAAAGTGATCTCGCCGAGCACGGAGTCCACCGGATCAAACGCATCCGTCGGGAGCATGGCATTCGCTGCAAACAGGTGAAAAAATTCAAGGCCACGACGAATTCAAATCGCGATCTTCCGGTAGCCGACGATCTCCTGGAGCAGAATTTCACGGTCGAGGCGCCCAATCAAGCCTGGGTGACCGACATCACCTACATTCCCACCGCCGAGGGCTGGCTCTACCTGGCCGGGCACAAGGACCTCTTCACCGGAGAGATCGTTGGCTATGCGATGGGCGAGAGAATGACGAAGAATCTGGTCAGTCAGTCGTTGTTTCCAGGGGTTGCGGCCAAGAGGCCCCCGGCCGGATTGATCCACCATTCGGACCGGGGCAGCCAGTATTGCNNTTGCTCCCATGAATACCGGGACTTGCTTGAGCAGTTCGACATGCAGGCCTCCGCTACGACAATGCCCCCATCAAGAGCTTCTGGGGGGTGCTGAAGAACGAGTTGGTCCATCAGTGCCGGTATGCTACCAAGCGCGAGGCAATGCGAGAGATAACCGAATACATCGAAACCTTCTACAACCGCCAGAGGCGACAGAAGCGGCTCGAATATCTCTCACCTGCTGCCTGCGAGCAGAAGTGTTTCAAAGAACTAAGGGCGGCGTAAAAATTTTGGTGTCCGCTATTGACGACCGGCCCCAGCCATCCCGAGTAGGTGTCGTGAATGTCGTTGTCGTTCGGCTGTCATGGTGTCCTTTCTCTTTGAGAGTATGGCCGTGCTTCAGTCTTGGCTTGGCGAGTGATCTGGTTTTGGGGGCCCACTAAGGTCGGGCAAGACGTGTCCTCCAATGTCGATTGTTTCTTTCGTCGGTTCGGTCAACAGGATACGCCTCTTTCCTTTTTCATACACCAGAAATGAGCGTAGCTTCCATACTTCGGATAGAGCGTCGTGGAAAGCAGGATAAAAATGCCCGTAGAATTGTCACTGGAAGAAGTCCGTACGTTTTTAATCCACTGTCATATGCTGGATCATTATCGGCACAAGGCGGACAAGGAAGGGGTACTGTCCGTTTTTGACCGATTGGGCTGTATTCAGTACGATCCGTTGAATGTCGTGGGGCGGAATCCCTGTCTCGTTATGCAGTCGCGAATCGACGGTTTTACTGTCGAACTGTTGGACAGATGCTTGTATGAAGACCGGTTGTTGCTAGACGGCTGGGATAAGGAAATGTCTGTTTATCAGATGGCGGATTGGCCGTATTGCGCACGAATACGCCATTGTCACCAGTTAAGCGTGATCGCAAGACTGCAATACCGCGGTCAATCGGAAGTCCTTTCATATGCCGATGCCGTTATAGAGGAAATCCAGAAGCAGGGGCCTCTCAGCGCGAAACAGATCAATCTGGGGAACTGCAAAGCGTCGCGGTGGGGACATCGAAAGATATCTGGTGCGGTCATGGATTATCTGTTCGCTAATGGGAGGTTGGGTGTGAAGAAGAAAACGAACGCCCAGAAAACCTATGCACTTATTGAAGATTTGTTTCCCCCGGATATTCTGTGTGCTGTGGATCCGTTTCAGAGTGACGAGGAATTTTATGAGTGGTATTTTTTACGAAGGATCGCAGGGCTTGGCGTCTGCTGGACACGAAATGGCGGCGGATGGAATGGATATTATCTGAGCGACCAGAGCCTGCGTAAAAGCGTGTTTGCCGTACTAGAAGAAAAAGGATATATTACTCGGATAATCGTGCCAGAAATCAACGAAAATCTCTATATGCGTACAAGCGACCTCTCTTTACTGGATAACGACGAAGGACAGGACGGTTTTGTCCGTTTTCTAGCGCCGCTCGACAATTTTTTGTGGGATCGCGGTTTTATTAATAAATTATTTGATTTTCAGTATAGTTGGGAAGTTTATTTGCCGGCGGAAAAGCGAAAATACGGATATTATGTTCTACCAGTTCTTTATAAAAACCGTCTGATCGCACGGATGGAACCGGACAAGCAGGAGACAAGCCATTCGTTTACAGTCAAGAACTGGTGGTGGGAGGAAGGTGTTCACGTGGACGGCGAAATAAAAGAGGCCATCATCTTATCGATGGAACGGTTTGCCGCATATTTATGTGTGGACGGATACGCAAAAGAGAATGAAAGGATTATCTTCGCCTGAATCAACGAAGAGAGAGCATGTGTAAAAATCGTTCCGATACGGCGTGAGCATCAGGTTCCTGCGTGTGTGGGGCGTTTTTATTCCCGCGAAGCAGTGAATCGAACGCGAAAGTTCATTTTTCACATTTGGTGAACGCTATGGAGTATGAGTGATCTTATCCACCTTTGATGGACACTCTGACAAGCGAATACAACACCTCTCAGAGATGAGCCTGAAAGACGCGGCGAAGCGGCTCGGCGTGCTGGAAGCGCTTCTGTATTTCTGGTGCAGCAGGACGCGACTCCGTGAGGAAAAAAGCAAGGCGGAAACGCGTCTCCTGGTGGAAAGCGCCCGTTTGAAACGCCAGTCGGCCGAGAGGGCGGAGGAGCTGGAGATCCTAAAAAATCGCGGTATCTTTCGCAAAGGGTCTGAGGTGAGAGACGCCTCTATCGATGCACACGCAGACCGATTTCGGATACGGACCGTGTACGGGCCATTTGCCGCGTGTTCGAAGTCGCCCGGAGCGGCTCATATGCCTGGAAAGCCAGGAGGGAAACATCCCCAGGAGCGGAAAGGACGGCGCCGTCACCTACAACCGCGTACAACTGTCATCTTACCCGTCACAGTGCCATCGGGAACGCGAATCCCGAAACTTTCGAGGTGATGTTTGCCGCGTAGCCGTGTGTCTCCGATTGGTGAGCAAGATCATTTTGCGAAAGATGTTGCATGTTACCCCTTCCCGGTAGTATCCGGCCACACCGATGGCGCTCCCGCACTTGAAGGTGGTTCCCCCTTATGCTAGCATGCGGTGCATGCGTTCTTCACGCAGGCAGGTGCTGCTGTCCTTTTCGGAGGTGGAGGTCATGTCGGCTGGTCCGGCCGCTTTCCGTGCCCTCTTTGCCGGGGCTTTGCGGAATATTTTTCTGTGGTGCCGTGGAAGCGCATCTTCTGCAGGCGCCCGCCGCATTGACATCGGTTTCCGGTTCTCTTTGTGCGATGTGCCATGAGCGTACCCCAGGGGAGGGGAAAGATGATGAAGACGCGCTATTTTCGGGCAATCTACATCGACCTGGAGAACATTTCTCCTGAGACGGACCTCCGGCTCCTGCTGGAGGAGATCGCCCTCAAGTCCGACGACGAAGAGCTGACCAACGTCTACGCCATCAAGCTGGCCTGCGGGGACAGCAATTCCATCAAGAACTTTCGGGAACAGCTTCTGCAGCTCAACTTCGACATCAGGGAAACGCCCCATCTCTCCAAATCGAGCAAAAAGAACCGCGCAGACCTGATCATTTCCATCGAAGCCTTCGAGAGCCTTTACCAGAAAAACCCCGAGATCGACCAGTACATCTTTATCACGTCAGACGCGGATTTCACCGTAGTGATGGACAAGCTCCGGAAATACGGCAGGGAGGTCTGGCTCGTCACGAAGAAGAGCGACGCGGAGCGTCCCATCTTCAACAGCGCCTGTGATGCGGTGCTCGTGCTGGAGGACTACCGGAAGGGACGCGAGCGGGAGAGCAACGATTCCGGGGGGAAGAAGTGGGAGTTCCTGTCCGACCTGGGTTTCACCCGGGAAGAGGCGAGCCAGATCAAGCTCGTCCTTGAATCCTTTCCAAAGGACGAATGGCATCACTTTTCCTCCTTCGGCAACAAGATCAGGAACACCTACAAGGCCTTCACGTACCGGGGAAAGAAACTCAACAGCCAGACCAAGCTCTTCAAGGAACTCCGGGACCGGAAGATCGTGGAGATCCGCAAGAGCGACGGAGCGGATCAGTTCCGGGTGGAATAGGGTCGTTCGTTCAGCACGGGCCGTCCCCGGGTTTTCGGGAGACGGCCCGTTTGCTGTTTCGTGGTCGTGTCGGTTTTCGGGAAGGGAAGCGATGTCCATGGATAGGTTGCGGAAGGGTGCGCACGTTTTTCTTCGGAGGCCCGTCGCGGAGGACGAGGACGAATTCCTCGCACTGATGCGGCGGAGCCTGGAGTTCCTTGCTCCCTGGATTTATCCTCCGTCGGACGGGGAGGCTTTCCGGGAATACCTCCGCGGCCGGGACGGCGAGCGGGACGACGGGTTTTTCCTGTGCCTGAACGACACGGGGGAGATCGCCGGAGTGATCAACCTCAATGCCATTGTGCGGAGGTGGTTCCAGAGCGCCTATCTCGGCTACTACATGGGTGCGCCCTTCGCGGGGCGGGGGTTCATGACCGAAGGGATCGGGCTCGTCATGTCCTTTGCCTTCGGCGACCTGGGGCTCCACCGGCTGGAGGCGAACATCCAGCCGGGAAACGCGGCCTCCATCGCCCTGGTACGCCGCTGCGGTTTCCGCAAGGAAGGGTATTCTCCCCGCTATCTCAACGTGAACGGCGAGGAGTGGAAGGACCACGAGCGCTGGGCCCGGCTCGCCGACGACGAAGCCTGAGGTGCGCGGCACCACTCTTTCCCCCGGTGTGGATGCTCTCCGCAGGCCGTTGGCCTACAGAAGCCGTTGCTGTGCGGAAGTCGCAGAGGTTTTCCACCCCTTCGGGGTGGTACGCCGAAAACAACGGTGAAACGCAAGAGTTCCTTCCGGGCCTACTTCTCCGCCCAGCTTTCCGCCACCACCGCCTCGGCCACGACGGGAACGGATGCAAGAAAGCGGGCTCCCGCGTCCTCCATGGTGCGCGACAGGATTTCCGCGGCGGCGGTGGCGTGCTCTTCGGGCACTTCGAGGAGAATTTCGTCGTGCACGGAGGCGACGATGCGCGCTTCCGTTCCGGAGAGGGCGGCGGGCAGCCTGCCCAGGGCCTCCTTGAGAATGTCCGCTGCGCTTCCCTGGACGGGAGTGTTGAGGCGCCCGGGAAGCCCCTCGCCGGGAGGAATGCGGCGCAGCCTTCCCGAGAGGGTCCGAACCTCCGCGGAGGGATTTTCCGCTTCCTTCCGGTGCCAGGCGGCGATACCGGAATAGGCGTCGAAGAAGCGGGAGCGGAAGTGCTCCGCCTCGCCTCCGGTCATGGCCGCGCCGAAGGTGCTCTGGGCGTAGCGCTGCAGCCCTCGCGCTCCCATGGCGTAGATGAGGCCGAAGTTGATGGCTTTGGCGAGCTGGCGTTCTCCTTTTGTCACGTCCTCCGGGGCTTTTCCCGTCACGAGCGAGGCGGTAACGCGATGCAGGTCCTCGCCCGAGCGGTAGGCCTCTCTCATCCGGGCATCCCCGCTGATTTCCGCGGCCACGCGCAGCTCGATCTGGGAATAGTCCGCAAGGACGAGGCTCTTGCCCGGCGGTGCGGCGAAGCAGCGTCGGAACCGGGCTTCCCGGGGAATCTGCTGGATGTTGGGCGCCGCGCAGGCAAGACGGCCCGTGGGGGTGCGTACCTGTGCGTAATGGGAGTGCAGGCGCCCCGTGACGGGATGAATGTGCGCGGCGATGGCATCCCCGAAGGCAGAAGCGGCCTTGGCGATCTTTCGGTACTCCAGAAGGGCTTTCACGGCGGGGTGATCCGCGAAGGGCTCCAGGTCGCTTCGGGATGTCCCCGTCAGCGGAAGGCCGCCCCGAAGCCGGAGCGCTTCGAGGAGCTGTTTCGTGCTGTCGGGGTTCACCAGGGCGCCGTCGTCGAAGAGAGAGAGCTGCCCTTGCCGCGGTAGCGCTCCGAGGGCAGCCCGGAGCGCCTTGAGGGCGGTGGCCTTCTCCTCTGCCAAAGTCGTTCGGAGGGCGTCGAAGCGCTCCCGGGAAAGAGGCATTCCTGTGGCGTGCATTTCCGCAATCGCGAAAACGCAGTCGAATTCGAGCTTCGCCGTCCCAACGAGTCCCTTGCTTCGCAGGAGAGCGACGAGGGCCTCCCGGAGGGGAAGCAGGATCGCCGCATCCCGTGCGGCGTAGCAGAGCTGTTCCGACGACAGGGAGGCGGTGCGCCAGTCGCTGCGTCCCAGCTCTTTGGGGATGTCCACGCCGAGATGGCGCGCCGCCAGGGCGCCCAGGCCATGACTGCCGTCGTCCTCGCCGCAGGCCGCAAGCTGGGCCGCCAGCATGGTGTCGAAAAGGGGAGGGGCCACGGGGAGTTCCTCTCCGGAGAGAAAGGCCAGATCGAAGGCGGCGTTCTGGAAGATCTTCACGGCTTTGCCCGTCAGAAGACGCCGCAGGGGTTCCCGCGCCTCCGCGCCCCGGATGCGGAACAGGTCTGCCAAAAGCACCGGGCGCTCCGGCGCGGCGATCTGTACCAGACGGACCCGGCATCGGATCGGGTCGAGCCCCGTGGTTTCCGTGTCGATGCCGAGGAAAGGGCTCTCGTCGAGGCGGAGTTCTCTGACCGCCTCGGCCAGATCGTCCGCGGAGGAGGCCACGAAAAAAGAGACAGGCAATCCGTTGTCGTCCTGGTATCTTTTCACGGCGTCGCCTCCGTCGCGGATGTTTCCGGCAGGGAAAACGCACCCTTCTGTACGGTTCCGCTGCACCTGTCATTGTAGCGCGAGGGGCGGGCGGTATCGAGAACAGGGCATGCGCCCGGCTGCGTCACTTCTTCTCCGGAGCGTCGTTTTCCGTATCGTACTTTTTTTTCCAGAAAAAGTTGACGTGACGAACCATTGCCTCCCGTGCTTTGTGGGGAGAGCCGCTTTTCATCGCCTCGAGAACTTTCCAGTGTTCACGCCTGTCCGTGTCCGGGAGCAGGGAGTAGTGGAACTCCCGTTGTGCCCATATTTCACTGCGCAGCGAGTTGAGGAGTTTGGTGAGAAGATGGTTTCCGGAGATTTCGACGATGGCGTTGTGGAATGTGTCGTGAATGTCGTAGAGAGATTCGCCGCGTTCTTCACCCCTCAGAATGTACTCGAGTTTGTCGATGTCCTCGGGGGTCGCCCGTTCCGCCGCCCAGTACGCCGCCTGTCCCTCCAGAAGTTGCCGGATCTGCATGAGTTCCGTGTACGAGGAATCGGAGAACATTGTTACGGCAAGCTGCGTTCCGTTCAGGATCCTGTCGGCGTTCGCCGAAAGGAACGTGCCCTGCCCCGGATGCGCCTCCAGGACGCCGGAATGGGCAAGTGCCTTCAATACCTCGCGGATGCACGTGCGGCTGACGCCGAATGTCGCTGCCAGCGCCTGCTCCCCCGGAAGTTTGCTCCCGGGTGCCCAGTGGTTTTCCTTGATCGCCTTGATCATCTGGGCCATGACATCGTCATGAAGCGTGGATCTGTTTGCATGTTTCAACACTATGGTGTTCGACCTCCCTAAACATGGTGATATTCCGATGGCATTCACGACATAACCGAGGAAGCCGAAAAGACATGCCGTTCTCATGGGGCGGCGCTGTTCTTTTCCGGGAACATATTATACAGTACGACATTCCGTACATGATACAGACGATTTTCGGGCACATGTATCCTTGTTCGGATGTTGCCGGATGGAGCGTTGCTTGCGGGAGCTTCTTGCGTGCGAAGGGCAGGAAGACCGCCCGTCCGCACGGGGACAGGCGGTCTTCCTGCGGGAAGGAGAAGAGACGGTCGGCCTGTCCGTTTACGACGAAAGGGGACACCTGCCGTGCGTTCCCCTTGCGGTCTCGCGGGGAATGATGTACTCGAAGTTGCCGTTGATTTCCGATTTGGTCTCGCGCCCGTTCGCCACTTCCAACAGAAATGCATACAGCGCAGCTCCCGTCTCGGGGATGGAACAGCCCTGGATGACGGTTCCCGCGTTGAAATCCGTGATGCTCGCGAGTTTTTCGAACGTTTCCGGATTTCCGGTGAGTTTGAGTGTCGGCATGACTGCGTTGCCGACGGGTGAACCGCGACCGGAACTGAAGGCTGTCACGACAGCGCCTTCCATGGCGAGACCGGTCAGATTGAACGGGTCCGGACCCTGTGCACGGTTGTCAATGACCCAAAGCCCCGGATGCGGAACGGGTTCTCCGAGTTTCAGGACTCCCTGTACGGGCGATGTTCCCATTTTCTTGATGTTCCCCATGGATTTCTCCACGAGTGTCGTGATTCCTCCGGCCTTGTTTCCAGGCGTCGGGTTGACTTCTTCGATCCGTTGTCCGTAGGTGCTGTGGTATTCCTCGCGGAGCTCCGAGATCATGTCGAGTACGCGCAGACCCACGTCGCGGGTTGCCGCACGGGCCGCAACGATGTGCTCGCTTCCGGGAAAGCCCGCCACTTCGGACATGAGGACGCTGCCTCCGTTCGCGATGACGAGGTCGGTCATCACGCCGATGACGGGATTCGCCGACAGTGCCGTGGTCCAGTCGGACCCGCCGCACTGGACGCCCACGACGAGGTCGCCCACCGGACAGGGAACGCGTCGTTCCGCTTCGACCATCGCCTTGATCCTGCGGATGTGTTCCACTCCCCGCTTTTCTGCCTGGGGCGAGCCTCCCTCGCGCTGAATGAGGACCGTCTCGACGGGTTTGCCCGTTTCGGCGATGGCGCTGCGGATCTCCTCCATGTTCGTCTGTTCGCAGCCGAGTCCCACGAGTAGAACACCGCCGACATTCGGGTTTCTTCCCGCCGAGATGAGCGCCAGTTTGGTTCGTTCGTGATCGTGCTCGAATTCCGTGCACCCCTGCTCGTGCACGACGGGAATCGTTCCGGTTGCGTGTGCGATTCGCTCCGTGACGGTGTTGGAACAGGACACCATGGAGATCGCGAGGATGTAATTCCTGATTCCGACACGACCGTCGAGGCGTCTGTAGGCGTTGATCTTCGTCATGGTGTCACCCTTTCTCCGCCCGGAACGCACGCTCGTATTCGTTGCACAGCCGGTTCGTGATGTCCTCCACGTTGTGGGAATGCACGTGTTCGCCCTCGGCGATGTCGCACGAGGCGAGGCCTATGGTGACGGCGTATTTCACGACGGGTCGGCCGCGTGTGATCGAAGTGATCGCGACCTTGTGGCCCAGGGGAACCGCAGTTTTCGCGTCGATGCGCAATTCTGCGCAGTGGAGCGTTTCTCCGGCGGCCGTGTCCTGTACGACCACCGCGACGTTGTCTTCCGGTTCGATCCGTATGGCTTTTTTGATCGCCGCGTTTTCCATCGTCTTCTCTCCTCCGGGGAAGATATCTTCAGTCCTGTATCATGTCCGCGATCTCGCGGGGCGATTTTCCTTCAAGGCCCATCTTCGCGAGGGTCTGTCCCGTCTTGAAGTAGTCTTCGTCCAGAAGAAGTCCGCAAAGCTCGATGACCGAGCGCATGATCGGTGTGGCGACGCCTGCGAGTGCTCCGAGTTCAACGAGGGGAACCATGGAGAACGGTGTGTCCTCGGTGAGAAAGCGGTGGTCGAGGGTCTTCGGTGCATCGGGTTTCTGTCCGCCGAACGCGGTGTTCACCTGTATGACGGAATGAAGGTCGGAGCCTTGGACATTGTACTGTGTGCGGATCGTCTCCACCGTGCTCATGAGATCGAGTCCGAAAGCTTTTCCGACCGCCAGACGCTCGCGGTCCACGGCCTCCATGGCGCGACAGACGCAGGGCGGCATGCCGTCGAAGTAGAAACGAAAATCGCCTTTCGTGTTCTCGATCCTTCCGGCGTTCATGAGCATGGGGACGCAGTGGACGATCATGTTCGTGTTGGCCATGCTTGTCTGGAGGACGTTCGCGCCCTTTGTGTACGACGTGCAGAACGTCTGGCGCATTGCCGCATCGACGCGGTCGTAATCATGGTTTGGAAGGACGGCGAGTGTGACGGGATTTTTGACGCCCCGGACGTTGACTCTTCCCGGTTCGATCGCCGCGCAAGCATAGGGGAGGTTGTCCGTTTCGCCGACGAGCACGTCGCGCCCGAGTTTTCGGAACGCGTTTTTCAGGCCGAACGTTCCGTAGTTGCCGGGGGAGAGAATGAGGATTTGTCCATCCCTGAAATACGGCAGTGTGAGATCGAAGAACGCCTTCTGGGCGAAGGATGGTGCCGTGAAGTAGACGATCTCGGCCTCGCGCAGTGCCTCTGCCGCGTCCGTCGTCGCGTTGGCGAGCTTTCCGTCGCCGACGATCCTGTTCTCCATCGTGATGATGTTTCCTCTGTCTCGAATGGCGTCGACGACGGCTGCGAATGCCGGATGTTCGTAGAGCGTGACGGAATGTCCCCGGAGTGCGAGATCTCCGGCGAGTGCCTGTCCGCCGTTGCCGGCGCTCATGACAGTGATCTTTCTCATGTCGCATCTCCTCTTCTGGATATGAAAAAACGAAACGTTCTCTTCGGTGGCGCGTGCATTCCATTTTCGGGACGTGCGGCGGTGGGAGAGCCGTGCTCGCGGTTCTCCCACCGCACGTGGGGCGATTGGGACTTATTCGAGCACGAACGTGGAGGTGATCTCCTTGAATGCCGCGCCGCCGACGATCTTCTCGAACTCCGCCCAGGAGGCTTCACGGCCGATCCGGGCGAACTCCTTCAATTGTTCCTCGGTCGGACGGTACACGGCCGTTCCGGCTTGTTCGAGCAGATCGACGTACTTGTCCTGGTCGCTTTCCACCCGAGCCCAGCGCCGCTGTTCGAGTTCCTTCGCCTTTGCGTCGAGGAGCGTCCGATCAGCGTCGGAGAGAGAATTGTAGAGGTCGAGATTGATCGTGAAAGGCCAGCATTCGAAGTGTGTATTGGCAGCGATGTAGCACTTTATGATGTCTTTAAAAGAAACATAGTAGTTCTCTGCGCCGCCGCCGAAAATGCCGTTGACGATCCCGGTTTGGGCGGCCGTGAAGAACTCGGAAAACGGAAGGGGCGTTGCCTGATATCCGAACGTGTCGGCGAGGACTTCCCAGGTTTTCATCGTCGGGACACGCACCTTGAGGTTCTTGGGAGAGGTGGGATTGAGCGGCTCGGCGGGTTCTTTGAGCAGGCCGATGCCTCCGAAATAAACCGGCCAGTATGCCAGCACCTTGATGTTCTGCTTTTCATACAGCTTTGCGACGTAGTCGGTGAAGGGCGTTCCGGAGGCGTAGTTCTTCTGTGCGAGCGCGTAGGTGGGCACGACATACTGCAACGTGAAGGCAAGAAGCTTTTTGTCCACATTCGTGGCGGCGGACATGATTCCCATCTCCACGGCACCGATGCCGATCTTCTCCTGGACGACGGTGTAATCGCCGAGCTGGTTCGAACCATACACCTTGATGTCGATCCGGCCGTTCGTGGCCGCACGCATTTCGTCGGCGAACCACGTGATCTCCTTGTCGATCTCGGAGCCGGCGGGGCGGATGTGGGCGACTTTCCACGTGTAGGATTGTTCCGACGCAAAGGCGCAACCGGCGAGGAGCATTGTGCCGAAGGCCAGGGTCGCAAGAAACAGAACAACACACTTTTTCACTCGGAATCCCTCCTCAAAGAATAGAAAATGTAGGTCAGCGTTCACGGACAAACGGTTTGGTGCATCGGGACGGACATTCCACGCCCAGGGATTTTGCGACCGCATCCCTCCCTTCTCCTTTTGCGACGGCGGCGGCTTACATGTAGCCGAGAACCCTCGGAAGCGTCAGCGACAAAGCCGGCCAATAGGTGGTCAGCAGCATGACGGGAACGTACCCCAGGAGGAAGAGTCCCACATGGGGGAGGATGTCGACGAACTCGACTTTGCCGATACGCATCCCGAGGTAGAGCAGACTCGCATAGGGTGGTGTCAGGCTTCCGATCGCGAGGTTCACGCAGAAAATCGCGGCGTACTGAATCGGATGCAGGCCAATTGCCTGGGCCAGTGGCAGGAGCAGGGGTGCGACCAGAATGATGCCGGTCACATCGTTGACGATCATTCCCACGAAGAGCAGCAGGAGGTTGATCAGAACGAGAATCATGGTCTTGTCCGTCGTCAGGCTGAACACGGCCTTCACGATGAGCTGTGGGATCTGGAGCACAACATAGGTCTGGCTCAGCATCATGCTGCACAGGATCATGATCATGATGGATCCGGTCGAAACTCCCGAACTTTGGGACACGGAGAAGAAGGTCTTGGGCGTCAGTCCCTTGTACACGAGAAACCCCACGGGAATGGAGTAGACGACTGCTGCCGCGGCGGCTTCCGTGGGTGTCATGACACCGCCGTAGATGCCGCCGAGAATAAGAACGGGCATGAAGAGCGCGGGAAGCGCCTTCCATCCCTTGCGCACGATCTGCCGCTGCTTTTCCTCCGCGCTGATTTCCGGCGCGAGGACAAGGGGGAATTTTCTGGCGCAGTACAGATTGATTCCGCAGAAGATGGCCATGGTAAGAAGCCCCGGCCCGATGGTGGAGAGAAAGCACGCGAGCACGCTGGTTCCCGTCACCCATCCGAAAATGATCATCGGTGTGCTCGGCGGAATCAGGACGCCGAGGATCGACGAGCTGGTTACGAGCGCGGTCGCGAACGGCCTGGGATAGCCGCGGGCCACCATTTCCGGGATGAGCATGTTTCCGGTCGCCGCAACGCCGGTGAAGGCACTGCCCGAGATGGCGCCGATCAGGGCGCATGTGACGGTCGCGACGATGCCCAGTCCTCCGCGGACTCGCCCGACGAAGATGTCTACGAATTCGAGAAGGTACTTCGCAATGCCGCTTTGGCTCATCAGCGATCCGGCGTAGATGAACAGCGGAATGCAGAGCAATGCTGGACTCAGGATCTGCTGCAACCCCCAGAGCATCATGCCCTTCATCGAAACACCGCCGACGATGCTCATGTACAGAAGTGCGCCGCTGAAGGAGAGCGCGATGGGAATGCCGAGGGAAAGAAGGCCCATCAGAATGACGAGAGAGATGATGGAAATGGTTACCATGCTAGAAGCCCTCCTCTTCTTGGTCGTTGACGGGAATCTCCTTCGGGGTTGCCAGGAAGAGGCGCGTGTAGTCGAAAAATTCGACAACGGTGTAGAGCAGCATCAGTGCCATGCAGAGAAAAACCGGGGCTTCCGCGTAGATCCAGGGAATGAAGAGGGTGTCGCTGAGCTTCTCGACGCGCAGGGAGTACTTGAGAAAGTCGTAGCCCCAATAGGTCAGCCAGCACAGAATCCCCGAGGCGAGAAGCGCCGCGATCGCACGGAGCAGAAAGATCTGTTTTTTCCGATGGAAAAAGATTTCGAGAACCCGGGCGATGAGCTGGTTCTGTTCCGACGATGCTTTTACCGCGGCGGCGAGATAAAGCCACGTCGTCGGAAAGTAGCACAATTCTTCGATGCCCATGAGAGGAGAACGGAAGACGTACCGGAGAAGCACCTGTCCGAAGACGAGAAGCGAGATGGCGATGAGGCTCAGTACGACAACGGCATCGAGTGCCTTGTCGAGCGGAAGAAGCATGTGCCTCAGCGCAGATCGTCGTGTTTCCACCATGGATCACCCTTTCGGTCCGAAACGATGTTCGGCGGGGAACATCCGGGTTATTCGAGCGCTTTTGCTGCGTTTTCCCTCTCGATGATGATCCGGGCCATCACGGTTGCTGCGGGAGTCATTCCCTCCTGAGCGGTCCGGCCGATCGCGGCCATGGATTCGTCCGCGTTTCCGCAGACGAGGCCGTCTCCCCGCGGAACGACGTAGCCGTCGCGTGCGAGCAGTGCCGATTCAATCGCCATTCCCGCCGCTGCGGAGAGTTTGAGCGCGCAGCCGTACTTGGCACCGTCGCAGACAATGCCCGTGAGGCTGCCCGTCATGTTCTGGATGGCGCGGTCCGCGCAGGCGACGTCGCCGCCCAGCAGCATCGACGTTCCCGCCGCGACGCCGATTCCTGCTGCCATGGCACAGGCGCAGATGGCGGAAAGACGACCGATGCGGCTTTTCATGAGAATTGTCAGCAGATAGCTCAATGCGATGGCCCGCAGTGTCACCTCCTCGTTCACACCGAATTCTTCGCCCGCAACAACGAGCGGAAGCATGGCGGTGATGCCCACGTTGCCGCTTGTCGCACAGCTCATCGCGGGGAGGCCGAGCCCGCCCATGCGGGCGTCGGAAGCGGCGGCCGTATAGGACTTCACTTTGAGCATGAGGTTGCCGTTCTCCCATTTTCTGTATGCCGGGCCGAATCCGGCTCCGACACCTCCGACGAGGCCTGCTTCGGCAAGTTTCCGGTTCATGGCGATGCCGCTTTTCAGGAAGTCGATGTCCGCAAGGGGGACTGTTTCGGCGAACCGGTAGAGATCTTTCAGGGTGTATCCGAGAATCGCATCTTTCGAATAGTCGAACGACGTTCCTTCGAGGCTCGCACGGTTATCGAGCAGTATGGCACCATTGGCTTCCAGATAGACGACGTTCGTATGCGTCTTCGCGACGATTGCCCGGCCGATACCCTTGTCCGTCTCGACCTCGGCCTCGATGCGCAGTCCCACACCCTCATACTCCCAGAAAATGTCCACGTCGACATGCTTCACGAACGCCAGAGCGTTCTTTTCTTCCTCGGGCGTCACCTTGTTGAGAACTTCGAGTCCCGCGGCGGGATCTCCGGCGACAACCCCGAGCGCGACGGAAATGTCGATGCCCATATGATCGGTTCCGGGAATGCCGACACGCAAACTGTTCTTGTAAGAATCCTTGTCCATGCGAACTGTTGCGCGTTGGGGCGTTCCACCCACGGCATCCCGGGCCGCAGCGGCGGCAAAGGCGATCGATACGGGGCCTGTGCAGCCCAGAGCCGGTTTGGTTTCTTTCCTGAGTATTTCAAGCAGTTCCTGCATGAGTGGCCTTCCTTTCTTATTCGACGAACACGTATTTCCCGCCCATTTCCCGGGCGCTTGCACGCTCCCAGGCCAGCGCGGCGACGGAAATATCCATTGCTCCGGTGCCGATGGGAATGCAAAGGACACGCTTGCCGGAGACGGGAATACTCTTTCTCCCCACCGCGAGTTCTCCGATTGTGGCGGAAATGTTCTTCTCCGTGATGGCTCCTGCATCCGCGAGCTTGGCGAGTGCTCCCCGGTGGAGTGTCTGGCCGATATGGTCGACGATGATGCTGTGTGCGTTCACGATGCATTCGTCCGTGCATTCCTGATAGGAACCCATGGGGAAGAGAATCATGCCGGGCCGGAACCATTCGTGTCGGAAAAACTCCTCTTTCGATTGTGTGACGCAGACGCATACATCAGCCTCGGCTGCCTCTTCAGGGTTTTTCGCGATATGGATGCGCCCCTTCACGACGTTTTTCATGTCATCCGCATAGCGTTCGGAAGCGCTGGCGTTGACGTCGTAAACACGCACCTCCGAGAGGTCGAACAGTTCGGAAAGAGCCATGGTTTGCGTGTGTCCCTGCATTCCTGCGCCGTACAGGCCGAGACGCAGCGTCTTTCTTTCGCCGTGGAGGTACTTGAGAGCGACTGCCGTTTGTGCGCCCGTACGCATGTTGGTGATGTAGGCTCCGTCCATGACGGCGCGGAAGTGTCCCAGTTTCGGGTCGAGGAGAAGAATGAGCGAGGTGACATAGGGAAGTCCCTGTTTTTTTCGTTCGCCTAGGAAGCCTCCGGCCCACTTGATTCCGGCGCTGTCATTCCACCCGACATAGGCCGGCATGGCGTTCATGAATCCGTCGTAGGGGGGAAACGGTGCGGTTTCTCCGAGGTCGAGATTGACTTTGGTGGGATTGACGACCGTTCCGTCTCCCATTCCGTGGAAGGTTTTGTCGACGCACTCGATGATGTCCTTCATCGTGACGAGCGATTGAATCTCCCTCTGGCTCAGCAGCATTGTCTCCATTTTCACGCCAAACATCCCCTTCGTCAGTATGTTTTTGTGAGCGGGCTCGCTGCATGGCTGAACATATGAATGTCGGACATTCGGATAATATCATTTATCTGTGAAATCAGTCAATGATGGAGGACGAGGCAAAACGCGATCTTCGGCGATGTGGATACGCGAAAGGCCCGCCTCGTTCGAGGCGGGCCTTTCGCTCCGGCGTGGCGGTGTCGTGAAGGGTGGAGGGATGCGTTCCCGGCAGTCCTCTACCGGAGTGGAACCCGGATTTCCGTGAGGAGTTCCTCCGGCGGGGTGGTGGTGCAGTCGTTGAGATAGATTTCGAGGGAGGGAGTTTCCTTGGGCTCTCTGCCGCTCGCGGGAATCCATTCTCCGTAGAGCGCCCGGTAGACACCGTGCAGGCCGTCGTAGCTTCCCTTGTGGATCACCCGGGCGTACTCGCCGCCCTCGATGGTCTGCACCTCGATGCCGTCTTCGGGGACAAAGGAGGCGTCCACGCTCACGCAGACGTCCATGCGGATCTTGTCTGCCTCGGTCACGTCGGGATCGTCGTAGCAGATGCCGATGAAAAGAGATTCCGGGGTCAGGCGTGACTGCACTGCCGGATTGCCGCAAAGGCGTCCCCAGGCCGCACCGCTTGCGGCGTAGGGGCCGACGTGGCGGAGAAAGGCCACGCGGATGGGGTCGAAGCGCTCGATGGTCATGTTCATGGAAATTCCTCCTTCGTGGTGGGCGAGCATCGCCGAATAGGTTCTGCCGTGAGGTTCGAGAACGGTCCGTCGGTGATCGAGAGCCTCCCGGAGCCGGCGCCGGAAGCGTCCGGGAGGAACACCGTAGAGCTGGGCGAAGGCCCGGGTGAACGATTCGGCGTTCTCGTATCCCGCGTCGAAAGCGAGATTCGTGACGGACTGTTCCGTGTAGAGGAGCCTGAAGGCGGCTCGTTCGAGCCGGAGCCGTCGCATGTAGTCCGTCAGGGATTCTCCCGTGATTCCCGAAAAGATGCGGGAAAAGTGAAAGCGCGAGAATCCCGCCGTTTCGGCGAGCGTATCCAGGGAAAGGGGTTCGTCGAGATGGTCCTGGATGTACCGCTGTACCCGGAGAACGCGCTCCTCCCAGATCGTTCGTGTTTCCGTCCTCATGGAGCCGACCTCCCTGTGTGGTTCTACCTTAACGAATAGATCCCCGTTGCGCCTGACAGCTCTTGCGCAAAATCCATTCTGCCCGTTTCTTCCTTTTTCCGAAAGGTCGTGTCGAAAATCTCTCCCGAAGAGTGACGCCGTCCGAGTTGTTCCCGAATCAGGAACTCCGCCGCAGAGCGCCCTCGTTGTCCCTGCGCGCTCTTCTCCGGATCCGTGCGAAGTGCACCCGTGGTGGCGACATGTCCGTTTTCGGCGTTTTGGCGAAAGGTGTCGTTCGGTGCACATTGCGAAAAAGAGAACGTGTCGGAAGAGTCTTGACATTGTGCAATCCCTTGGCTAAGGTAGCTCTTGAGGTATACATCATTCGTATACATATTCGGGGGTGTTCGGCGTGATTCATGCGGCGCGATGGGGAGTGCGGAGCACCGTTCTGTCCGAGGAGGAGTTGCGTCGTATTTCGGACGCGAGTCTTCAAATCCTTGAAAAAACAGGATTGAGAATGCCTCTCTCCGCCGAGAGACGGGATGCCCTTGCGGGGAAGGGCCTCTTTTTCGAGGAGGAGGAATGGAACGGCTCGCCCAGTCTTCGTGTGCGGTTTTCTCCAGAATCCGTGGCGATCGCGCTGCAAAGCGCCCCGAAAACGTATACGCTTTATGCCCGTAATCCCGAGAACGACCTTTTTCTGGATGGGAAACAGGGATACCTGACTCTCGACGGAAGCGGCCTTTTCGTTCTCGATGCCGAGACGGGAGCGGTGCGCCCCTCCAGAAAGACGGATCTGGAGACGGCGGCCCACCTCGCCGACGCGCTTCCCGAGATCGCTTTCCTCTGGCCCGTGGTGAGCGCCCAGGACGTTCCGCCTCCGGTACAGCCCCTCCACGAGCTGGAGGCGCTCCTTCGCTTTTCCTCCAAGCACGTGCAGGCCATGACGGCCGTAACACCCACGGCGGCCCGGGGAAGCATCGAGCTCGCCGCAGCCGTCGTCGGGGGCCGCGAGGCGCTCCGCAAGCGCCCGATCCTCTCGAATTTCCAGTGCAGTTTCAGTCCCCTCTCCTATGACGAAGACAGTCTTGAGGCGGCGTTCTGTTTCTCCGAGGCGGGCATTCCCACGGGGTTCCTCAACATGACCATCGGATGTGCCACCGCGGGGGCGACTCTCGCGGCGAATCTCGCCCAGGGAAACGCGGAGGTTCTCGCGGGGATCACTCTCCAGCAGCTTCTCTTTCCCGGCACGCCCACGTTCTACGGTTCCTGCGCCACCGTGCTGGAACTTCGCCGGGGGGGTGTCACCTGCGGCGGCCCGGAGGATTGTCTTCTCCAGATGGCGAGCTGCGCCCTGGCCCATTACTACGGTCTTCCCGCCAACGTGGGAACCTTCGCTTCCGGTGCCCGGATGCCGGACTGGCAGGCTGGATTCGAAAACGCTCTTTCGGGCATGGCGAGCTTTCTCGCCGGCGCGGACATGATGTGTGGTGCGGGACTGCTTCAGGGTGCGACGATTTTTTCCGCGGCACAGACGGTACTGGATTGCGAAATCTTCGGATTTCTCCGC
>DIMS01000006.1 GCA_002425685.1 Synergistaceae bacterium UBA5560 | reverse complement strand
ACGTATTTGTCACTGCCCTGAGCAGCTCGGGCGAACTTCCACTTGAGTCCTGTGGGAAAACCGGCGCCGCCCCGTCCCCGGAGACCGCTGTCGAGGATCTCCTGGATCACCTGTTCCGGGGGCATGCTGTCGAGGACTTTCTTGAGTGCTTCGTATCCTCCGGCTGCGATATATTCGTCGATCTTCTCGGGGTCGATGCGTCCGCAGTTCCGAAGGACGACCCGGACCTGCTTCTCCACCATGGTATTTTCGGGGGCCGCTTCGCTTGTGGAGAAGATCAGCCCCTCGGCAAGGACTTCTCCCCGGTCCACATGGTCTTGTACGATCTGCTCCGCGAATTCCGGAGTCACTTTTCCATAGAGGGAGCGTACGCCCTCCCGTTCGATTTCCACGAGTGGTTCGGAAAAACAGAGTCCCACGCAGCCGACCTGCTTGAGGACGACATCATCTCTTCCGTCGAGCAGGGTGGAAAGCCTGTCAAAGACGGGACGGGCTCCCGCAGCGACGCCGCAGCTCGCCATACCCACCTTCACGATGGTCTTCGTCATGATTCGATATCCTCCTGTCCTAGGACTTGGTCCGATAGGTTTCGAGAACGTCCACGGCCTTCTCCGGCGTAAGGCGTCCATGCACTTCGTCCCCGACCATCATGACGGGCGCGAGGCTGCAGCAGCCGAGACACGCGACGAACTGGAGCGTGAACAGCCCGTCCTCGGTGGTTTCACCCTCTTTGACGTGAAGATACCGCTGGAGCTGTTCGCCGATAAGGAGCGAACCTTGGACGTGACATGCCGTTCCACGGCAGAGACGGACCACGTAGCGTCCCTCCGGCTGAAGACGAAACATAGCGTAGAACGTGGCGACGCCGAACAATTCCGCCGCGGGAATATCGAGTTTTGACGAAACGTAGCGGATCGCCTCTTCCGGAAGATATCCGAGTTCCTTCTGGATCTCCGCAAGCAACGGGATAGTATTGCCCCGTTTCCCCCTGTGCCGCTCCACGATGAGATCGAGCTGCGCAGCAGTGCCTGCCTCCACTGATGCTGCCGTCGTCATACAAGTCCCTCCCTGTGTTTTGTGCTATACTTCAAAAAAGCGGGTGTACGGCGTGCCAACGGAGAGCGCACACCGCACCGAAGCCCATTATAGACAAGAAACGGCCATTCTCGCACAGTCTGGGAAAGACATTCTTCTCATGTGATGTGGAGGAAGATCTTTCTCTTTTTGGTGAATTTTGGAAAAAATAGGTTTTTGCTGTGAACGCAGCGCTTTTCGACGGCCCGCGCGCCCATTCCTTCGGAGAGCTCCGCTGTTCCGGACGGAGCACGGACGTGAACGACCTGAGAGGAGGAACCCGGAGTGTCCGTGAAAGTGTATTCCACTCCAACGTGCCCCTGGTGTACGAAAGTGAAGGAATTTCTCCAGTCCAACGGCGTCGCCCACGAGGACATCGATGTCAGCAAGGATCGGGAGGCGGCCATGGAGATGGTGAAAAACACCAAGCAGATGGGGGTCCCCGTGACGGCCATAGGGGACCGTTATATCGTCGGGTTCGACAAGGATTCGCTCCTGGAGGCTCTTCGGGACGCAGGATTGCTCGCCTGACCTTGGTCCGACAGCAAAGGAGAGTGATGAGCGTGCTTTGTACGTTGAAACTCGAGGGGATGCGTTTTCATGCGTTTCACGGTTCGCTCGAAGTGGAGCGGGAGCTGGGGCAGGTGCTGGAAGTTTCACTGTGCATCAGCTACGATGTTCCCCTGGTGGACCTGGGAAAGCCGGACAGCGTTTATGCCTACGCGGAGATCTACGAGACGGTCCAGAAGGTGGTCATGGGGACGAAGTACGAAACGATGGAAGGGCTGACGTTCGCCATCGCGAAGAAACTCCTCGACGACTATGCGGAGACGGAAATGGTGGAGGCCTCGGTGAAACGAGGGCAGCTCTATGTGCCGGGTGTCCTTTCCTCCTCAGAGGTGACGCTCATGGTGACGCGGGAGGATCTCCTCGAAGAATAGGAGCGGGGTGAGACCATGGATGACGAACGGCTCTTGCGCCTCGCCTATGGTTCGGCCCATGCACGGTGGGGTGATGCCTTCGGCGGGATGGAATCCGCCTGCGTTGCGGCGGAAGCGCGTCTGCGCGAAGGCGCGGAGAGGAACGAATCCGGTTTCGGCTGGCTCCGCCTTCCCTATGCGGACCAGGCGGAATGCCGTGCCGTCTCGCGATGGCTCGCGTCCTTCGATGCGGTGGTACAGATCGGTATCGGCGGATCCGCTCTGGGGACGTTCATGTTGGCGGGAGCGCTTCTGCATCCGTTCCATAACGAGCTGCCGCGGGAGAAAAGAGGGGGGCCGCGCCTCTATGTGGCGGACAATGTGGACCCTGGAGGGCTCCAGGCCATCTGGGACGTGATCGACCCGGCCGAGACGGCGTTCGTCGTCGCCAGTAAATCCGGGAGCACCGCGGAGACCATGGCGAATTTTCTGTGGTTCTACGAGCGCCTGCGGAATCGACTGGGCGAGGAGGCAACACTGGCCCGAATTCTGGTGCTCACGGATCCCCAAAAAGGGACACTCCGTTCCTTTGTTGCGGAAACACGCTGTCGGACTCTTCCTGTGCCTCCCTCCGTGGGAGGGCGTTTTTCCGTACTCTCCTGCGTCGGGCTTGCCGCCGCGGAGGCGGTGGGTATCGATACGGAGTCTCTTCTTGCGGGGGCACGGGCTATGGATGCCCGCATCGTCGATGCATCGGGCCTCGCGGACAACCCGTCGTGGATTTTGGCGGCCCTGCACGTGCTTGCCTTTCGGGACGGACGGAATATGGCGGTTTTCATGCCCTATGCGGACGGCCTGCGGGATTTTTCTGAATGGTTTGCGCAACTCTGGGGGGAAAGTCTGGGGAAGGCGAACCAGGGAAGCACACCCGTGCGCGCTCTCGGTGCCATCGATCAGCACTCCCAACTCCAGCTGTACATGTCCGGCCCGGATGACAAACTGTACACGCTCGTCGATGTGGAGCGCCACCGTCCCGGGCTTGCCATTCCCGCAGGAGGCGCGGAGAGCCTTGCGCCTCTTGCGTACCTGGGGGGGAAGGATTTCGGGGAAATGCTCCGCGTCGAGGCGAGGGCGACGGCGTCGGCTCTCGTGAAGGCCGGGCGACCGCTTCTGTGGCTTCAGATTCCAGTGCTCGACGCCTATCGCCTCGGAGCACTGATCTTTCTCTTCGAACATGTTACCGCCTGTTCCGGATTCCTCCTCGGCATCGATCCCTTCGATCAACCGGGAGTGGAGCAGGGGAAGCGGTACATTTACGGCCTCATGGGACGGAACGGCTTCGAGGGTGAAACGACCCAGGTGGAGCGGCACGAAGCGATCATGATGTCCAGGGTGTGGATGTAGCGACGGAAGATGCGTGAAAAAGGGGATCGTCGCGGACCCTGGTCCGCCGCGGTCCCCTTTTCCTTCGAGGAATGCGCGGGGGTGTTCCATGCAGGAATTATTGTGTCGCCTTGTGGCGGAGTGCCGCGACGAATGTTCTTCCGGGGGTGTCGCCTCGTACATTCC
>DIMS01000057.1 GCA_002425685.1 Synergistaceae bacterium UBA5560 | reverse complement strand
TGAAAGCGAGAGGGGCTCCCCCGGGGGGAGCCCCTCTCGCTTTCAGCAACAAATCCTCTTTACAGATCCTCTTTCTCGGTCGGACCCATGTCGCCCGCGCCATTTTCCGGCCGTCTCACGGCCAAACGCAGACACGTTCTCCGAAAAGTGTGTCTTTCTCTTTCTATCTGTTTCGGATCATGAGCTTCACGGCGGTACGGCTCTGGCCGTCGATTTCGATGTCCGCAAACGCGGGAACACAACAGATGTCCAGCCCGTTCGGCGCGAGATAGCCCCGTGCAATGGCGATGGATTTGACGCCCTGGTTCACCGCTCCCGCACCTATGGCCTGAATCTCCACTTCCTTGCCAGCCCGGACAATGGAGGCAATCGCACCCGCTACTGCGTTGGGATTGCTGTTGGCACTGACCTTAAGCATTTCTACCGTCATGACTCCGGCACCTCCCTGAGGGCTCGCCTTTTCCGGTGACAGCCTCTGGAACCCCTCCGCCCCGCGTACTCGATTTCGACAGCAGCTTCGAGCCTGGTTCATCCATGTGGATCGGCTCCGGCATCGTCTTCCTGAGAGCCTTTGCATGGTCCCCCGTCAAATATTCGAGGCGCTGCAACAGAGGAAAACCGTCACAGACGGATCTGCAAGCGCCGTATATGGAGAGCTCTTCCCGTCTCCTCGTCGATGTCGACCACCACGCCGCAGAGGCGAAGGTCGTTCTCGCAGACGGAAAATTTGGAGGGCAGGCCCGTCAGGAACCGGGAGAGCGTCGTCTCTTTCTCCATGCCGATGACGCCGCCGTGTCCTCCCGTCATGCCCACGTCCGAGAGAATCGCCGTACCACCGGGAAGAACATCCTCGTCGGCGGTCTGTACGTGCGTATGAGTCCCCACCACCGCCGAAACGCGCCCCTCGAGATACCGAAAAAGGGCATATTTCTCCGATGTGGCCTCGGCGTGAAAATCGACGAAGACCGCCTGCTCGGAAATCCGCCCGAGCAGGAGATCCGCCGTCCGAAAAGGACAATCAAGGGGAGGCATGAACGTCCTGCCCTGCAGGTTCAGTACCGCCAGGCGGGCGCCGCCCCGCTCGAGAACGGTCCACCCCTGACCGGGGCAACCCTCGGGATAGTTCGCGGGCCGCAACACCCGGTTTTCTCCCGCGAGAACGGGAAGAAATTCCTTCTTGTCCCAGATGTGGTTTCCTCCGGTAAGACAATCGACTCCCAGAGCGAACAGTTCCTCCATCACCTTCTCGGTGAGGCCGAAACCGGCCGCCGCGTTCTCGCCGTTGGCGAGGATGAACGTGAAGGGACCGTCTTCCTCCCGGATACGGGGAAGGAGTTCCCGCACGAGATCCCTTCCGGGCCTGCCCACCACGTCGCCGATGAAAAGAATACGCATGATTATTTCGCGTACTCCACTGCCCGGGTTTCCCGAACCACCGTGACCTTGATCTGCCCGGGATATTTCATCTCGTCCTCGATCTTCCTCGCCACATCGAAGGCCATTTTCTGGATCGACCCGTCGTCGGTGAGGTTGGGAACGACCATGACCCGCACCTCGCGCCCCGCCTGGATGGCAAAGGCCTTGGAGACACCCTGAAACGCCTTGGCCAGGCTTTCCAATTTCTCCAGGCGCTTGATGTAGGCATCCAGGCTCTCCCGGCGCGCTCCCGGCCGGGAAGCGCTCACCGCGTCGGCGGCGGCGACGAGAACCGCATACACCGTCTGGGGCTCCTCGTCCTCGTGATGGGAGGCGATGGCGTTCACCACCTCCTGTGGTTCGCCGGCCTTACGGGCGATATCCGCTCCGATGACCGCATGGGGGCCTTCCACCTGATGGTCCACGGCCTTGCCGATGTCGTGGAGCAGACCCGCCCTGCGGGCGAGGGATTCGTCAAGCCCCAGTTCGGCGGCCATCATACCCGTGAGGTGCGCCACCTCCAGACTGTGCAGGAGGGAATTCTGTCCGTAGCTTGTCCGGAATCTGAGCTGCCCCACGAGACGCACCAGATCCTGGTGCATGTTCTTGATTCCCGTGTCGAGAAGAGCCTCTTCGCCGGCCTCAAGGATCTGCTCCTCCACCTCACGCTGGGCCTTCTCCACAAGCTCCTCGATCCGGGCGGGGTGTATCCGGCCATCCACGATCAGCCTTTCGAGGGAACGCCGGGCAACTTCCCGGCGGACGGGGTCGAAACTGCTCACGGTGACCGCTTCGGGCGTGTCGTCCACGATGAGATCCACACCGGTGAGGGTTTCGAAAGCGCGGATGTTGCGTCCCTCTCTGCCGATGATGCGCCCCTTCATTTCGTCGGAGGGAAGGTTCACCACGCTCACGGCCACCTCCGACGTGTGTTCCACCGCACAGCGCTGAATCGCGGTGGAGATGATCTCCGCGGCCTTCTTGTCGGCTTCGCGCTTGGCCTTCTCCTCAAGCTCCTTGAGACGAAGTCCGATGATGTGATCGGCCTCCCGCTCCACCTCCGCAAGGAGAACCTGCTGCGCCTGCTCCCTCGTCATCCCCGCCACTTCTTCGAGTCGGCGCACCTGCTCCACCTTGATCGTCTCGATCTCATCCATGCGGGACTTCAGCGTATCCTGACTGATCTTGAGCTCCTCTTCCTTGCGGGTAAGGGCATCGAGCTTGCGGTCGAGATTCTCTTCCTTCTGTTCCAGGCGGCGCTCCACTCGCTGTTGTTCGTTCCGCCTGTCCTTGATTTCCTTCTCGACGTCCTGGCGAAGCCGAAGGGCCTCCTCCTTCGCTTCCGTGAGGATTTCCCTCTTCCGTTGCTCCGCCTGTGATTCCGCGTCCTTGAGCATCCGTTCCGTCTGGGCTCGCGCTCCGTCGAGACGTTTCTCTTCGAAGGCCTTGCGGAGGAAATATCCCACCGCAAAGCCGACTGCGACACCCGCCGCAATCAACAACATCTGCATCAGTTGCATCGGTGTCTCACCCCTTATGGAATTGTCAAAGTTCGGCCTCTCTATGGAGTCAATGGTTCATATCCTCTGGAAGCCATTGGTCTATTGTACTGGTTCGGACGCATCGTCACAAGTGCGGCAAGAGGAAGACGCGTGAGGAAATGCCTCTCTCTCAAGGCTCGGACCGGGGAGGTGTTCCTCCCTCCGAACCGGAATCTTCGTTTTGTGTTTCAAGGAGGGAATCAAACCGGGAAAGAAGCGCCCGCAGCTCGCCCACGAGATCCCGACGCACGTCCCGGACGCGGGCGAGCTCTCTCCGAGCTGTCTCCACCTGGTTGCGGGCTTCGCCGATCAGGTGCTCGGCCTTGGCCTGGGCCTCGGCGATGACGGCATCGGCCTGTCGTTCCGCCGCACGAACCCGCTCCTCCGCGCTCCTCTGCGCCATGAGAAGCGCCTCCTGCAGCGAGTCCTTAAGGCCCCGATATTCCTTCATCTGCTCTTCAAGCTGTTGAATGCGCCGCTGCTGTTCCCTGTACTGCTCCGTATAGGCGTGAATGCTTCCCGCCACCTGGTCGAGAAAGGAATCCACCTCGCTCTGGTCGTATCCCCGAAGCGCACGTTTGAACTCCTGATTGGCCACGTCCATGGCGGAAAGCAGTTCCTTCTCGCTCACGGTTCCTCCTCCCCTCCGGGTCCGACCTGCACCTGAGATCGTTCCTCGTCGCTTTCCGCCCTTTCGTCTTTTTTCTCCGTGCGGGCCATGTCCCACTCCTCCAAAACCGTCACATCCGAAAGCGCAAGAAAGACTCCGGGAGCGATCCGCCGCACGTCCCCTTTTTCCGCGTAGGCAACGCTGCAGACGAAGTCGAGAATGTTCTGTCCGACACCGCGTTCGCAGGTGCGAAGATCCATCAGGACAAGGCGTCCCTGCCGGAGCGCTTCACCGAGGGCCTCCCTGCGTTCGATGCAGGCGGATCCCCTGCAGAGGACCAGCGTGGTCTCGGAAGGCAGCGGTTCGAGAACGCGCCGCTTTCGTTCCTGAAGAACGTCGTCCTCCACGGCGATATCCTCCACTTCTTCGAGAATGCCCAGTCGAACGAGAAGTCGCTCAAACATCCTCCGCCCCTCCTCTCGGGCCGAAAATCGCGCTGCCGATTCGTACCATTGTGCTTCCCTCTCGAATGGCCAAAGCGAAATCACCACTCATACCCATGGAAAGTTCCGGAAAAGAGCGTCCGAAACGACAGGCCAGATCGTCCCGGAGCGTCCGCAAGCGGACAAAGGCCGCTGCCGTCTCACATTCTCCTCCCTCCAGCGGCCCGACGGTCATGAGCCCCTCCACGGAAAGGAAAGGACACTTCTCAAGGAGATGCTCCGTCAGCGCCGGAGCCGCCTCAGGGGAAATACCGTGTTTGCTCGTCTCTCCCGACGTGTTCACTTCGAGCAGCACCGAAAGCGTCCTCCCATCCTCGCCGGCGATTCGGGAGAGATCTTCGCCGAGTCGAATGGAATCGACACTCTGGATGCACGAAAAGAGTTCTGTCGCCTTCCTGGCCTTGTTTCGCTGAAGATGGCCCACGAGATGCCATGAGGTCCATGGCTGCGGCACGCCACGGTGACGGAGTTCCGCCTCCCAGGTGGGCCGTTTGGCCAACGCTTCCTGGACGCGGTTTTCCCCAAGGATATCCACGCCCTCCAGAGCCGCGGCGACCATGGCGGAAACGGGGTGGTACTTCGATACGGCCACAAGACGTATCGAGGCGACATCCCGGCAGGACTGTCCGGCCGCTTCGGCCATGCGCTCCCGGACCTCCCGGGTGCGACGCCGCACCATTGTTGCAACATCCTCGTTCCGAATCATCCTCGGCCCTCCCGGAATTTCTCTCCTCCAGGGTACACAGGCAACCTCAAGGAGACGGCCCCTCTGGCATACTTCGTTCCTCTAGAATCTACCACAGTTTCACCCGTCCTTCCCGGGCACCTTCAGCAGAGAGAAGAATCAGCGCCCCGGGCACAAGACCTTCCGTGACGAGAAAACGGCGCTCCGAAATGGGGAGTCCCGTAACTTCCTGGAAGCGCACGCTCGATCCCGTCACGAGAAACACTCCTTCCCGCATGTTCCGGACAGTCACCGCCCCCTGGGGAATTACCACACCCGTCATGGCCGCCCCCTCGAGAATCCACTGCTCGTTCCGACGGGGCAAGAGTTCCAGCGGAAACACGGGAAGGGAGCAGTAGACCTTTGTCCGCACGCCGAAATGCTTCGCCGTCCGTATCACGGCCACGATCGGCGGAACATCCTTTCCTGTTCGGACGGAGAGAACGTTACGCCGCACATCCCGGTCCACCGCGGGAGTCCGCGTCACATAGGCCACGAAACGCAGATCCTGGGGCATCGGAAGAAATTTGCCCAGGGGGTCGCCTTTTTTGATCCGGGATCCGGAAGAAATGAACCTGGCCTGCGGTGCTGAAGGAATCGGTCCGTCCCCTTCCCAGATGGCACCGAAAAGCCACGAATTCTCCTTTCCGTCCAGAGCGGGAACGAAATACCCCGCGCCGGGAGCCCGGAACGCCTTTCCTCCGATCACCGCCAGGACATCGCCCTTGGCGACCCGAAAAGGAGCGTTTCCTCGGTAAAAGTGAATCTCTCCGTCCCGATCCGCCCGGAGAACTTCCTCCCGCCAGAGGAGCGCCACATCGAGGGGGTGTTCCTCCACGTGCATCCACGGCTGTGCCCAGGCGACTCGGGGATGCATTTCCTGGTAATGACGCCACCACGCAAGATACAGGGCAACGGCCCCAGCCACGATGATCGTCACGATGAACCACCAGGCCCATCGTCGCAACGTCTCCCGAAGGTTCCGGCGTGGCGTGGCATCGCTCACGACAGGTCCGTCACCTCCTGAAGACGGTCCACCGTGCACCACGCGCCGGCGGCGAGAAGCTCCGGTGCCCCGAAGTTGCCCGTGGTGATCCCCACACCACGGACTCCGGCAGCAGCAGCGGTCTGCATGTCCACATCCGTGTCACCCACATAAAGGGTTTCTTCCGCGGCGCTGCCGAGGACGGCCAGGGCATGCTCCAACGCATCGGGAAAAGGTTTCGGCCTCGTGATGTCCTCGAGCCCGACGACGACATCGCAGAGAGTGTCCAGAGCAACACACTCCACCACCCGGCGGGCGAAACGACGGTTCGAAACGACCCCGGTGCGACACCCCCGCTCCCGCAATGTCCGAAGCGTGGGAACGGCGTCGTCGAACACCAGCAGTCCCGCGTACTCCTCCTCCCGGCAACGCGCCCGGTAAATGTCGAGCCACCTGGGCTCGTAGCTTCCCCAAAGACGCACCAGGGCATCCTCCATGGGAAGACCTATGGTCGCAAGGACCTCCTCTTCCGTGACGGTGCGGAGATTTCCTTCCAGGGCAACTATGTTCAGACAGCGGGTGATGGCGGGAGCACTGTTCACGAGCGTCATGTCGAAATCGAAAAGCACCGTGGTCGTCACGGCGTCACCTCCAGTACAAAGCCTTTCAGGTATCCCGTCTCCGGCACCTGGACAAGCACGGGATGATCCGCACCCTGATGCAGCTCCGCCAGGATGCGGAGTTCCCTTCCCGCATCCCGCGCCGCATCGTCCAGCGTGGTGCGGAGCATTTCTCCGCCGAAGGCGGCGCTGCAGGAGAAGAAAAAGAGCGTCCCTCCCGGTACCAGCATCTTGAGTGTCCGCAGGGCGAGTTCCTTGTACCCCCGGCGGGCCGCTTCAATCTGATCCTTTCCCGGCGCGAAGGGGGGTGGATCCACCACAGCGACATCAAAACGCTCTCCGGCCCGCTCCAGATTCCGGAGCGCCTCGAAGGCGTTGCCGCACATCCGCCGCAGTCTGTCCGGAAGCGCGTTGCGAAGGCGGTCCTCCTCCGCCGCCGCCAGTGCCTCTTCGGACTGGTCCAGCGCCACCACCTCCGCCGCACCGAAGGAAAGGGCGTGGAGGCCGAAAGCTCCCTGGTAGCAAAAGGCATCGAGAACACGGGCACTCGGAGCAAGTCCGCGGAGGAGACGCGGAAAG
>DIMS01000105.1 GCA_002425685.1 Synergistaceae bacterium UBA5560 | reverse complement strand
AGATCCTCAAGGAAGAGGGATACATTCGGAATTACAAGGTCATCAACGATCCGAAAAAACCCTTCCAAGTCTTGCGCGTCTTCATGCAGTACGGCTCGAACAGGGAACATGTCGTCCAGGGTATCAAGCGAATCAGTAAGCCCGGTCGCCGGGTCTACGCGGGTTCGAAGGAACTCCCCAAAGTCATGGGAGGACTCGGTATGGCGGTGGTCTCCACCTCCCAGGGTCTCATGACGGACGCCGAGGCGCGCAAGCGCGGTCTCGGCGGGGAGATCCTCTGCAACGTGTGGTAGGGGGTGCGGATCGTGTCTCGGATCGGGCGCAAACCCATAAAAATTCCGAAGGGCGTTTCAATCATCCAGAACGAGGACCGTCTTGCCGTAAAGGGCCCCAAGGGAGAGCTCTTCCTCGACATTCATCCCGAGATCACGCTTTCGATCGAGGAGGGTGTCCTGACGGTCTCCCGTGCGGACGACGAAAAGAAAACCAGGGCGCTCCACGGCATGACGCGTGCCTTGGTGAGCAACATGGTGGAAGGGGTCAGCCAGGGATTCCAGAAGGCGCTTGAGATCATCGGCGTCGGCTATCGGGCGCAGATGAAGGGGACCACTCTTGTTCTGAGCCTCGGCTATTCTCACCCCATCGAGTTCGACCCTCCCACAGGTATTGAGATCGCGACGGACGGCCCGACGAAAATTTTCGTCCGGGGTATCGACCGCCAGGTCGTGGGGCAGGTGGCGTCTGTCATCCGTGGATACCGTCCCCCTGAACCCTACAAGGGGAAGGGCATTCGGTACGTGGGTGAGTACGTCATTCGCAAGGCCGGGAAATCCGGCGGGAAATAGGGAGGTGATCTGCCGTGATCAAAAAGCGTAGTCGTAACGAAATGCGGAAAATCCGACACGAACGTCTGCGGCGGACCCTCTCGGGGACTGCCGACAAGCCCCGACTCGCCGTTTTTCGGAGCGAGAAGCACATCTCCGCGCAACTCATCGACGACGATGCGGGACATACGCTTGCCGCCGCGTCCACCGTCGAGCCCGCGGTGAAGGCGTCTCTGAGCAGCACGGGCAATGCGGAGGCCGCGAAGGCCGTGGGCAAGGCGATTGCGGAGCGTGCCATCTCCAAGGGAATCAAGGCCGTCGTCTTCGACAGAGGCGGGCACATGTTCCACGGGCGCGTCAAGGCGTTGGCCGAGGCAGCTCGCGAAGCCGGCCTTGAGTTCTAAGGGGGGGTATGGAAGCATGGCGACCAAGAATGTGACGAGCAAGGGCGTCGAAATCAGCGAACGCGTCGTGGCGATCAACCGGGTCAGCAAGGTCGTCAAGGGCGGAAAGCGCTTCAAGTTCAGTGTTCTCGTCGTGGTGGGCGATAACGATCACCAGGTGGGAATGGGACTCGGCAAGGCGAGAGAAATTTCCGAGGCGGTCCGCAAGGGAATCGAGAAGGCGAAGAAAAACCTTGTGGATCTTCGCAAGGTGGGGAATACCATTCCTCATCCCGTCATCGCCAATTTCGGTGCGGCCAGGGTCATGCTGAAGCCTGCCGCGCCCGGAACGGGCGTTATCGCCGGAGCCGTTGTCCGAGCCATCATGGAGCTCGGCGGAGTCAAGGACGTGCTCACGAAGGTCATCGGCCGGACATCCAACCCCATCAACGTTGCCTATGCGACGCTCGAGGCGGTTAAGGCCCTGCGGACTCCCGACGAGATCCTGCGTCTTCGCGGGAAGGACCGCAAGGAAGCGTAGGAGGGGGAGAAACATGGCTCAGTTGCGACTCACCTGGAAACGGAGCACTATCGGTCGTCCCGACAAGCAGGAACGGATCATTCGGGCGCTCGGACTCAAACGCCTCCACCACACGGTGATTCAGGAGGACACTCCCGCTATTCGAGGTATGGTTCGGGCGGTCGAACACCTTCTCGAATGGTCCGAGGTCGGGAAGTAGCAGAAGGAGGGAACACTCATGCAGCTGCATGAACTGCGGTCCGCTCCGGGGGCGAAACGTTCCCGGAAGCGCATTGGCCAGGGAATCGGAAGCGGTCTCGGAAAGACCGCAGGCAAGGGACACAAGGGACAGAAGGCCCGCAAGAGTGGTGGAGTGCGCCCCGGTTTCGAGGGCGGGCAGATGCCCCTTACCCGGAGAATTCCCAAGAGAGGGTTCAATAACGCACGCTTTGCCAAACAGTATCAGATCGTGAATCTCCAGTTCATCGAGGACCGGTTCGAGACCGGTGCCGTTATCGATGCCGTTGCTCTGCAGGGGGCAGGTTTGGTCCGCAAGTGCGACGAGCCGGTGAAGATTCTCGGCAAGGGTGATCTGACGAAGGCGTTCACGATCCACGCACAGGCTTTCAGCGCCCAGGCGGTGAAGAAGCTGGAGGCGGCGGGTGGGAAGGCAGAGGTGATCTAGGTGATCGACTCCTTCCGCGATGCCTTCAGACTTCCCGATCTGAAACGAAAAATCCTTTTTACTCTCGGCATGCTCTTCATCTTCCGCCTGGGGGCGCATATGCCCACCCCTGGCATCGACACGGAGGCCATGACGAGGATGTTCGAGCAGGGAGGCGTTCTGGGGTTCCTCGATATGTTCGCGGGAGGTGCGCTGCGGCGTTTCAGCGTGTTCGCGCTGGGCGTCGCTCCCTACATCAACGCGAGCATCGTCA
>DIMS01000100.1:11381-11561 GCA_002425685.1 Synergistaceae bacterium UBA5560 | reverse complement strand
AATATTCTATTAAAAATAAAATTGGGAGAAAAACTAAGAACATTTTCAATAAATGGAATACCAGGCAAGTCTAAAACTAAGCTTGACATTTCCAATGATCTCGAGTATGATAACGGATATCCAACAGCTGAATCGCTAAAAAAGTTAATGCTGGATTATCTAACTGACATAGGAGGAGAA
>DIMS01000100.1:300-11339 GCA_002425685.1 Synergistaceae bacterium UBA5560 | reverse complement strand
AATTTTACAATGGAATTCCTGAGTAAATTTAACTTACTAGAGTGCCAAACAAGGTTTACTAGAGTTTTATATGATTCGAGTACCGGACAACAACAAAAAGGTTTAAAATTATTTATCTATCTAGTTCCACTTATAATTTCTTTTGTATTATTTTATTTTTGCTCAAAAGAATTAATTGCAGTGGCAAATTTTATTTCTACAATAATAACATCGATGTCTATTTTTTCTGGGTTTTTATTAAGCTCTTTAATAATGCTAATCGAAAAAAAGGAAAAAACAATGCGTCTTTTTGACCAACAACAATTAGAAAGAATAGAGTCTGAATATGTGACAAGAAAACTATCGAAAAAAGAAAAAATATATAAGCTTTTATCTGAGTGTACTGATATAGCATTCTATTTATTGCTCGTCTCATTGTTGTCAATATTTTGTTCAACAATTGCACTTTTTAATATTAGATATTTTACGTCTATTTTTTTGACATTTTCATATTACTTTCTAGTTCATTTTTTTATAATATTTTTAATATTGATAAAAAGGATGCAGATAATAACCTTGTTGAAGGTTGATGATTAGCTCTATTTGCAGATTTAGTTGTATTCCCCCCACCGGAAGGGAGCATTTTTCGCCTTGATGCGTGACCTGGAACAAATCGCTTAAAGACAGCGCCTCACACGCCCTCTCCATTGTCCCGCAAAAAATGCAAGAGCCCCCCTGGATTTATCCAGGGGGGCTCTTTGTTGTGTTCGTACATATTTACCGTACATAAAAATTTAAATGAGACAAATAAAGCGTTGCAAAAAGTGATTCCACAGTTCTCTTATGCCGGTCTCGTAGACCGTGGAGACTACCACGAGAGGCAGGTCCACCTCGGGCGTGAGCGTCATGCCCAGGCTGAGATAGCTGTAGGCGCCGACGAACACCGCAATGAGAACGGTGACGCTCGTCAGGACGGGGCGGCGCACGAAGAGACGTACCAGATTCATGATCTGCTCCTTGTTCTGTCGTTGGGCAGTGGAAACGCCCTAGGGATTGGAGGTGTCCGCGGAGACGGGTTCTTCCGCAGAGGATTCCCCGAAGGAATCCTTTCCACCTCCATCCGGGACGGGCACATCCGGCGACGCCTCTTCCGGCGCGGAGGACCGGAGCCACACGCGGGCGCCGTCGTAAAGGTTCTCCACGCCCCGCACGACAATGGTCTCTCCCTCGTAGAGGCGGGACACGACCTCCACGAGACCGCCCTGTCCCTCTCCGACTTCCACGTCGCGCAGCCGAGCCACATCACCGGAGAGAACGTACACGTAGGTTCTGCCGTTGTCCCGGCGCAGCGCTTCGTAAGGAACGCTCACCACGCTGGTCCTCGGGTCCACGAGCAGCTCCGTCTCCACGAACATGCCCGGGCGGAGATTCGTGTCCGGAGGAAGGGCCACCACGACCCGATAGAGCCCTGTCGCGACATCGGCACCGGGATCGACTCGTTTCACCGTCCCGTTGTGGCGGCGCCCCTCCAGAACGACCCGGGCAGGGGTCCCCTTCGCCACACGAGCCACGTCCCCCGGAGGGATGAGCACGTCCGCCTCGAGATTGCGGAGGTCCACCACGCGCAGCAACTCACGCCCCGTCTCGGAAATCTCTCCCACCTCGGCGTTCCGAAGGGAAACCACGCCGGTGAGTTTGGACGCCACCTTCGTCCGGGCAAGTTGCGTGCGCGTCTCCTTGAGGGCGGAACCTTTCTGCTGCATGGCCACGGCGGCCCTGTCCACCTCCGCCCTGGAAGTTCCTCCCGCATCGTAGAGCGCCTTGAGACGTTCGTAATCCCGTTTTGCCTCCTCGTACTCCGCGCTCCGGGCGGCAAAATCCGGCGTCGATGTCTCCCGGGAGAGTTCGAGAAGCACGTCCCCGGCCTTCACGAGATCTCCCACGTGGACATGCACGGCCACGATGTATTCCCGTAGGAAGGAGGTCACGGACTGTTCCGACGCGGACTTCACCTGACCGTAATAACGCTTCCAGAGATTCCACGGTCCTGCCTCGATGGTATGGGCGACGACGGGAATTCCCTTCTCCGCCCGGATGGCAGCGACACTCTTGGGAGGTTCCGGCTTCGGAGGAGCCGCCACGACGCGATAACCGAGGAATCCGACAGCTCCCGCGATGACCAGGATCCAGAACAGGGTTCGAAGAGACCGCAGAATGCGCTTGCCTATTTCCGCCATGATCGTTCTTCCTCCAGGATGTTCGGAAAAAAGGGCGCCTCATCGCACCCCTCATGTCCACTCGTACGCCGCCGACACTCAGGGAGCGGTCGATCCCGCCTCGTGTGCGTAGTGCACCGCGTACTCCCCCATGGCGCTCCGCAGATCCACCAACGCGAGGTACATCTCCTTCACCGCATCCAGATATTCCGTGGCGGCACTCTGCTCGTTCACCTGGGAATCGAGGAGGTCGAGCTGGGTTCCGGCCCCGGTCTCATAGCGGAGCCGGGTGATGCGGAGTTCCTCCACCGCAAGCTCCACTTCTTTGGCCTTGGTCCGTTCCAGCGCCAGAGCTTTCTCCCAACGGTGCGTCGCCGACGCAAGTTCCTTGACGAGGGAATCCCGCCGATCCTCGCGGTCGAAACCCGCCGCGGTGACGAGATGTTCCTTCCGTGCCGTATCGGCCTTCGTGGCGCCTCCGTCGTAGAGGGTGACTCCCAGCACCAGGGAGAGCATGCCGTCCTCCTGGGGGACGGTCGCCTTGGATGAATCCGTGAGGATGGTGTACTGAAGCGACGCGTCCAGCGTGGGCTTCATGCCGAGTTTAGCCAGGTCCCTCTCCACTTTCGCCAGCTCCTCCGTGATGCGGGCGACCTGCAGATCGGGGCGCTGCACCTCCGCCCGGGAAAGGTCCAGGGAGAACGAAAGCTCCGGTTTCTCCAGTTTCGCCTCGGGCGGCTCAACCGCCATTCCCCCCGCGAGCCTCGCGAGAGAGGCCAGGGCATCGCGATGGATCGCCTCGGCTCGGGTCGCCTCGCCCCGGACCTTTTCGAGCTGCACCGAGGCGCGGATCACGTCGAGGCGGGGAGCGGCACCCACGCGATGGCGCTCTTCCGCGACGCGCAGATCCTCCTCGCGCTGATGGATGAGGCTCTCATAGAGAACCAGATTCTTGCGGGCCATGAAAGCCGTCCAGTAGGCACTCTCCGCATCGGTGAGCAGGGTGTTCACGAGTTGGGCGTGCGTCGCCCTGCGGGCATCCAGTGCAAGAAGAGCCGCCCGCTCCTGGAGATCGTACTTTCCCCACAGATCGATACGCTGCCCGAAAGTCAGGGAGAGCGCGTACTGCCCCTCCTCCTCCCGAAGAACCCTGGCGGTCTCCCCCTTGAGGCCCACGTTCATGCGCTGTTCCGCCGCCGTGAACGCCACCGAGGCACGGGCGCTCTCGACCCTGGCCAGGGACGCCCTGGCCTCCCTGTTTTCCTCGAGAACCAGGCGCAGGTACTCCGGCAGAGCGATCTCCGCGGCAACTGCGGGAAGGGACACCACCAGAACGCCCGTGATGAGGAGAAACGCCGCGAGAACGCCCCGGAGACCTGAAATTTCGCGGCAAGCCGCTCCATGGGTCCACCAGGAGGAACACTCTTTCGGAAAACGGCGATGTACCTGAGGACACCGCAACTGCGCGGAATGTTTTCTTCTCACGGACACGCGAATCCCTCCCTCTCGCTTCCTTGATTCCCTTCTCTTTCACTGTCGGCCTCTTTTGGGGAAGCGGATCCGCCGCCGGCCCTCTGACTCCCGCGGTTTTTTCTGAAATCACCGTCGCAGAAGACATCCGTCTCGTCCAGAATCGCATCCAGGTTTTTTCGGAACAACCTGGAGCAATAGTAGTGCCTGGCCAGGGCGGCCTGACGCAGGGCTCCGCGCAGCGCCTCTTCCGGATTTTCCGGGGGTTTGGCCTTCCAACGGCGGAGCGTGAACTGGACCTCCAAAAGGGACAGGCGCCGAGCCGCCTCGGGATAAAAGAGCAGCTCTTCCAGCGTCGCCCCTTCCGCCCGATGCGCACGGATGGCCTTTGCCGCGTTGATCTCGCTGCTCTCGAAGCGCCCTTCTTCCCATGGAACCAGGAGTCCGACCCGGAGCAATTCCTCCAGTTCCTCCTCATCCATACCGGTGATCTGAAGAAACTCCTGTCTGGAAAAGGTCTTTCCCCGGGTGTTCTCGTAACCCAGCAGAAAGATCTGCAGGTCGTCCTGGGCGGAGAAAAGGGCTTCGTGGCCGCCGAAGGCCTCGATGTACTCCCGGATCTCCGAGAGAGAGCGGTTGAACTGACGCTGAAAGAAACGGATTGCCTCGATCATCCGGGGGTAGCGGTAGTCGTACCAGGCCATGTTCCGGCTCGTCTTTCGCGGTGGAGGCAGGAGCCCCTGGGAGACCCAGAAGAGGATGGTGGCCTTCGTCTCTCCCGTGAGCGCTTCAAGCTCCCGCATGCGCAGCCCCCGTTCGGCTCGTCGCTGTTGTTCCATGTTTTTCACCTTCCGAAAGGGCTGTTGGACCATTATTTTCTGCTCTCCAAAGATCACGTGCCGAAAAAGTATAAAGCGCCACGTGACACTTTTCAAGACCACCAGGAAAAGTGTTACACAGCGTCAGGCAGTCCCGTTGCCTTTCCGGCAGTTCATTCGATGTCCCTGACTTTGGGGAGGACGCCCTACCCCTGCGGTGGAGGCGAATCCCAGCTTCAGGTCCCTTCTTCACGGAGAGTCCGCAAAAGACACACGGGGAAAACCCGATGTACCTTGTGTCAACGCTCTTTAAGAGCGTACAATCAATTTGGAGACGATGAAACTACTTCGTCGTCTTCTCGGCCACAACTCAGCGATGACGATGCAGCATCCGTTTCTTGTGAAAGGGGAGATCTTCCCTCCATGACATTTCCGCCAAAAAGCATCCGGGGTATGTTCATTGGCTTCCTGCTACTGCTCCTCCTCGTGGTTGTCCTTTCTCCCTTGGCGTTCTTCTTGACCGAACGTCACCATACGTACGTCTCTCTCACGGAACGCCTTGAGAGTATTCTGAACCTCCAGGTTGCCTTTTTCTCCCGCTGGTATCTCGCGAATCTCGAGGAAATCCGCGCGATTGCCGGACTTAGCTCCGTCGAGAACAGAGACATGGAGGCAATGTACAGGGATTTCCTCCGTTTCGCCGAGAGTCGGACGGATCTGACCGCCGTGGCGTATGTCGATCGGGAAGGACATATTCTGGTGGACAGCGATATCGGCATACGCCCGGAAAATTCGCCGGACCTCCGGGACCGAACGTATTTCCAGGCCGCCCTCAGGGGAAGGGAATTCATCACGCCACCTCTTGTGGGAAGAGTGTCCGGAAATACCATTATCATTTTCTCCGTTCCGGTCTTCCGACAGGAAATCTTCGACGGACTGGTCTTTGGGGCGACCCTTCTGGACAACCTGGCCCACCTCATCGGAAGAATGCATTTCGGCGAAACGGGACGTTTTCTCCTCTATGACGGAACGGGGCATCTTCTGTCCGGCCCGAAGGCAAGCGAGCAGATCTTCGGAACGAGCCTCGCGGAGGACCCTCACGCCCGCCCACTCCTGACAGAACGAAAAGGCTCCCGCCTTCTCCAAGGGAAGGACGAAAGAGGAGAGCATTACTACAGACTCCTCACCTTTCTCGAGGGGCATGACCTGATTCTCGGCGCGGAAATGACCCTCGGGGAATACCAGCGATCCACGATCCGCATGGTCCGCTTCAGTATTCTCTCCATCACGCTCTTCGCCGCACTGGGAATTCTCTTCTTCCTGCTTCTCTTCTCCCGCATGTCCCGCGCCCTGTCCACACTTCTCGCAGGAGTCACCGCCGTGGGCGAGGGAAACTATGCCAAGTATCCTTCCGAAACCGTCGAACTGCTTCCCGAGGAACTCGGTACCGTCGCCCTCGCCGTGGACGACCTGAAAGAACGGATTCAGGCCGCCATGCAGCAACTCCGAGAAAGCTCGCTCCGGGATCCCCTCACCGGCCTTGCAAACCGTACACTCTTCGAGGAAGAGATGCACCGTCACGGCGCAGGGCGATTCGACCCCGTCACGGTGGTGGTCTGTGATCTGGACGGGCTCAAACTCGTGAACGATACTTTGGGACATACCTGGGGAGACGAACTGATACGCAAGGCCGCATCGGTACTTCAGAACACGTTTCGCTCCGCCGACGTGGTCGCCCGCATCGGCGGCGACGAATTCGCCGTTCTCGTCCCCTTCAGTTCACCAGAAACGGAAGAGCGGATGACGCTCCGGCTTGAGGAAGCACTCTCCCTCCACAACGCCCCGGAGGGACATCTGCCCGTCCTTTTTTCCTGGGGAATGCGCACGGGTAACACGGCGGCACGAAGCATCCTGGAGCTTTTCAAGGATGCCGACGAGATCATGTACGCTCAAAAGGATGAGCACCGCAAAAAGGCTCGGGAGGCGGTCCTGAAATTCTTTCTTTACCGGATCCACGAGGAGGAGAAAAACCGAAAGGATCACATGGAGGCCTGCGCAGTCATCATGGAGGATTTCATCGGTACCATACCCGAGTTTGAACCTGTTTTTCGGGAACGCCTGATCCGCCTCGCCGCCTGGCACGACATCGGCATGGTGGGCATTCAGCCGGGCCTGCTCGCCAAAACGGGACCGCTCTCCGAGGAGGAGTTCGTGGAGATCCGACGGCACCCCGAGATCGGACATCGCATCGCCCTCGCCGTTCCCGCGCTTCTGGACATCGCCGAGAGCATCCGCTGCCACCACCAGTGGTGGAACGGCGAGGGGTACCCCGCTGGCGGAAGAGGCGCGTCGATTCCTCTGGAAAGCCGGATAATGACCCTTGTTGACGCCTTCGAATCCATGACGAACCGGCTTTACAAACCGCGTCTTTCTCCCGAGGAGGCGCGACAGGAGATCCGGCGCTGTGCGGGAACCCAGTTCGATCCGGAATGGGCGGAACGATTTCTCCGCTTTGTCTCTCGAAAATTCACTTTTTCTTGACGACGTCGCAACGGACTGCCGCGGCAGGAACCAGAGCGGACATCCATACAGGAAGAACGTTGCTTGCGGCACCTCTCTCTTTCGGGGACACCATGATGCCCCTGCGGAAAAAGATCCGTTTGACGCAATGCTTTCTTTTCTGGCACAATCGCCCTTGAGCGAGTAAAATGGGTCCTGAGACTCAATTTTTGGGTTTCCTCTTCCTTTTTTGAGGAGACAAGGAGGTCCGGCTATGGCAGAGGAACTATCCGCAACACCCCAATCCGCACAAAACGCACCTCCGTTTTCGGAAAGGGCGACCCCGGGCGACACGAACGCCGGAGGTGGGCTCTTGGAGCCGCTCATCTTCCTCGAACAGAACCTCTCGAACGAAGAGGACCGTACCACCCTCAAGCAGCTCCGCGCCGACGTGGAGGAGTATGTGCTCCTGCCCCAGCCGAGCGATGACATTGAGGTCCGCAAGCGCACGCGGGAACTCTGGGAAAAACTCGCCACCGCCTATTGGAGCCTTCTCTGGGGCGTGGTGGAACGACATATCCGCACCAGCACGGGAGCTCCTCAGCGGATTGACTTCACGCCCGAGGAACGCCTTTTCCTCGACTTTGGTTTTCTGGATTCCCGGGTCACGCCGGGAAATTCCGCCGCACTCCTCGCCTCCGCGGAAAAGGCACCTTCTCTGGACCGTTTTCAGTACTACCGCCTGTCCGATCTCATCGCCGAGGAGTTCGCCCTGCTCTACGCACGCCCGCTCCAGAGCCCGCGTGCAGGCATGAGCCTCCGGGCGAAGACGGATCACCTTGAGGAAGTCCTCAACGTGAACGTCCGTAAGCGGAAGGGAATTCAGGGGATCCTCCTGAAGCACATCAACTTCCCCCAGACGAAGGAAGCGGACACACTCCTCGCCACCATCGACGGCAACCTCATGAACTTCGTGGAGAACACTCTGCGCACGCTCCGGGTCCGCATGGCGGACAATCAGGAACGACAGAAGATCATCGACGCCGCCGCGGCCTACAGGGGAGCGCTGGAAAAACGAAAAAGCCTTCTTGATCCTCTCCGAAGCGGGCTCGAGCAGATGGGACTTCTCAACCAGTTCGAACAGCTTCTCGCCCTGGACCAGGAGATCGAGGACATGGCGATCTTCTTCGTCCGGACCCAGGAGGAACACCGCCGCCAAACTCAGAAGGTCGGGCGCTTCGCGGAGAAATGGAAGGGCAAGGGCGAGGGTGAACTCCGCCTGGTCATGAAGGAATCCATGAAGACCCGGAAGATGTTCATGGAAATGTCCGCAAAACGGAGCCATCTGGACGTGTCGCCCCTCTTCTCCCCTTCGGGAGGGAGAGATCTTCTCACGTTCGGCGCCATCTCCAAGGGGATCGAACATCTTCTCCAGGCCGATCCGGGAATCCTCGGCCTGAGCCGGATCCGGATCCACGGCTGTCCCCGGGTGGTGGTCGTGCCCGGCAAGGGGAATGGCGTCTACAACTGGGAGGAACACGTGCTCCAGTTTCCTCTTATCCCTGCGGACACGCCGGAAAAATCCGTGGCCCAGGCCATGGCCCTCTTTCGCTGGGACGCCGACGACGACCGGGATCTCAAGGACACCTACGCCGGACTCAAGGGCAACAAGGGGAAATCCATCATGGCCCTTCAGGAGTCCTTCTCCAAGGAATATCTCCTGTGGGTCACCAAGGAGGTCCGGGGATACCGTGTGCTGGAGAAGGATCAATACAAGTGGTTCAAATGGAAGATCGCCGGCTCCGAGGAAGAATGAGACACGACGTTCCCTGAGCGGGCGGACACGACCGCACGCCGGTGAGAGAATTGCAAATGAGTGAGCCACAAACGAGAGCGAAGAAAGCGGGAAAGGGCCTGTGGCAAGGCCCTTTCCCGCTTTTTCTCCGACAAGCCCTTTTTCAGGGCGCGCCCCTTCTGTACGCGCGGAGTACGGAAGAACGCTCTCGTCTCCCTTTCGGGCCCCCCGCCTTTTACGCTTACCCGGGCACGCCCTTACCCTCCGGCGCAGGATGAATCCGAAAGAAGAGGGCGTAGAGAACGGGCACCACCACGAGGGTGAGCCCTGTGGCGAAAGTGAGACCGAACATGATGGTCACCGCCATGGAGGAGAAGAGCACGTCGAAGTAGAGGGGAACCATGCCGAGCACGGTGGTGAGTGCCGCCATGAGCACCGGACGGGCCCGGCTCAACGCGGAATCAACGATGGCCTCATAGGGATCGCGTCCCTCCCGGATCTCGAGATCGACCTGGTCGATGAGCACGATGGCGTTCTTGATGAGCATCCCCGCGAGGCTCAGGAAACCGAGCAGTGCGAGGAAATCGAAAGGTTTCCGCAACAGCAGGAGCCCCGCGGTCATGCCGATCACTGAAAGGGGCAGGCAGAGCAGGATGATCGCGGGCTGCCGCAGGGCGTTGAAAAGAACCACCAGGATCAGAGCCATGGCGGCAAAGGCCAGGGGAATCATGCGCAAAAGCCCTCCCTGAGCCTTGCCGGAACTCTCGTACTCGCCGCCCCACTCCATGCTGTACCCCAGAGGAAGAGGGAGGTTTTCCACCGAGGAGCGCACCCTGGTGAACAGCGGCCCTGCAAGACCGTCGGCGGCATCGCACTCTGTGGTGACGGTACGCATGCGGTTCCGCCGGTAGATCACGGAATCCTCCGCAACGGTGTCGAAACGCCGGACCACCTGGGAGAGGAGGAGATAACGCTGCAGCGAAGGACTCCAGGCCTGCACCTCCGGAAGGGTTCCCGCATCGGCCCGTTCCGTCTCGGGAAAGCGGGCCACGATGGGGAGAAGCTTGTCCTTCTCGCGATAGAGGCCTGCGGTCGCACCGGAAAAGGAGAGTTCCAGGGCCTCCGCGATGTCCTTTCGTGTGAGCCCCGCCTGCCTCGCCCTGACCTCATCAAGGACCGGACGGATGACCTTGACCCGTTCCCCCCAGTCGCTGCGGATGTTCACCGCACCCGCGGCACGATAGAGCGCCGTGGCCTGGTCGGCGAGACTGCGGAGCACGAGCGGATCCTCCCCGGAGAAGCGTACCTGAATCTTCGCGCCGCTTCCCGTTCCCTTCCCGAAAGGGCGTACCCGAGGATCCAGATACGGCAGATCCCGGGCAGCGAAGTCCTCCACTTTTTTCATGAGCGAATCCGTCTCCTCCGCGTTCTCGGTTCCGACGACGAAACTTCCGTACTCGTCCCCGGGATCGCCCGCAGTGAAGGTAAGGAGGAAGCGCAACGCTCCTTCTCCCACAAAGGAGGTGACGGATTTGGTCTCGGGCTGCTCCCGAAGAAACGTCTCGAACTTCCTCACGTCCTCAAGAGTCTCGTTGATGAACGCCCCCTTGGGGCGCCGGAACTCGATGGTGAACATGGGGCTCGACGCGCTGGGGAAAAAGGACTTGTCCACCATGCCGAAGCCGATGATGCCCGTCACAAGAAGTCCCGCCAGAACAGCCAACGTGAGCAGCCGCTTCGCAAGACACGTTTCAAGGAACTTCCGGTAGAGGCGATAGAGAAGCGATCCGTAGAGCTCCTCCCCCTCCTGCATCGGAGCCACTTTGAGAAAGTGCGCTCCCGCAAGGGGAGTGATCGTCACGGCGAGGACCCAACTCAGCAAAAGAGAGATTCCCACCACCTGGAAAAGGCTGCGGCAATACTCTCCCGTGCTGTCCGGAGAAAGGCCGATCGGAGCGAAGGCGAGGACGGCAATGATCGTCGCACCGAGCAGGGGCCACTGGGTCTGCCCCACGATATCCTCGGAGGAACGGAAAGGGTCCCGCCCTTTCTGGATTCCCACGAGAACGCCGTCAGCCACGACGATGGCGTTGTCCACAAGCATCCCCAGGGCGATGATGAGCGCTCCCAGGGAAATGCTGTGCAGGTCGATATGAAAGCCCCGCATGGCGATAAAAGTGGCGAGAATCGTCAGGAGCAACACGGCGCCGATGAGAAGACCGCAGCGCATGCCCATGAAGAGGAGCAGCAGGCCGATGACGA
>DIMS01000100.1:0-233 GCA_002425685.1 Synergistaceae bacterium UBA5560 | reverse complement strand
GCCTCTTTGACCGTGTCGGACTGGTAGTAGATGAGCCCGAGCTCCATACCGAGAGGAGTCTGGGGAAGCAGCTCCGCGAGGCGTTTTTTCACCGCCTCGCCCATGGTGATGACATTGCCCCCCTCCACGTTGGAAATGCCAATGCCGAGTGCGGGCTCACCGTTGAAGCGCATAAGCGCCTGCGGCGGATCCAGGTACCCTCTCTTCACGGTCGCCACGTCACGGAGTCGCAG
>DIMS01000053.1 GCA_002425685.1 Synergistaceae bacterium UBA5560 | reverse complement strand
GGTAGCTGTGCTTGATCTCCTCTTCCAGAGGCAGGGGAACCACCGTGCCGAAATCCAATCGGCCACCCAACAGTTCCGACATGAACGTTCCTCCTCGTTTCCTCACCGTGGTTTTTTCGCACGGAGCGACGACAACCGATTTTCGGTGAAGGAAGGGCCTTCACCTCTCGTTTTCCGCCGCATCGAACGTGCAAAAAGAGAAAAACGACGGAAATCCGTCGCTTTTCACGCTTGGATCAGCATCTCATTATACCACGTATCGCTTGCCGTTCTTCTCTCGGCGGTTACCAGCCGTTCCGGTGCACTGCGCCCTCGTCGATCCCTTCGTGAGGCTCCTTCACTTCGTCGGGATAGCCGAGAACGGCGACACCGAGAACGGAAACCGCTCCGGGAATCCCGAGAATCAACCGAAGCGCCTGTTCTCGCTCGGGAGAATGGTGGACGCCGAGCCAAACGCTCCCCAGATCGAGAGCCCGAGCCGCCACAAGGAGATTTTCCATGGCGGCGGAACAATCTTCCTCCCAATAGACCCGTGCAAATTCATTCTTGTCGGGATCGCCGCAAACCACGACTGCGAGGGGCGCACGGAAAAGCATCTTCCCGTAAGGATGTGCTCCCGCAAGTGCATCGAGTTTCGCCCGGTCATCCACCACCACGAAATGCCATGGCCGGCTTCCTGCCGCCGTCGGGGCCGCGCAGGCGCACTCCAGCAGCAGGTCGATCTTTTCCCGCTCCACCGGCTGAGAAGTATATTTCCTGATGCTGCGTCTCCCAAGGATCGCGGCGACGGCCGCATGCTCCCGCATGGACATCCCCTATTCCTCCCTGTCTGTCTGCTCGTCTAGCCGCAGCGTGCGGCCGGAAAGAGTCGGACTCTTCGCAGAAGAATATCCGCTCCCGCGGCATACACCGGGATATGGATCATCGCCGCAATCACACGTCCCGGAAGAAGCGCCGTGAAGGGAAGACCGAAGAGGTTTTGAAGGAACCAGGGAACCAGGAACGTCGAGACGAGAATCTGCCCGGAGGCCACCGCCAGAAAAAGCCTCCAGAAGCAGCGCCCGACGGTCATCCTGAAGACGACGGCGGGAAGGACTCCGGAGAGTGCGGCGGCAAAGGTGAAATGGGGCATGTACGGCCCCATGGGATTGATCCAGTACCCCAGAAGGTCTCCGAGAGCCCCTACAATCGCCCCCGCAAGGGGACCCATGCTGACGCCCGCAAAAAATACGGGGAACGTGCCGAAACCGAGACGGATTCCCTCGACCGGCCCGATGGCGATACGGATGCTGGCGACGCGGGCCAAAACAATGTTGAGACTCACGAAAAGGGCCAGCAGCACAAGTTCTCTCGTGGTCAATCTCTGTTCATTCACAGGTGCTCCTCCTTTCCGTTCGCAGGCGAAACCTTCGGCGGCTCCCTCTGTATTTTTCCCTGGATCGGGCGAAAAAGCGCCGTTTCGTCCTCTGGATTATAGGACGTTTACCCCGGAAACGCACCTCTCGACAACACACAATGGCGCCGACCGCAACAAACGAGGGAAAGGACTTCCGACTCCGCTTCTCTCCCCTGCTGGTATAATGGTCTTGTTTCGGCGACAACGCTTCTTCCACGAAGAACACGACGTCACCGAATCCGATAAAGGAGGAAAACGTTCATGGCAAATCTGTCCGTATTCGGAGCGGGAAGCTGGGGAACCGCTTTCGCCCATCTCGCCTCGTCCCGTGGGCATAACGTCTGTCTGTGGTGCCGACGTCCCCAACAAGCCAGAGCCATCGCGACGTCGGGGAGAAATCCCGAGNNGACTATCTTGAGGATATTCCGCTCAGTCCGAATCTGCTTCCGACAGGCAATCTCGCCGAGGCGGCAATCTTCGCCGAAAGATGGGTTTTCGCCGTCCCTGCCCAATCGTTCCGGGAGTTGGCGGGCAAGCTCCGGCCGCTCGCCCCGCGAAACGTCCGGGCCTGCAATCTCGCCAAAGGCTTCGAAATCACCACAGGAAAGGCAATGAGCCAGGTCTGTCACGAGACGCTTCCCATGGCCGTGTACAGCGTGCTCTCCGGTCCGTGTCACGCGGAGGAAGTGGTTCAGGGACTTCCTACCGCGGTGGTCGTCGCTTCGGCACTTTTCGAGGAGGCCTTCGAATGGCAGGTCCTCCTCACGGGAAATACCTTCCGTGTCTACACGAACGAGGACGTGACGGGTGTGGAGATCGGTGGTGCCGTGAAAAACGTAGTGGCCATCGCCGCAGGCATAACCCAGGGTATGGGCTTGGGAGACAACGCCGTGGCCGCGCTCGCCACGCGGGGACTCGCGGAAATTCTCCGTCTTGGAGCCCGTCTGGGCGCGAACCCGCTCACCCTCACGGGACTCGCCGGTGTCGGCGACCTCATGACCACCTGCTACAGCCGTCACTCCAGAAATTTCCGCCTGGGTTTCTCCGTCGGCAAGGGGATGCCCCCGGAAGAGGCACTCCTTCGGCTGGGCCAGGTGGCCGAAGGATATTACACGGCCCAGGCACTCCGGGAACACGCCGACGCCTTCGGGGTAGAACTTCCCATCGTCGAGGGCGTGTTCCGCATTCTCCACGAGAACGCAGCCCCTCGGGATATTCTGGACGAGCTTCTTCTACGGGATCCGAAACCAGAACTCTCTCCGGAGCTGCTCTGGGGCGGCAGGGAAGCGGACTCCTGAAAAGGAACCCCTCCAACGCGGATGAACAGGAACATCCGTTTATGAATTCTTTCACGGAAAGGATCTGATATCCATGTATACAGCACCCGTTCGACGCTCTTTTCTGTCGCTCTCTGCCCTCCTTCTTGCGTCGTTCCTGCTCACGACGCTGTTTCCTGCCGCATCCCCGGGTGCCCCCTACATTCTCCTCGCCCCGAGAGGCGAAGAGAACGACACGGCCCATGCAAGCACGTCCTCTTTCCAGGCATCTGAAAGACTCACCTCGTTGGGCATCTCGTCCACCGCATCGGAGGAGTTCTCCAACATCGGCGCTTCCTTGATCGATCTGGATGACAAGGATGCCGCCCTCGTCCGGAAATCGGGGACACTCCTTCTCGTTCGGGCGGACATTCTCTTTCACGCCGCGCCCGAAGAAGCCGGGATGACCTTCGACCCGGCGCTGGACACACCCTGGCACGTCGCATGGGCACAAAACGCGGGGCTTACCTCCGGAATCACCGCAGCGCAGTGGAATACCGTTCTCGTGGCGGTCCTCGATTCGGGTCTCAATGACCACCCGGACTTTTCCGGGGCCCCGATCCGGTGGGACCTTGCCTACAACGCGATCACGCGCACTGCGGGAAGCAGGTCGGCTCTCGCCGATGAACACGGCCACGGCACGAACGTGACGGGCACGCTCGCGGGATCGGCGACGGGCATCATCCCCTCCGCGCCGCTCCTCCCCGTGAAAGTCGCCGACAAAAACGGCAGCGCCAAGGTGAGCGACCTCACCGCCGCAGTAGATTACCTCGTGGGGCTCGCCAACAACACGCTGCCGGGGAAAAAGATTTTCCTGAACTTCAGTTATTCCACGGATCCCTCCGACAGTCCCGACAGCGCATTGCAAAGCTTCTTCGAGGAACTCTTCCTTCGGTGCGACGAGGTGGGGATGCTCTTCTTCTCCGCCGCAGGCAACGAGGCCGTCGATCTTGACCGCAAGTACGTCTATCCGGCAAGAGCCTCCGCGAGAAACGCCCTTGCCGTTGCCGCCACGGATACGGCGGGACTGCTGGCGTCCTTCTCAAACCACAGCGCCTACGCAGTCGAAGTGGCCGCTCCTGGAGTGGCCATCACGACTACCGACAAGAGCGGCAGCGGCTACAAGACCGTGAACGGGACATCCTTCGCCTCTCCCATCACCACCGGCGTGGCGGCGGCCCTGTGGGCGCGCCGCGCCGAACTCGCCAACTGGCAGGTGCGCAATGTCCTCCTCAATGCGGTTGACACGCCGCTCTGGATGCAGAGCGGCAGCACCGCCCTTTCCACCGCTGCGTCCTCCCTTTCCGTCATTGCGGGGAACGTTCTCCGCCCGGCCCGAACCACCGATACCTCCTTCGTGACGAATGCAAAGGGAACGGAGCCAAAGGCCGTGGGACTCGTTCCCGCCTCCGATGGAGGGGGAGGTGGTTGCGCCGCCGCAACAGCGCCGGCGGGGATCTTCCTACTGCTCATCCCCCTTGTTCCGCTCTTCCGGCGCACCGGACGAGAGACAAAAGCACGCAAGGTACGAAAACTCCTTTAAAAAAACGACCGCAAGGAGCTCGTCCAGAGAAAACGAGTTTCTTGCGGTCGTGATACATTTTCCATGAAGCGACGGACTCCGGGTTCGACATGGTTCCGAAACGGCTTCGCCACTTGTCAGCAATCTTTTTACACAGCATGACAACAACAACTACGGACCGGCGTCATCCCCCTCGGCGGCCTCGGAAAAAACCCCTTTCTCCAGGAGAATCCGCACGGCCTTTCTGCTCCCACCGGCCAAAGGGTAGTCGCCAAGAGCCTTGGGAGCAACCCAGGCACTCTCGCTCGCGGCACGCGAGCGGAGACCCGCGAGCACTTCCCCGCCGAGGATAGTCTCTTGCCCGGGAGCGTCCGGGAAGAGACAGAGATGGACGCGGAGCGAAACGCGGAATGTGGTGTATCCGTGCGACACCTTGCAGAGCAACGGCCCCGGAAGTATCTCGACCCCGAGTTCCTCCCGCATTGCCCGCACAAGGGCCTCCTCGAAGCATTCTCCTTTCTCCACTTTTCCGCCGGGAAATTCCCAAAGTCCTCCCAGAAGTCCTCCCAGAGGGCGGCGTCTGAGAAACACCGCGCCGTCGGAACGTCGAAGGATTCCCGCCACCACGGACAGGGGTACGGAGACACGCTTTTCGGGAAGGACGGGACGTAGCAACACGGTTCCCGCCGTCAGGGCCGCGCAGGATTTTCGCAGGGGACAAGCATCGCATCCGGGTGTCCTTGGAGTGCACAGAAGAGCGCCGAACTCCATGAGTCCCTGGGTGAAATCCCGGGCCTTTCCTTCGGGTGTCATGCACCGCATCGTCGCAAGAAGGCATTCCCTGCCTTTACGGCTCCGCACACTCTCCCGACAGTCCAGAAGGCGAGCGAGAACCCGTTCCCCGTTGGCGTCCAGCGCGGGTTCGGGAATGTTCCACGCGATGGCAAGAATCGCTCCCGCCGTGTATGGGCCGATCCCGGGAAGGCTGCGGAGTTCAGGCAGCGTGCGTGGAACGCTTCCTCCGTGACGTTCCACGATGCAGCGCGCCGTCCGAAGAAGATTGCGCGCCCTGCTGTAATACCCCAGTCCCTCCCAGAGCCTCAAGACATCCTCTTCGTCCGCCCTGGCGAGATCCGCCACGGTGGGAAACCGGGCGATCCACCGCAGAAAATAGGAAACGCCCCTTTCCATCTGGGTCTGCTGGAGCATGACTTCCGAGACGAGGATTTCGTAAGGATCATAAGACCTCCGCCAGGGAAGATCCCTGCGGTGTGAGGAAAACCATTCCACAAGGACGTTTCCGAGTTCGGCAAAAGACACCTCCTGCGACAGGAGAAACGGACCGCATTGCTCCGCGACACTCATTCCGGCAGAGCGCACTCCGGGTCAGCGTGCGGGAAGAACGCGCACATCTTCGAGCACCACCCGGCTCGCGGGAGCGATGCGCAGGGCGGCCCCACCCTCCAGGGAATGATCGTCGAGAAAATCGAGGACCCGCACGCCGTCCACCAGAATGGTATGCTGCCTGCCTGAGACACGAAGGGAAATCTCGTGAGTTCCCCATCCCCGGAAACCCGGAATGCGGGACACAAGCTGCCCAAGGGGGACTGCGCGAAAAACACCCTCTCCGCCTCCGTCCTCTTTCCCACGGTGAAGCTTCCGCACCAGAAGATACCCCAGAGAATCACGCATTCTCGACGGAACCTGCGTCCCCTCCGACGCATCCACGATACCCCTCCGTTCGGGGTCGAAGATGAGTACATACCCCTCTCCGAAGCGTTCGGGCATGAAATCACCCTTCAACCGGTAGTAAAGCCCCAGAGAACCGGCTCCTTGCAAGGCCGCCCGGACAACCACCTCATAGTTCGCGGGCCATCCCCCCGTTCCTGGATCCCGCCAGAAAAAAAGCGGACGCCCCACGACACTCTCCGCCATGCTCGATCCCACGGGGTTGAAGACGTTCAGAACACCTCCGGCCTCTTTCCGCATCACCAGGGGTGGAAGCGCGTCGCGACCTCCCCAGAAAAGGTCCGGCCAGACCGCACGCCCCTGGAACAAAAGGGGCTCCATCGTGGCATTGCCGTTCTCCGAAGCCAACATGGTCTTGCCGAAAAAAGGAACAAAGAGTTCCTCTGTCGTGCCGTTGTAGGGAACGGAAAAAGCCGCATCGCCGTACAAATCACCTTCTCGTGCCAATCCTGCGAGTTTTTTCCGCACCTCTTTCGGAAAGTGGGCGAGATCCGCCCGAAATCCACGAAGGAAACCGCCCTCGTCGGTGACCATCCCGTATCGGGATGCGACATTGCCCCCCATGGCAGAGACGGCGCGGGACAGTTCCTCCAGAGAGGTCGGCGTACTTCCGTACTTGAGGAAAAAGCGCTCCGCTTCGGTACCCAGGCAATGCAGATCCTCGACGATTCTCCCCGCCCTGGCGCCTGTGCCCAGGCTGGTCATCCCCACGAAAAGTGTGCCGAGAACAATCGACAGGACCGCTATTTTCAACAGCACGCTCGCCACAATGTTCCCGCATCGTCCTCCCGGGCCATTTCGCCACACCACGCAATCCCCCCTCGGCGTCCGGGTTCAGGCCGATTCGGCGAGGTTCACGGCGGAACGGAACCAGCGATAGAGTTCGAGCATATCCTCGTTCTCCGCCATCAATCCTCTTCCGGACAACCTCCTGCTCCCGGGAACGATACAGGCGGCATCACATTGGGAAGAACGACTGAATTCCAGCTCCATGCGATACGGAGCCTGGAGTGGAAAAAGAGGTGCCTTGCCCGAGAGCGCCCGCTCCATGGCACGGCGGGTCGCCTCGCGCAGCAGCGATGCCGTCCTTTCCGGCGACAGAAGCCGGGCTGCGGAAGCACTCCGCCCTTCCTTCACGGCGCAGGTGACAAGCTCCTCGCCGAGGAGGCTCTCCGCCTCCAGACACACCGCCTGATCCCCCGTGACGAGCGCCACGGGGACACCGAGAAAACCGCATACCGCCGCGTTGATTCCCGTTTCTCCAACGCGACGCCCGTTGAGGCGCACGTCATGAACAATTCGGGACATGGTGTGGTCCGTCACAGCCTTTTCTGTTCCCGCCATGGCGTGATAGCACACGAAAAAGGCCACCTGACACTCGTCCGCTCCCTCGACCATGCTCAACACCTTCTGCGAGCCACTGCAGAGTTCCACCGACGTCGGAAACCCCGTGGGGTCGAGATTGTTCATGTTCCAATGAGCGTCGTTCACGAGAATCCGCGTGGCCCCCGCCTCAAGAGCGGCATGCACCACGGCGAGCAGATCGTGGCGCTGCATGGCCCTCCCGAACGAGTACCCCGCGCTGCCCGGTTCCACCTGATCAAACCCGACGACCCCCGTGGCGCCCTCCATGTCGCAGCTGACGTAGACGTTCACGATACCCTACTCCTTCCAGGTTCTCAGGAAATGGGGATCCGCAAAGAGAGGACGGCCCAGACCGACGAGGTCACACACGCCATCTCTCAGGAGCCGCTCCGCCGTTTCCCGGCGCCGGATCCCTCCCGTACAGACCACGAGGGCCCTTCCCTTGCGTTCGCTCACCGCCGCCGCGTACGGGGCGAAATAGGCTTCTCCGGGACCGTCGTAGCCGCAGAGATTCCCCGACAGATCCAGAATGTCCACGCCGAGGGCGACAAGCTCCCGGGCAACCCACACGGCTTCTTCCACATCGAACCCTCCGGAAGGTGTTCCGGGCAGGACGTCCGCCATGCCGAGCCGAACCGAGAGAACCGCCTCGTCACCGATCAGGTCCCGAAGGGCATCCGCCACATCGAGCAGCAGACGCGCACGATTCTGTACATTACCCCCGTACTGATCCGTCCTTCTGTTCGTGAGCGGGCTCAGGAACTGCCCGAGAAAATAGCCGTGGGCCGCATGGATCTCCACTCCACGGTATCCTGCGGAAAGTCCTCGAAGTGCCGCAGCCGCATAGGACGCGACGAAAGCGGAAAGCTCCTCCCGGGAAAGTTCCCGAGGCACCACACCAAACTCGTCCGAGGGATGCGGAACCGCCGACGGCCCGACGGGAACGAATCCGGGACGTTTGAGAAGCTCCGCGTCCCGGACGAGCCCTCCCGAATGATTGAGTTGTACCAGAACAGGAACGTCCGCCTCGGAAAAGAGCGCGGTGAGCTTCCGCTGGGACTCCGCCAGCTCGTCTCGATCCAGCATGTACTGCGTGCGGCGGACCCTTCCGTCCGGACGAATCGCGTGATGTTCCATCACCACCAGTCCCACGCCTCCCGAGGCGAGAGCGCCGTACCGCGTCAGCGCGGCCTCCGTGGGACGCCCTTCCTCGTCGGCAGTTCCCGTCGCCGTGGGAGCGGCGACGATACGATTCGCCACCCTCACCCCGCGAACTTCCAGGGGGGTCCAGAGCATGTCGTCGGTCTTTTTTTCCGTCACTTCGGATCCTCCTCTCCGCCGCCCCTGGAACGGGCGGCACGCAGTCTCAGACGTTGAAACGGATTTCGATCATGTCACCGTCGGCGACAAGGTAGTCGCGACCTTCGAGACGGAGCACTCCAGCCTCCCGGCACCGGGGAAGAGATTCCCCGTGAGCGCAGAAATCCTCGTAGGAAACGACCTGGGCACGAATGAACCCCCTCGCGAGATCGGAATGAATCGTGCCCGCCGCGGCGAGTGCCGTGTCGCCTTTCCGGAGCGTCCAGGCCTTCACCTCGTCCAAGCCGGTGGTGAAAAAGGAAATGAGCCCCAGGAGCCCGTAGGCCCGGGCGATGAGACGATTCCGCCCGGATTCGGCGACACCCAGATCCTTCATGAATTCCTCCTGTTCCTCCGGAGCGAGGTCGGCCATGTCCATCTCCATGCGCCCATAGATACGGACGAGTCCGAGCCCGCGCTCCGCGGTGAGTTTCTCCATGTCCTTCCAGCCGGGAATCCGGGTCTCGTCCGTCTGACTTTCATCCAGATTCAGTACCACAAGCTCCGGCTTGCGCGTCACGAAGGCAAAGCCACGGACACTCCGTGCCTCCTCGGGCGAAAAAGCGAGTTCCCGCAGGGGACGTTCTTCCATCAGGTGGGCCTGACAGCGCTCAAGGAGCACCTTCTCCTGTTCCTCCTCGGGCAGGAGGCGTTTCTTCGATCCGAGGCGGGAAAGACGGTTTTCGATGACACCCAGATCCCGGAAGATGAGTTCCATCTCCACAATCTGCCAGTCCCGAAGGGGATCCACGCTTTCTTCCGGATGGGGCACATCGGGGTTGTCAAAACAGCGTACCACGTGCACAAGAGCATCCGCGTCACCCACGAAGGAAAGAAAAGCGTTACCGAGCCCGGCACCCTTTCCGGCCCCGCGGGACAGCCCCGCGAGATCCACGAACTCCATGACGGCAGGCGCCTCTTTTTTCGGTTGAAAAAGATGAACAAGCCGGTCGAACCGCTCGTCCGGAACAGCCACCATCGCCCGGTTGGGGTCCGTTTTGCCACCCGCATAGGCTTTTACCTCAGCACCCGCTCTCGTAATGACATTGAAAACCGTCGTTTTCCCAGAAAGGGGAAGGCCGACAATGCCGCATCGCAGCATGATCACATCGCTCCTCGTCTTCTCGGTTCCGGCGGCGGATAAAATACCGCCGGAACACAGCATATCACAATCCCCGGATTCCGCCGGTCACAGATCGGCCCTTTTCTGCTACACTCTCCCCGTTTGTCGACGAAAGCCCCGTGGAGGTGACATGCGCCATGTGCAGAATGCTCCTGGCAAACAGGAAAGGAATTTTCCGGCTCCGGGAGATCCTCGCGGAGATTCCGGGTTGCAGCTCCCTTCGGGAATACCTCGAGGCGCTGGAGCTGCGGGATGGGGGAAACGGCAACGGCTACGCCCTCCTCGATGACGAAGGGGAAGTGCGCGTGACAAAAGGCGTCTCTCTCTCTCCCGCCGAAGCGGCCCGGACAATGGAGACGGAGCAGTACACGTGGATTCTCTTTCACAGCAGAAAAGCCAGCGAGGGATCCATCTCCGACCGCAACTGCCACCCCTTTTTCGTGGAAGGGCGACACTCCCCCACCGGCAAAGCAACGTCCCGGCTCATCTTCGCGGCAAACGGCAACGAGGCGACCCTCGCACCTCTCGCCCGGGCATGGGGAGACATCACCGACAGCGAATTCATCGGTCGCATGGTGGTGGACATGGGACTTCCTCTGATGGAGACGCTCTGCTGTTTCGAATCCAATTTCTTCGGTTTCGCCGACGGCGTTCCTTTCGTGAAGAAGGGTAATCGGGACATGCTCCTCTTCCGGGACGGAGACGCCCTGGTCTTCGCCAGTGACTTTCCCTTCGCGATGCAAGGGCTGACGAAACCGCCACAGAACTATTGCTGGACGTTTCCAGAGGATCCGACAATGTATTGCAACCCCTGAAGATCGACGTCCTTCGCAAGCTGCTCCACGTCAGCGCTGGTGATCCCCTCGTAAACGAAGAGCACCAGCGCGTCCCGTCCTTTCCGGGAGAATTCCGACTCTTCGCCTCCGAGGAGAACGACCAACGCCCCCGCCGGGCTGCCCTTTTCCTGGCGGATCACCGCCGGAAAACCTCCGAAAGAACGCCGCTCCATACGCACTGTGTCGCTCTCCATGAGGAGCATCCCCGGTACCATGCCTCCGAGATAGGACGCAACCCCCCCACCGATCATGATACGTATTTCGAGGAGTGCCTTCCCTTTTGTGTAGCTTCTGGAGAGAACACCTCCTCTTGCGTCCTCATCGAGAAACAGCTCCACCACGTCCCCTTCCCAACCGGAAAATTCACGCAGGAAAGGTGTGAGGGGCTGAAAATCCTCCTCGCCGAGACGCGCTTCTCCAAAAGAAGCGTATGGCGCGGTGCCGCAAAAGCACGCAACACATAAAAAAACAGAAAAAACCGAAAGAGCAAGATTTTTTTGCACGGTTATCACATCTCCACGTCAAAGCGGCTTCCAAATCCGATGTTGTCTTGCTTTGACAAAAGCAAACCACGCTTCCCCCTTCGATGCTTCCGTAATCCTACGGGTTGCCAGAGAGCAAAAATCACCTTACCATATATATACATTTCCGCCAGCTGAAGAGGCTGGCGGCTTTTTTCGGGCAAAAAGGAGGAACGACAGCGAAACCACCCCAACCTATCTTGCACGCAAAGGATTGATGACGATGACACGAAGAGCCGGGCGCATTTTCCCCGCTTCGTTCGCGGCGCTTCTTCTGTTTCTGTTTGTTTGGACCCTTCCCGCATCGGCGCAGGAACAGTTCTTCAACAGAAACTCCGACTTCCTCTACATGCAGAGCCTGGGCGACGGCAAGTGCAATCCGAAAACGGCAACGACCATCGCGAGATTTCTGCGAGAGCGCAATGGGAGCCTCTCCGGACAGACCGCGGAACGTTATGCGAAACTCATTACCGATGCCGCCAAGGATTTCGGCGTGGATCCTGTCCTCGTGGCAGCCATCGTCGTCAAGGAATCGACCGCAAAGGCGAACACCTCCGCTCACGGATGTTACGGCCTCATGCAAATCAAGTGGTCCGCCCATCGCAAGAGCATCGCGAGAGCCTTCCCGCATATCAAAACCCTCAAGGACCTCATGGTTCCGGAAAACAACATCCGCGTAGGCACCTACTTCCTGGCAAATCACATTCGTCGGTACAACGGAGATATTGACAGAGCCCTCGACCGGTACAAGGGACGGGCGAACGCGAAGTACAAACGGACACTCCTTCAATTCTACACGAGAATGATGAAGTCCTACCGGAGCTGAATTCCACAACACCCAACAAGAGCCGACATCGGGACGGGCTTCCGCTCCCGTATTCCTTTAGAGAGAAGAAAACATCCGTGCGG